>CAJTVH010000006.1:0-13651 GCA_910579745.1 uncultured Clostridia bacterium | reverse complement strand
TTAAACAGAAAAGCCTTTCTGTTTCGTTTTATTTTTTATAATTTTTCGCGCGTATTTTTGTTTTCAGATACTCTCTAACAAAATTTATTTTCTATAAAAAAACACTGACTCGTTTTTCTCTCATAAATTACAAATCGGCTTATTTTTTCGCCATAGTGTTCAATGAATTGTAAAAATCCGCCTCAAGCCTGAAAATAGGCATGCCCCTGCCTGAAAATTTTTCCTCATATTCTGTCATAACATTTCCCTGAAATTCGCTGTTATGTAAATCAAGGGAAATGTTTTTCATTTTCCAATTTTCCCGTGCCTCAAATTCATTTAAAGAAAACTCAAATAAAATTCTGTTATCCGTTTTAAAAAAGACCTCTCCTTTCTCAGAGAAAATTTCCTCATAAATCTTTAAAAAGTTTTTATGAGTAAGTCTTCTTTTAGCCCATTTTTTTTTGTTAGGCCACGGGTCGCAAAAATTAATATAAATTCTCTTAACTTCCGCAGCCTCAAAAAAATTCTTTAAATTCTCAACATCAGCGGAAAAAAAAGCGAGATTTTTCCCGACATTTTTTTCCCTTCCTTTTTTCAAAGCGGAAGCTATAACCATGCTTTGCCTCTCAATAGCGATATAATTTATATCCGTATATATTTTAGACATAGTTGTTATAAATTGTCCCTTTCCACAGCCTATCTCAATATGAATAGGATTCTCATTTCCAAAAAAATCCCTCCATTTTCCCTTAAATTCTTGAGGTTCCTTAATGTAATTCGCGTTTGTGTTAAACTCATTTTCTGCCCACGGCTTTTTTCTTATACGCATTTTATAATCCTCCACATAACATCAGTACCTTATATCAGATTCCTGAAAACTTTAAAAACATTACAGTCAAAACAATAACTATAAGAACTTTAAAAAAATAATTTTTATTAGGGCGTATCTGAAAACTATCATAAGCTATTAGTCGTATACGCGAAATATCCAAAAAATTATTAAAAAATAAACGAAAACGATCCAATTAAACAGAAAAGCTTTTCTGTTTCGTTTTATTTTTTATAATTTTTCGCGCGTATTTTAGTTTTCAAATACTCTCTAGTCTATACATATATCGTCATTATCTATATGGTTTCATTATTTTTTACAGCGATTTCGGAATATGCGGATGATAGAAAAAAATATTTTACTCAATATTTCTTTACACTTTTGGCGTTTAAAATAGCGAAACGCCTTTCGCTAAAGTTTCGAACAAAATATCCTTTTTTAATTTATACCAAAATTGCTTGTAAATTAGTTGACTATAAACAAAATCTTTGTAGAGCTGTTCTTATAATTGGTGTTTATGTGAAGATATTACCACAATATAAAAAATACCGCAAGAGCTTTATTTTTTATCAAGGTTTTTATCAATATTCAAAATCCAGTATCCGTAATCACCGTCCACAGGCAGTTTATTCTCACAGCACTTAAACTGTTTAAACCCTTGAATACTCGCCTCAAGCCTGTAGTCTGAAAAATATTTTCCGGGTACTCCCAAAATATATTTTTCCTTTCCTCCCTCATAAAATCTGCCAAGTATAAGGTGTTTATATTTTTTCTCAGAAAAACTTACAAAAGGATTGTTTAAATAAAGCCATACTTTACCTGGTAACACGACAAGCTCGCTTAAATCAATTCTAACCCACTCAACATCCTTCCTCTGGCTTTGAAACGGCGTCATTTTGGCGTTATTCTCAAATATATAATCAAGAGCGTAATTCCTTTTTAGATTTTTCTCTTTTACGTCTTCCATATTAATAATCTTTGATTTTCTCAATTCTTTTTTCTCTTTATCATCTTTAAGTTTTTCGATTTCTTTTATCCCTTTTTTAAATTTTTTAATTATGTCATTAAAATTGTCCCCAACTTCTTTTAAATCCTTAAAAGACGTGTTCTCTCTTTCCTCCTCTTCCTCAATTTCCTCACAGGCGCACGCGCAATTCTCAACATCTAAAGCGTCATCATCCGCTTTCGTTTCCTCTTCGTTCTCTTTTTTAGCCTCGTACGCGTCGCTGTTTTCCTCATCTTTTATTTCAGTTTCCGTTTCTCCCATTTCCTCATTACTTGTCACCTCGCCATAATCCTCGTCGCTTTCCTCTGAAATCTCGCCATATGTACCTTCCTCTCTAATCTCTTCCGCCTGAGTCTCCTGAAAATCCTCTGAATCTTGGGAATCTTTTAAATTCCCGCTAAAATCACTCTCTGTTTCTTCTCTGCTCTCAGAGATACTTTCTTCTTTAGCCGCCTCAAAAGAATCGCCGTCATTAGCCTTAAAAAATGAAAATCCCTCTTTCCATTGCACGGCCCCGCCTACATAACCCGTCAATAAAGCCTTAACCGTAGCACTTTCAAAAGGCATAATAGCCACAACATGAAAATCTTCTATTTTAAGTTTCGTACCAAAAATATTCTCCGGGTCAAACTCTGTTTTAAGCTCTCCTTTTCCTCCTAAATCAGCGGATATTTTCCCCATATTTACGCCGATGTTTCTCCCGCCTTTACAGCTTATAAAAAATATACTGTAATCGCCTTTTCTCAAACCTTGGATATAAGTGGAAAAACGGCCTTTTCCAAATCTAACCTCAATTACGCATCTTCCCATAGCCTCTTTAAAATCATAAGAATACTCTGAAATTTCCTGTTTTAAAGTAACAAACATTCTTGCATAATTTCTGGAATAAATCATAAAACCCCTCCATAAATATTTTTAACTGCGTCTTGTTTTTTATAATTTTGAGGACATTTCCCCAAGCAAAAAACATTTTCACTCACGAGAAATTTATTATTCATACAGTTTTAATAACCGTTATATAGCCTCAGATACGCTCTGTTTAATTTCTCGTTTTTAGGAAACACCGCGTAAAAGTAATAAAAGTAATTTCCTGAAAAAATACACTCTATAATAATTCTCAAATTTTTCAGCACGAAACAATAAAATAATTCCTTAATATATCAGATTTATTAAAATCTCTTTGTTCATTCTTTTATTTGTTCGCTATAAGTTAATAAAAAATAACACTTACGCTGAAATTACTTTTATTTTAAATCGCGCTATGTTTCCTTATGTACTAAACACCGTTCAAATAACTGATAAAAATTTATTCACTCAAATTTCTTACGCCACGAAGTTTTTGACATTAAAAATTTTCCTTCATAAACGCTCTTAAATTTTTATCCGCGGATTAATCTGTGTTTAGTATTATTTGATATTTGTATAAAATATATAGTTAATAAACTCAGCAGTTCCCTATATATAAATATATGATATACATAAAAAAAATATTCCGCTTTTTCTTTTACTCTTTTATAAAAGCAATATCTTATTTCTTTCGAGTAGAACACCAATTTTAATATTTTTTTTGCTTTTTAGTTGCAACTTTCAATTAAAATTGTTAAAATGTATTTATAAGAAAACATGGTTTAAAATATTCATAATGTATACTTTGAAATATTTTAAAGTTTTTCGGCATAATCCGTTGCTTTAAAAAAAGGAGTAAATATGTTAAAGAAAAAATCTCAAATAATCATAGTGTTAATTTTTACGCTGCTGTATCCGATAAACTGTTTCTGCGCCCCGTGGATTGATATAAATATAATTTATGACGGTAAAACGTCCCGCTATAACGCCGAAAACGTATATCTTTATGTAAATGGAAAACGAGCTGAAAACCTTTCAATGCCAGCGATAATTTTCAACGGTTCGACTCTCGTACCGGCGAGAGAGGTTTTTGAGCCTTTGGGTGCCAATGTTGTCTGGAAAAAAGAAACAGAGGAAGTTGATATATCTTACAAAAATACATCGATAACGATAAAAATAAACTCCGAAACAGCCTCTGTAAACAATAATACTTATACCCTTTCAATGCCGGCTAAAATAATAAATAACAAAACAATGATTCCCGTAAGGTTCATAGCCGAATCATTGGGGCTCGCCGTGGAATGGGACGCAAAAAAAAGAATAATAAATATACGGGAAAAAGCGGATAATTTAAATAATGATATTATAGCTATCGACCCGCCAGTCGATTTACCCGCGACAGAGGAACCCTCAACGGAAACAACAACGTCAGAGGAAACAGTAACCGAAAGAGATCCCGTAAATTTAGATTCCCCAAAATGCGACGATGGCATATTTAAAATAAGCGCCGACGGAAAATTAGGTGATTTCGCCACAACAGATATAAAAAACAGAAAAATATCATATCTTTTGGGTAAGGCGACGCCTCCCGATGAAAAAGAATATGAGTTCGACGATTCTTACATAAAAAAAGTTACCTTTGACGAAACCGTAATAAAAGGTAAAAAATTCACAAAAATAACATTAGATTTAAAAACAAGCGGCTCGCCTGTTTCTTATATCTCAAAAGACTCAAAAACATTTATAGTCGATTTTATAAACGATAAGCCAAAATTTGATAATTTGTACGTGACAGATTTGGATGAGGAGCCGCTGTCTTCTGATTATGATTTGGAGGAAGAACCTGATATTGGTAATAATAATACCTCAGATACGTCTCAAATACTTTCCAACGATAATATATTTTTTAAAGACGGTTATTTGTATATAAAGAAAAACTCAAACTTTAATATAAACAATATTACGTTTACTGATAATTATCAATATAAAGAATACATAATAAATACATATTGCGACTTATCAAATACTCTTAAAGACGGAAAATATTTGATAAATAACGAACTTATAGAAACTGTTGAGATAAAAAACTCAAATTTCACGGAAATAAAAATAAAAGAAAAGAAAATTTTAGCATATAATATAGTTGAAAATACCGATTATATATGCGTAAATCCAGTCCCTCCTAAGGAAAAATACCCAAAAATCGTGGTAATCGACGCTGGGCATGGCGGAAGTGATCCTGGCGCCATTTCTCAAAAAAATAATATAATAGAAAAAGACCTGACTCTTTCCATAGCGAATAAAGTTGTGGATTTACTTGAAAAAAACGATAGAATAAAAGTTTACGCCGTTCGCCTTGACGATACCTTTTATACACGTCCCGAAAGGGCGGCTCTTGCCAATGAGATAGGAGATATGTTTATCTCAATACACGCCAACTCTTTTTCAGGGGAAAAAGCGAATGGTACTGAAATTTGGTATTATCCCCATACAAATGATAATACAATAGGGTTAAGCTGTGAACAACTCGCTCAATGTCTGCGAAAAAATCTTATAAATAACTTAAAAAGCGCCGATAGGGGTACAAAAAGTACCAACTACGACGTACTTACCCTTACAGAAATTCCCGCTTCTCTGTGTGAAATTGGATTTATAACAAATCCAGAGGAAGCGGAAAACTTGAAAAACGATGAATATAAAAATTTAGCGGCGGACGCTATATATAAAGCGATAATTGAATCGTTTGAAAAATACACCCCTCAAAGATAATAAAAAGGAGGAAATCATATATGCTGGCACGAATTGTAATCGCTTCATATGATAAGTTTCTTAAAAACGCGTTAGCGCGAGATGTGTCCGGGGCTGACAGAAATATAAAACTGGCGTTTAATATTGTTGAGGCGGCCTCTCACTTCAGCCTTACAGAACCAAATATATTAATTTATGATATAGATAGCGGGGTAAATCCATCAAAATATATAAGCATGATTTTAAATAAATACTCGCTTTTAATAATCCTTACGGGCTCAAACCCAAAAAAGGCCTACGACTATTATACTTTCGGAGTAAAAGACTATATAATAAAGCCAGACACCCTTAATTCTCCTGATGGCAATGAATTTTTTATAGCCGTTAAAGAACGGGTAAAATCTTTTATAGCTGAATCGGGAAAACATCATATAATCCCAAAAATAACAACACATACCGCATCGACAAGGTTTAATCCTCATCCTGGCGGAAGACCCTCGCGCTTTTTCTATAACCATCATAATAACAGCTCAAGTGATAAATACAAAAATGATATTGTGATTGCGATAGCCTCGTCAACAGGAGGAACCGAGGCTCTTGACCAAATATTAAAAGTTTTGCCGCCAGACCTCCCGCCTATTTTAATAGTACAGCATATAACAAGTTCCTTTACTAAACAATTCGCTAAAAGACTTGATAATTATTCCGCTCTTACTATAAAAGAGGCTGAGGATTATGAGCCTGTCTATCCGGGAACCGTATATATAGCTCCCGGTGATTTTCATATGACCGTGGCGAGGCGAGGGGGAGAACTTATCATTAAATGCGCCGATGGGAAAAAAGTAAACGGTGTGCGTCCTTCCGCCGATATTCTCTTCAATTCCGTAGCGGAAGTTATGGGAGATAAAGCTATCGGAGTGATTTTAACGGGAATGGGGGCTGACGGCGCTAAAGGATTAAGTATAATGAAAAGCGCGGGCTCAATAAATATAGGTCAGGATGAAAGCTCATGCGTAGTGTACGGAATGCCGAAAGTCGCTTATGAGCTTGGCTGCATAAATGAGCAGCTTCCTCTGTCAAAAATTCCTGAAAAATTAATTGAGTTGTCAAAAAAATAAATATAATTTATAGACACATTAAAATCACCTCATAAATTTTCATAAAATTTATGAGGTGATTTTTTTATTAGAACGTATTAAAATAATTGTCCTCTTATTTTACAGGAGAAATATTTTTATCTTTAAGAACAACATCATGCGCGCCACCCTCAACTATACTCGTTGATGAAACAAGCGTAATTTTCGCCTTCTCCTGAAGTTCCGGTATAGTAAGAGCTCCGCAGTTGCACATGGTTGAACGTACTTTACTAAGGGTAAGGCTTACATTATCATGAAGACTTCCCGCGTAAGGAACATAAGAATCAACACCTTCCTCAAAAGAAAGCTTTCCGGCTCCTCCCATATCATAGCGTTGCCAGTTTCTCGCTCTCGCCGAACCCTCGCCCCAATATTCTTTCATATAATTGCCGTTTACAGAAACCTTATTTGTAGGGCTTTCGTCAAACCTTGAAAAATATCTTCCAAGCATAACAAAATCAGCGCCCATGGCCAAAGCAAGAGTAATATGATAATCGTGAACAATACCACCGTCTGAGCAAATAGGAATATAAATACCCGTTTCCTTAAAATACTCGTCTCTCGCGGCGGCCACCTCAATAACAGCCGTGGCCTGGCCTCTTCCAATACCTTTTTGCTCCCTGGTTATACAAATAGAACCTCCGCCAATACCGATTTTAATAAAATCAGCCCCTGCTTTAGCTAAAAACAAAAAGCCCTCTTTATCAACAACATTCCCCGCGCCTACCTTGACAGTATCGCCGTATTTATCACGTATAAAATCAATAGTAAGTTTTTGCCACTCGGAAAAACCCTCCGACGAGTCTATACATAAAACATCAGCTCCCGCCTCCACAAGAGCCGGAACACGCTCAGCGTAATCTCTCGTGTTAATTCCCGCTCCCACAATATACCTCTTTTGAGAATCAAGAAGCTCAATGGGATTTTCCTTGTGAGAATCATAATCCTTTCTGAAAACAAAAGCCACCAGACATCCGTTATCGTCAAGTATAGGCAAAGAATTAAGCTTGTTGTCCCATATAATGTTATTGGCTTCTTTAAGGCTTGTCCCCTCTTTAGCGTAAATCAAATTCTCAACGGGAGTCATAAAATCCCTGACTTTGGTGGAACGGTCCATACGGCTGATTCGATAATCCCTTCCCGTAACGATACCTATAAGCTTTCCGTTATATGTTCCGTCCTCCGTAACCGCGACAGTTGTATGCCCGTTTTTCTCTTTAAGGTCTAGAATATCCTGTAGAGTTTGGTCCGGTTTGATGTTAGAGTCACTTACCACAAAACCCGCCTTATAGTTTTTAACTCGTTTTACCATTTCCGCCTGGCTCTCAATGGTCTGAGAACCATAAATAAAAGAAATTCCGCCTTCTTTGGCGAGAGCTATCGCCATTTTATCGTCGGAAACAGACTGCATAATAGCTGAAACAAGAGGAATATTCATATTAAGAGAAGATTTCTCACCTTTTTTAAATTTAACAACCGGTGTCTCTAACGAGGCATTGGCTGGGGTACACTCAGCTGAGGAATATCCCGGTACCAATAAGTATTCGCTGAAAGTATGAGATGGTTCATCAAAATAATACGCCATTTTTTTCTGCTCCTTTACATTTTTTATTTTCCGTTTTGGCTATAATACTAAAATTATACATATTTTTCGCGAAAAGTCAATAGTTTTATAAAAAAATAGGCCTACGAAATTTTCGTGAAAACCCCGTAAACCTATTTTCAAAGAAATTCTGATTTATTAAAATAAAATATAATTTTACAAAAATACAGCGCCATAAAACATTCTTTATGTTAAAAACCATTAACAAACGGCTAAATACATTCGCTCATGACCAGCATACTTTAACAACGCCGTTGTATTCAGTGGAAAATTAAACCTTCCTCTGAATACAACAATAGTAAGCGCCGCAAATCTAAAGACAAAAACTTACTATTTCAGTTAAAAATCGCTTTCAGCAAAATTATTTTTAATATTTAAATTAATCAGCGTTTCCTTAGATTAACAACAATTATTTAAGAGAATCAACAGAACCCAAAACATTTTTAATTTTGTTCTCAACAAGGTTCTGAATAAGAACTCTAGCGTCTCCCAAATAACCTCTTGGGTCGAAAGCATCCGGCTTCTCAGCCATAAATTTTCTGATGCCCGCCGTCATAGCCAGTCTGATGTCCGTATCCATATTTATTTTACATACTGCCATAGAAGCGGCTTTTCTAAGCATATCATTAGGTATGCCTTTCGCTCCGTTTATTTTTCCGCCGAAATCGTTACACATTTTAACACATTCAGGATCAACTGAGGAAGCACCGTGAAGAACTATAGGATATTTGGCGAAACCTTCCGCCTCAAGCTTTTTGGTAATAGTCTCAAGTCTGTCAAAATCAAGTTTAGGCTCTCCCTTAAATTTATAAGCGCCATGGCTTGTACCTATAGCGATAGCGAGAGAGTCAACCCCTGTCCTTTTAACAAAATCAACCGCCTGATCAGGGTCTGTATATGTAGCGTTGGCGGCGTCCACATTTACATCGTCCTCAATACCTGCGAGCTTTCCAAGCTCAGCCTCAACAACAACACCTTTGTCATGAGCGTATTTAACAACCTCAATGGTTTTTGCGACATTTTCCTCATATTCATAATGAGAGCCGTCAAACATAACTGATGTAAATCCAGCCTCAATAACCTCTTTAACAGTCTCAAAATCAGGACCGTGATCAAGATGAAGAGCAATATCAATGCCAGTTTCATCAATAGCGGCGTCAACCATGCCTTTTAAATATTTAGGACCAGCGTATTTAAGAGCGCTTTTGGATACTTGAAGTATACAAGCTGAGTTAAGAGCCGCAGCCGCTCTCGTAACGCCTTGAATAATTTCCATATCGTTAATATTGAAAGCCCCGATCGCGTACTTTCCATCAAAAGCCTTCTCAAACATTTTTTTACTTGTTACTAATGCCATAAATAATAACTCCTTTCATTTTTAAAGCGATATATCCTGTCGGATACTCATTTATTTTATTATAATACAAAATAGAAATTATTACAATGAAAAATTAAAAAATATTTATCATATAGCGTCTCAAGCAAAAATTCAGAATTGTGGGCAATTACAGAGACTAATAAAAGAATAAACAAATAAATTCTAAAAAAATTTATATATTACAATAATTTCAAAATAGGTAGAAAATAAAAAAACATTTTATCTAGAGGGGGTATCTGAAAACTATCATAAGCTATCAGTTATATACGCGAAATATCCAAAAAATTATTAAAAAATAAACGAAAACGGTTCAATTAAACAAAATAGCCTTTCTGTTCCGTTTTATTTTTTATAATTTTTCGCGCGTATTTTGTTTTCAGATACGCTCTAATATTTTTTACGCTTTCGGCGTTTTAAAAAGATAAAATACCTTTCGCTAAAATTTTAAATACAGCATCTTTTTCTATTTATACCAGAAGTGCTTTAAGTAATTCTTTTGTTGGCTAACGCTTAAAATTTCCTCAATCGCTAAAAAAAATAATTCCGCGGCACTTTTCTAAAGATTTAATTTATATTATATAATAGATATTTTCTTACAATTATTTACTTATTATTAACAAAAAAGTATATATCTTTTGTTTTAATACACATGTATATTGTTTTTTTAATTCATTTTATAAGTTTTTCCGTCAAAAAGTCTTTTAATTTTATAAAATTATTGATATAATTATCTATGGCTTCATACTTAGATTGGCTGGCGCTTAAAATTTTACAGATCGCTATAACCGTTTAATATCATTATCTTACACTATAGAGATAACATATTATGATAAACACGCTTTTAAAAAGATTTTAGACAAGTTCTAAAAACTTTTTTAGGAGGAAAAATAAAATGTTTTATGGCTATGCAAGGGTTTCCACAAAAGAGCAAAATGAAGATAGACAAATTATTGCCTTGCATGATTACAAAATAGATGAAAAGAATATTTTTATCGATAAAGAAAGTGGAAAAAACTTCAAAAGAGAAAATTATCTTAAACTTATAAAAAAGATTAAACACGGAGATGTTATTGTAGTAAAGAGTATTGACAGGCTCGGAAGAAATTATACTGAAATCATTCAGCAATGGAGATTAATAACTCAAGAAAAAAAAACAGATATAATCGTGATTGATATGCCTCTTTTAAATACAACAAAAAATAAAGATTTGTTCGGTTCTTTTATAAGCGATTTGGTTTTGCAAATATTAAGCTTTGTCGCTGAGAATGAAAGAGTTAATATAAAAAAACGTCAGGCCGAAGGAATCGCCATAGCGAAAATCAAAGGGGTAAAATTCGGAAGAAAAAGAAAATATAGTATGACAAAAGTCGCCGAGTTTTATGTGAAAGTTAGAAGAAAAGAACTTTCCGTAAAAGAAGCCGTAAAAATTATGGAAATGAGTGAAAGCTCATATTACCGAATAGTAAGAGAAATAAAAGATTTGGGTATTGAGTTTATATAACTTTAAAGCCTTTTTAAATAAAATTTACTAAAAAACTTGCGGTTTATAAAAATTATTTTTTATCTCTCAACGCCTTTTAAATACTTTTTGTCAATTATCCGTTATAATTTATTTAATATTATAATATATTGAAATATACTTTTTTATTGAGGTCATTAAAGTGGAAAATCAATATATTGTTAAAGTAACCGCCGAAAAATTTTCATGTTTTTATTTTAAAAACAATACAATTTTTATGAAAGAAATTATCGGCGGCAAAATTTCTTCAGAAAAAGTTATAGCAAATGATGTAAGAAGCAATTATACGCTAACTCTATGCAAAAATAGAATGGTATACTTATTTTGTCAATCACTTTCGGGAGATATTATACATTTTAAAATAAAAAATGACACATGGAATAAAAACATTATATTAAAAAACAACGGCAAAAATTCTAAAAATATATTGTTCTATTGTATTGAAAACGGCTCTCAAATGAGTCTCATATATAATATACCTATGGTGGAAACGCCGAATGCCCCCAACTCCTTTGATATTATGAAACAAACATTTGATGGAAAAGAAAATTGGAGCACTCCGGAAAAAATTGATTCAATTTTGAGTACAAATGATTTTATATTTCAAATATATATAATCAGCCCTGGGCATGGAATTATATTTTATCAAAAAAATATGGGAAACACTGAAAATAATATAGGCTACAGAGAATTTAATATAGATGGGATAGGAAAATATAATTCTGTTTACGCCACAAAATATAGAATTATAGCGACTTCTTTTTTGCCCGCTGAAAATGGAATTCACTTTATTTTAGCTGTAAAAAATATCTTTTCCACAAGAATAATTTATCGAAAAAAAGGTATGTCGGGTATAAATGATTATATAGTTTTAAGCGAGACAAATCAAGTTGAAAGCTGTGAAATATCCATTATAAAAAGCAACTTATACGCGTTTTGGAAAACGCCTATGGGTATATTTTACTGTATCTCAAAAGATAATGGAACCTCTTTCACAAAAGCGTATAAATACTCAAAAAAAATTACAGGACCATTAAAAAAGGCTTCTTATTTATCATTTGAGGAAATGTCCGAAAATAAGTTTTATGTAAATAATTTATATACAAATCAAAATGACATTTGGGATATTAAAATTCTTCCCGATATATGCGATAACTTTATCACAGAAAATAACAGTAAAAATAATGAAAATAACACCATAACATCTATAATTCAATCTGAAAATAATAAAAATACAGAAGAAATATTTAACAAGGAAACAGCTATGATAAAAGAATATAAAAATTCTATTAATATGTCGGATAAATTTGATACTACTATTGAAGTACTCAATAATAAGATTAATATGCTAAATGAACAGCTTATATTTAAAAACAAGCAAATTGAACAACTCACAGCGTCTTTACGAAGAAAAAATGAGGAAATATTGCTTAACGAAAAAATATGGCGAAAAAAATATAAAAACGCTGTAAACTCAATTAATGATAAAAGCAAAGTTGAAACCCCTGTTTCTGAAACCAACGCATCACCTAAAAACAGTACAATATCTGAAAATAACATAATACCTGAAAACAATATAATACCTGAAAACAATATAATATTAGAACAAACCACTGAAAATGACATCTTACATGATGTAGATAATAATATTCCTATATAAAAAACATAGTTAAAATAACGTAAGTTTATATAATAAAAAATAACAGCGAAACATGTTTTTACAAAAAGTTTACGGAATTTAAGGTAAAATCTCAAGCTTTTTATGCTTAAAGAACGCTTTTTTAAGACTCAAAATCCTCTTGTGATAGAAATAAGCACAAGAAAATAAAAAAGCAAAATCAATCCTTTTATAATTGATTTTGCTTTTTATATATTTTATCTATCAGATATAACTTAAAAACAAAAAAACAGGGGTGGAAGGAATCGAACCCTCGCTAAAGGTTTTGGAGACCTCTGTCATACCATTTGACCACACCCCTATACAAATAAAAACTCCCCGAGTAGGATTCGAACCTACGACCCTTCGGTTAACAGCCGAATGCTCTACCGCTGAGCTATCGAGGATTATTCTCTCTAAATAGCGGGCTCCGCCCACACCATTAAACTATTTTCAGCACTTTCGCTTCATAAAAGCCGCCTTCGGCGTCCGAAATTCTCTTCCGCCCTATTTGAAAAAAGTTTAATCAAAAAATTCTATAACGGAAAGCCTCGCTTCCCTGTTTTTAATATAATATCTCAGGGCTTTTAAACCCTCAAAACTGAACAGCATATACACATCCTCTTAAATATCTTAACAATATCTAAATATCGCAAACATGAATCTTATATATCATTAGGACAAGCCCTCGACCTATTAGTATCTCTCAGCTGAACACGTTGCCGTGCTTACACCTAAGACCTATCAACCTTGTCGTCTTCAAGGGGTCTTACTCGCTTACGCGATGGGAAATCTATTCTTGAGGCTGGCTTCACGCTTAGATGCCTTCAGCGTTTATCCTTCCCGAACTTGGCTACTCTGCCGTGGATTTGGTATCCAACAGATACACCAGCGATTCGTCCATCCCGGTCCTCTCGTACTAAGGACAGCTCCTCTCAAATTTCCTG
>CAJTVH010000005.1 GCA_910579745.1 uncultured Clostridia bacterium | reverse complement strand
GTAAAAAATTCTTTGGATAATTAATAAAAAAATATATAAAAACTTTTTATAGTTTTTATATATTTTTTTACTAAAATTAAAAATATGCCCAAACCTATTGACAAAATCATATCTTCGGATTATACTAATATAGTGTTCATTAATTATTTTCATGGGTCACTAGCTCAGTTGGTAGAGCACTGGACTTTTAATCCAGGTGTCTCGGGTTCGAGCCCCGAGTGACTCATTTTGAAAAGGCATCTTTCGTTTTTTAGCGGGGGGTGTTTTTTGTTTCTGGGATATTATGCGTAGTGCTTCGTATTAGTATGTAATGTGGATTTTTTTAAGATAATATTTGTTATGGTAGGAAGGTTTTGCGATATAGGATTATTTTTATGACTCAAATAAAGGGGTTGGTGTGAGCACGATAAGTATGATAATTTAAAAAAGCGCTAATTTTCGGGGAAATTAATTTTTATAGGCGAAGAACATGTTTCTTTATTAAGGTTCTTTATCTATAGGGCAATTTTTGACTTGACCTTATTGTGCAAAAATGATAAAATTATTTTTATACAGTAAATGACAAAGGTGGATTTTATTATGAAAAACAAGTTAGATTTGCCTAAAATCTGGCGGAATTGCGCTTTGATATTTCTTTTGGCGGAATGGCTTATTGTTATTTTTGTTCTTGATATTTCAGGATGGTATGTGGCACCGATTTTTATAATATATTTAATTATAAACGCTGTTATATTTAATTCCTATTTTCTTGGGGTTGTCGGAAATTTTTATTTTGTGTCGGGAAGAACGGAAAAGGCTTTTAAATATTACAGAAAAGCCATCGCTAAAAAGACAAGAAACGTGTCAGCTCTCTATGCTTATGGGATAGAGATTTTAAAAGACGATGGCAAAGCCACGGAGGCTCTCGCTCTTCTTCAAAGAGCCGAGAAGTTTAACGCAAAGGTGAATATGGACAAAAACATACGTCTAGCTATAAGCAGCTGTTATTGGGTGAAAGGCGACATAGACAAGGCTATTGATACTTTGGAGAGGCTAAAGCGTGATTATAATTATGTGAACGCTCACGTTTATACTACTTTAGGATATTTTTATATATTGAAAGAGGATTTTGAGAAAGCTATGGAGTATTCCAATCTCGCTATTGAGGACCAGCCGGAGCATTCAGCGGCGTGGGACAATATAGGGCAAATCTACTTCAGGCAGGAAAATTTTGACGACGCCAAAGCGGCTTTTATCAAGGCTTTAAAATTTAAGGAAACTATGGTTGACAGTCTTTATTATTTAGGCTGTATATATGAAAAAGAAAATGAGGGCGACAAAGCTTTTGAGTGTTTTTCTAAGGCTAAAAAATGCAATGTTTCTTCTTTAAACACAATTACAAAAGAACAAATTTTAGAAAAATACAGAAAGTATGACGATACAGAGGAATAGGATTTTTTAAGGATTTAGGCGTTACGCGGTCTCAAAATAAATCTGATAGAAAAAAGTGTAAGTAAAAAATACCGAAAAACATTTAGAGCAATTACAATATAAATTGAGTAAAGAAAAAGTTTATATTGTAATTGCTGTAATTATATGTTTTCCGGTATTTTTTGATTTTATGTCGTTTTATTTAGAGATTAGTGTAGATAGTTTTGTATAAACGTTTTTATTTCAGATTTTTCAATAACCGTTTTATGAAGTATTTCTCTTTTATCAATTCCTTTTATTGTTTTTGGGATGTCTTCTTTCCATAAGTCCGAAAGTATGTCAAGAGCCTCAAATGGGTCTAAGGAATCATATTTTGAGTCTATAGCCCGGCAAACATCTTTGGCGAATTTATAAGGACTCGCTGTGGAAACAACAACATTTTTTGTCTCGTCTTTAGTTTTATCTTTATATTTTTTGTAAGCCGCGAAAGCGACAGCCGTATGAGTGTCTATAATATATCCGGATTTATCGTATAATTCTTTTATAGCGTCGAAAGTCTCTTTATGAGACGCGTATTCACCTATCACGTAATCAGAGCTTACTTTAAAATCATATTTTTTATCGGAACCGAGGTTTTCCATAAGTGATTTTACTGTTTCAGTATTCTCACATATATGGTAGAGCAGTCTTTCAAGGTTACTTGAAATTAATATATCCATTGACGGGGAGGATGTCACCACAAATTCCCTGTTTATGTTATATATTCCCGTTTTAAAGAAGTCATAAAGAACTTTATTGTCATTTGACGCGCAGATAAGCTTATCAACGGGAAGCCCCATTTCTTTTGCGTAATAACCAGCCAAAATGTCGCCGAAGTTTCCTGTTGGGACAGTGAAGTTTATTTTCTCGCCGAAATTTATCTCACCGTTTTTAACCATTTGAGCGTAAGCGAAGAAATAATAAACTATTTGAGGAGCGAGACGTCCTATATTTATCGAGTTGGCAGAGGAAAATATATAGCCTTTTGATTTAAGCTCCTCATTCAATTTTTTATCTGTGAAAATCTGCTTTACCGCTGTCTGAGCGTCGTCAAAATTTCCTTTTATACCAGCCACACAGGTGTTTTTCCCTGTCTGAGTAACCATTTGACGTTTTTGAACGGGAGATACTCCATCCTCAGGGAAGAATACTATTATTTTTGTATCATCAACATCGGCGAATCCCTCAAGAGCGGCTTTTCCTGTATCGCCACTTGTCGCCGTGAGAATTACTATTTTTTCATTCACCCCATTTTTCTTGGCCGCTGTTTTTAAAAGGTATGGCAGTATTGAAAGTGCCATATCTTTAAAAGCGAGTGTTTTTCCGTGAAAAAGCTCAAGAAAGTGTTCACCGCCGGCGGTTTTTAAAGGAGCTATTAAATCAGTGTCAAATTTAGAGTCATAAGCTTTTTCTATACAATATTTAAGCTCTTCTTCCGTAAAATCGGAAATTATAAGTTTTAACACTTCATAAGCAAGTTCTTTATAACTCATTTCAAGAATCTTTTTTAGTTCAAAGTCTATTTTTGGGATCGCGCAAGGCACGTACAAACCGCCGTCTCCGGAAATTCCTTTTACTATAGCCTGACTTGCCGTTATTAAAGTTTTATCTCCTCTTGTACTTTTAAACTGTACTGACATAAGTTTACAATTCCTTTCTGTGTTTTTAATATAAGAAACGCCGATAAATCAATTTTTACTGTTTTTGTTTTACTGTAAACGGCGCCTTTTGTCAAGATGTAAGTTTTGGCGTGAGAGAGTAAGTATCTGATAAAACGAGAAATTAATAAATCCACAGCAACCAATAAAAGAGTGAACAGATAAGTTTTAAAAAAATTGATATATTAGATTTCTTTTGAAACTATGTAATTACGTTAACATGATGAGGAAGAAAAAATTGTTTTATTTAAATGGTCATCGAAAGGTGTTTTGTTTTTTAAACACTGAAAGCGTAAAGATGTTTTGAGAAAAATGATTTTTTCTAACCCCAGATGAATTTCCGTAAAGATTCAAAAGAAGTCTGGTAAGGTATTTTTTATTGGGTACCGCTAAAAATTTTCTGAATTGTCATAGATTACTATCCGCCGCATATGAATTATATAATATTTAAAACTCAAAACTACGGAAATTTTAGTTTCCGTAGTTTTATTTTGTGTGGTTACAGCGTTATTTATAATACGCTGAATTGATTTTATTTAAAGGATAAATTTAACGATTTGGCTATAAGGCTGAAAATTATAGCCAGATAATTTATGTCAACATCAGACCATTTATTTGAGTGTTCGTAAGTTGATATAAAAATCAATCCTTTTACGACATCATTTTCTTTTATTAAATATTGTATCGCCGAATGATTTTTAGTATCATAGAAAAAGTTATATAAGTCAATATTTTTAATTTCCATACTTATATAATTTCCAACTATCAGCATATTTCTTTTATCAAACAAATCCTTATACTTATCAAGCAACGAGATTATTTTTAAATCTTCTTCCGACGCGTTGTATGAGTATATATTTTTAAGGTCATCACCGTAAAAAATCATACATTTATCGAACAAATAATACGTAGACAACGTATCCGCCATTTTTATTATATTATCGAAAACGGCTTCTTTATCGGAGTTTATAAGAAGGTCTATTATACCGCATATATGCTCGCTTTTTTTAGTGGTACTTATATTAGGCATTATTGAGATGGCTTTCGAGTTTAAGTCAACATAGGAAAGGGTGCCATGCTTTTCCTTTTTGTAAATTATAAAGCGATTTCGTCCTTTCTCTTTCGCTATATAGAGACATTTATCGGAAAGTTTAAGAAGAGTCTCGTAATCATTAGCGTCAGTAGGCCACATAGCCGTTCCCAAAGATGTGGTTATTTTTATTTTTCCGGAATATGACCATTCTATTTTTGAGCGAATGGACCTTAAAATAGAGCGAATCTCATTCTCGGAAGAAGTATCTATATTTTCTATTGCTATTAAAAACTCATCTCCGCCTATTCTTCCGATTATACCTCTTTCGCCGATAGTATTTTTTAACGTTCGCGAAACCGTGAGAAGCACCTCATCGCCGAACATATGACCGTATGTGTCATTTATATCTTTAAAATAGTCGATGTCCATCATCACAAGCGCCATTGTTTTGAGCGAGCCTGAGTTAAGTTTTATTTTTATTTGGTCGGTTATGGCTTTTTTGTTAAGTAATCCCGTTAAACTGTCTATATTAGCCATATTCTCAAGAAAGTCAATGTCTGAGCGGGATATAGAACAAGAATTTTTAATTACCCCGAATACTGTCTTTTCATCATTATTTTTATTTAATGTTATTCCCTTTATGCTTATTTTCTCATAATCCCCGCCGCAAGACAATATGTTTGAGCTTATAATATGAAAAAAATTGTTTGAGAAATTCTCAATATCATAAATAAGTTTCTCAAAGTCAGGATGATTGGAAGCGTAATTGTCAGGATTTAATTTTTTGACAAAATCATCTATGGAACTAAAGTTGGTTACGCTCATTTTTCCATTTTTAAACTGAGATAGAGCGAGTTTTTTTGATGTCGAGGGGTACTCGAAATATAAATCATCCGAAACGCTTAATACAGAGTAAAACTTATCTATTTTGGCATCAAGGCTTTTCGCGCAATGACGTAGGTATAAGACATGATAAATCTCTATATTTATGTAATCTAGGTTTTTTGTGTCGGCATATCCCTTTTCCATAAAAATTATAGCGGGGATATACTGATTTTCGGGAATGACCGCGTTTTCTCTCTGATCGGTTTCCCGGCGAATATTTGAAGTTTGTCTTAATTTAAGAAAGATAAAATCCTTTCCGCCAATGGGAAGAGAATTTGATTTTTCTATAAATTCATCTTTATAGTCAGGGTGAATATTTTTTGTTATCGGAAAAATATCGTATTCTCCTAAAAAACGATATACAGACTCGTCAGCTATTTTCAAATAGAAATCCTCGCCCATAATAGCGTTTCCTATTTTTACTGGAGAGCCAGCATGGTTTTCTATATTAAAGGTTTCCGTAAATATCACTCCTTATATAATTTTATTTATAGTACATCTAAAGCTTATTCGCGCCAATCTATAGAGAAACAATAAAATAATGAACAGAAAAACTTAAATAGAGCCTAATACTATATAAAAGAATTACTTTATTGTTTTAAGAATTTCGAGAATCGCTATAAATATTTTTGTTTACGGCGGTTTAAATATAAATTTAACTACTTAAAATTTTTAAAAGCGTTTTTCGCTAAAACCTTTTTATCAAAGGGAATTGCTTTAAGATTAACGTAAATATATTGTCGTTTTTAATCTCGTTTATATATCGGCGTAAATCATTAATTTCACTGGATAAAGCTTAATAATGAATCATATTAGCTACCGCGAACAAATTATTACATACTCATTTTACTATATTTATTTATAAATTACAATATTTTTTACAATAATTTTAACATGATACGGCTTATTTGGCAATGAGTCATCTCAAAGTGAGACTTTGGCGGTTTTTAAAATATATCATTAATTTGACAGGAGACTTTTTTATGTAAATTTATAAAAAAGATATTTACAAATCATTATTTATATTATAAAATAAATAATATTGACTTATGTTTTAGAGATATATTTTGATTATCAAAAGATTTGATTATCAAAATTATTTTGCTAAAATAATTTACAGCGATTACAGAGCGTATCTGAAAAACAGAAATCGCTATAATTAACGGAGGATGAAATTATGGAAAAAAATTTGTCTGCTGTTAATGAACTTTTTGCCGGTGTATTTAACGATATATTAAATATTGAGGAGAAGGTCCTTAAAAACGGTGTGTTTAACGACGTTTCCGTTTCCGAGGCGCGTACTATCGAGGCTATCGGTATGTACGAGCCCAAAAATATGTCTGACGTGTCAAGAAAGCTCGGAATTACGGTAGGGACTCTTACCGTGGCGGTTACAAATCTTGTAAAAAAAGGTTATGTTGTCAGGGAGAGGTGCGTTAAGGACAGGCGTGTCGTAAATATTTCCCTTACGAAAAAGGGCAGGGTTTTTTACAGGTTTTATGACAAGGTACATTCCGACATGATTAAGGAAATAACGGTAGGGATGAGCGAACAGGAAGTAAATGTTCTTAACGAGGCGTTATCCAATTTAAGCAAATATTTAATTGACAAATACAATAATATTAAACGAGGAGAGGCTTATGTTTAATTCAAAAATAGTTGCTTTTAGTAAATATGTTCCTGAAAAAATCGTTACTAACAATGATTTAAGCGAAATTGTAGACACTTCGGACGAATGGATTTTTTCGAGAACGGGCATAAAGGAAAGAAGAGTCTCAACATCTGAGAACACTTCCGAGGTCTGCGCCAAAGCCGCTGAGGCTTCTATCATAAAAGCCGGCGTTTCCCCCGACGAGATAGAACTTATTATTACCGCCACGATGACTCCTGATTATTCCTCGCCGTCGACGGCGTGTATAATTCAAAAATTAATCGGCGCTAAAAAAGCGGTCTCTTTTGATTTAAGCGCCGCCTGCTCAGGATTTGTATTCGCATTGTGCGCCGCCGATAAATTTATAAAAACGGGCGCTTTTAAAAACGCTCTTGTTATTGGCGGAGAGGTTACGTCGAAAGTTATTGACTGGTCTGACAGGGGAACATGCGTGCTTTTCGGAGACGGGGCAGGGGCGTGCGTTATCAAACAGGGAAAAGGCGGGGGTATTATCGCCGAGGATTTGCACAGCGACGGAGAGAGGTTTGATTCTCTCACTTCCCTATACACTCCTGTAAATAATCCTTATCATAAGGAGGGCGGAGAGGGCTTTAACCGACTTACGATGGACGGACGGGAAATTTTTAATTTCGCCACGAGAAAAGTGCCCGAAAGTATAGCCGCCGTTTTACAAAAAGCCAATATTTCTTCGGAGGATATTAAATACATTGTTCCTCATCAGGCAAACAGCAGAATTGTTGAGATTATATCGAGAAAAATGAAAATTCCCATGGATAAATTTTTTATGAATATGGATAGATACGGCAATACTTCCGCCGCGAGTATTCCTATCGCTTTAGCCGAATTATCGGATATGGGATTAATTAAAGAAAAAGACAAATTAATAATCACAGGTTTTGGAGGGGGGCTTACATGGGGCTCCGCCATTATTGAGCTATAGGAGTTATTGTCAATACTAATCTTATTTAAAAATCGGATATTAGCGGACATAATTTTTTGGCGTAGTCCTAAAATTTTCGCGAACCATTATATATGGCAGGAATGGAGTTCGCTGACGGGATATGGCTTATCCGATGTTTAAAAAGAGATTAATATAAATAAACGCAATAAGTTTAAAAGGCGTATATAAAAGGCGTATATGAAAACTATTATATTTTTTTGAATTTATGGATATATGTTTTCAAAACGCCGTAAATAAAAAATAAATTTTTTGGAGGATATTATTATGGCATTTGATAAAATCAAGGAAATTATAGCGGAGCAGCTTGGAAAAGATCCTGACGAGATTACTATGGAAACATCTTTTAAAGACGACCTTGAGGCGGATTCTCTCGATTTGTTTCAGATTATTAACGATATTGAGGACGAGTTTGATATAAAAATAGAGGACGCCGAGGAAATTTCCACTGTCGCCGACGCCGTAAAATTTGTCGAGGAACAGACAAAATAAGGTTTTAAGGGAATATATATTCCCTTACATAATGATAAAAACGCCGTTTAATGAACAGTTAAACGGCATTTACGATTAATGGATTTGAGAATATAAATAAATTGAATACAGGTGATGAAATGAAATCAGATTTGTGCAGTATTTTAGGTATTAAATATCCAATTTTTCAAGGCGCCATGGCGTGGATAGCTGACGCGAGCCTTGCCAGCGCGGTTTCAAACGCGGGGGGCTTGGGAATTATCGCGGCGGGAAACGCGCCGGCGGACGTTGTGAGAAAACAAATCAGAGATACGAAAAAGCTTACTGACAAGCCTTTCGGCGTAAATATAATGCTTTTATCCCCTTATGTGGATGAGATTGTGGACCTTGTATGCGAGGAGGGTGTGAAAGTTATTACGACAGGCGCTGGAAACCCTGGAAAATACCTTGAGAAATTTAAAGAAAACAATATTAAGTTTATCCCTGTTGTACCAAGCGTAGCTTTAGCGAAGCGTATGGAAAAAAGCGGGGCGGACGCTATTATCGCCGAGGGTATGGAATCGGGAGGACATGTCGGGAAGCTTACCACCATGGCTCTTTTGCCGCAGGTTGTTGACGCAGTTGATATTCCGGTTATCGGAGCGGGAGGAATAGCTGATTCCAGAGGAATGGCCGCCGCTTTTATGTTAGGAGCCGCGGCGGTTCAGATAGGAACGAGGTTTCTTGTCGCTAAAGAATGTACCGTTCATGAGAATTATAAAAATGTTATTCTTAAAGCAAAGGATATTGACACTACCGTTACTGGGCAGTTTACAGGACACCCTGTCCGGGTTATACGAAACAGGCTAGCTAGAGAGCTAGAAAAGCTTGAGAAAAATCTTGTTGATGAAGAGGCGGCGAACGCCAGGTTTGAGGAACTTGGAAAAGGCGCTCTTCAGCGAGCCGTTGTGGACGGAGACGTGGATTTCGGCTCGGTTATGTCGGGACAGGTTGCGGGAATGGTAAATAAGGAGCAAACCTGTGAGGAGATTATAAATGAGCTTGTCAAAGGTTTTGATAAACTTATTCCGGAGAATTAATTTTACGGTGATATTTATAGTCAATCAACTTAAAAAAGAGCAAAAGGAGGCAGGATAAAAATTATTTTCGCGGGGCAGAGGAAGGAGAGAATAGTTTGTGCCTATGCGGGCTGACTCTAACGTGGCAAAAAGGATTTTTAGCCGCCGTAACGAGAAAGCGTTCTCGTTTATTTGTTTGTTTTCAAGTTGATTATAAATAAATATAATTTATCGGGCGTGTTAATTTTGAGTATTTAAAAATTTTAAAATTTACGGAAATAGGTGAGTTTTATGAAAATTGCTTTAATGTTCGGCGGGCAGGGGGCTCAATACTCAGGTATGGGCAAGGAGCTCTACGACAATTTTTCGGTATGCAGAAATGTTTTTGACAGTGCTGATGAGGTTCTTGATTTTAAGGTGACGGACCTTTGTTTCGGCGATAACGACGATTTAAACAAGACGGAGTTTACTCAGCCGGCTATATTAACTTTAAGCGCGGCCGTTTATGAGCTTATGAGGGAAAAAGGCCTTAAAGGAGATTACGCCGCGGGACTTAGCTTAGGCGAGTATTCGGCTCTTGTCGCCAGCGGGGCTCTTGATTTTAAAGAGGCCGTTACCCTTGTCAGAAAAAGGGGAAAGTTTATGACTGAGGCGGTTTCGCCCGGCGTCGGGGCTATGAGTGCCGTTTTAAACCTTTCGGCGGACGAGGTTGAAAAAGCCTGTGAGGATGCCTCGGACTTTGGCGAGGTTATGATAGCTAATTATAACGCCCCAGGGCAGATTGTTATAGCCGGAGAGGCTAAAGCTGTCGAGAAAGCGGAGCGGCTTGTTATTGAGAGAGGAGCGAAAAGGGCCGTACGTCTTAATGTAAGCGGACCTTTCCATACACCTTTGCTTAAAACAGCTTCGGATAAGCTCAGCTTAGAACTCAAGAATGTTAAAATAAACGATATGAAATTTCCGGTTATAACTAATCTTACCGGAGACATTATGCTTAAAGAGAATATAGCCGACACTCTTACAAAACAGGTTATGAACCCGGTAAAATGGGAGCACACGGTCAGGAAATTTATTGAGCTTGGAGCTGACACTTTTGTTGAGCTTGGACCGGGGAAAACTTTATCTTCTTTTGTAAAAAAAGTAAGCAAGGAAGTCGCTGTATATAATGTCGAGGATTTGAAATCATTAGAAAAAACTTGCAAAGGACTTGGTTTGGAATGTTAAAAGAAAAAACTGTTATTGTAACTGGCGGTGCTAAAGGTATCGGCAGGGCTATCGCGCTTGAGTTCGCCGATAACGGCGCTAATATTGTGTTAAACTACAGGAGCGCTCTGCCGGAAGGGCTTGTGTCAGAAATTGAGGCGAAAGGCGTTAAATGTCTTCCTTTTAAGGCGGATGTCGGAAATTTTGACGAGGCGAAAGCTCTTATTGACGGGGCTGTCTCGGAGTTTAAAACCGTTGATGTTCTTGTGAACAACGCTGGTATCACGAAAGATACTTTGCTTATGCGTATGGGTGAGGATGATTTTGACTCGGTTTTGTCAGTGAATCTTAAAAGTGTTTTTAATACTGTGAAATTCGCCAGCAAGGTAATGCTTAAGCAAAAAAGCGGTTCTATTATCAATATGTCAAGCGTAGTGGGTGTTACAGGAAACATAGGACAAGCGAATTACGCCGCCAGCAAAGCGGGAATTATTGGATTTACAAAATCGACGGCGAGAGAGTTCGCTTCCCGGGGGATTACCTGCAACGCTATTGCCCCAGGATTTATTCAAACGGCTATGACCGACGTTTTGTCGGATAAGGTTAAAGAGTCGGTTCTTGAGGGGATACCGCTTAAACGTTTCGGAAAACCTGAGGAAGTCGCTAAGCTGGCTGTATTTTTAGCCGAGAACAAATATATTACGGGGCAGGTTATTAATGTGGACGGCGGTATGGTTATGTAACATTAAACGCCGCTGGATCGTTTCTAACGGGAAGCTGTTGTTTTTTGATAAAATTAATTTCTCTTTTGACGTGTTAATATTATCTCTCTTAAATGAGATTAAAATGGCTGAAAAGAGCGAGACCATAGGCGGTTTTTTTTCGCCTATACACCCGTAAATTTTGTGATTTTCTTATAACTTACTTTTTGGAGGTTTATGTTATGGATAAACGAGTTGTTGTTACAGGTATGGGTACGATTTCACCTGTGGGAAATTCCGTTTCTGAGTTTTGGGAAAGCATTAAAAACGGAAAATGCGGAATAGATTTTATTACAAATTTTGATAATACCGATATGAAAGTTAAAGTTGCCGGAGAGGTTAAAAATTTCGACCCCTCTTTGACTATAGATAAAAAAGAAATAAAGAGAATGGACAGATACAGCCAATATGCCGTGGCGGCGGCATGTGAGGCGGTTGAGACGAGTGGTATAGACCTTGATAAAGTGGATAAGCACAGATTAGGAGTAATGGTAGGCTCGGGAATAGGCGGGCTTGGGACTATTGAGGAGCAGGTAATTAAAATGTATGACAAAGGGCCGTCAAAGGTAGCGCCTTTGTTTATTCCCATGGCTATTATCAATATGGCGGCGGGACATATAGCCATTAAATTCGGGGCGAGGGGCACGTGTACCTCTACGGTTACGGCCTGCGCTACAAGCACTAACTGTATTGGAGAGGCGTTTAGAAACATTAAGCACGGCTATTCTGACATTATTATCGCCGGAGGTTCGGAAGCGTCGGTAACCAAAATAGGAATCGCTGGATTTACCTCCCTGAAAGCTCTTTCCACAAGCGACGACCCGAAGAGAGCCTCAATTCCTTTTGACGCTGAGAGGCATGGTTTTGTTATGGGAGAGGGCGCGGGTATTCTCATACTTGAGGAACTTGAGCACGCTCTTAACAGAAACGCTGAAATTTACGCCGAGATAGTAGGATACGGGTCAACCTGCGACGCTAATCATATAACAGCGCCATTAACGAACGGAGAGGGTGCCAGACTCGCGATGACGGCGGCTATGGAAGAGGGCGGAGTGAATAAGAATGACATAACTTATATCAACGCCCATGGCACAAGCACGGGCGCCAACGATTCATCCGAGACGGCCGCCATAAAAGATTTATTCGGAGAGCGGGCGTATGACATTCCTGTAAGCTCCACAAAATCTATGACAGGGCACCTTTTGGGAGCGACAGGCGCTGTAGAGGCTATCGCCTCAATAAAGGCTCTTATAGAGAATTTTGTTCCTCCTACTGTAGGTTATAAAGTTCCTGACGAGGGTCTTGACCTCAATTATGTCCCCAATAAAGGTATTGAGAAAGAAATGAAATACGCTTTATCAAACACTTTGGGATTCGGCGGGCACAACGCCGTTCTTTGCATTAAAAAGTGGGAGGGAAAGTAGAATAATGGATTATAACAATGTTAAAGAGCTTATTGGAATAATAAACGGTTCGGCTTTGACGGAGTTTGAATATAAGCAAGGCGATTTTTACGTTAAGATGAGCAAAAACGGCGGAATAGGAAAAAGCCGTGATTTTTCAGAGATTGAGGAAAAAAAAGAGCCTATAATACCGGCGGGGGAAATATCCTCCCCTATTACAATTATACCTGAGGAGAAGGTTGAGATTAAGGAAGGAAACTTTGTAAAAGCACCTATTGTGGGAACATTTTATCAAAGTTCCAGCCCTGATAAACCGCCTCTCGTAAAAGTCGGCGATAAAGTAAAAGAGGGAGACCTGCTTTGTATTATTGAGGCCATGAAAATTATGAACGAGATTAAAAGCCCTTGTAACGGTGAAGTGGCTGAAATTTTTGTTTCCAATGAGGATATGGTTGAGTATGACCAGCCTTTATTCAGAATCGTATAATTTTACAAAATTGTTAAGCGCAAAACCTTGAGGGCATCGTCTTCAAGGTTTTGTTTGAGAACATATCTTAAAACAAGATATATCGTTTTGTCCATTATTTAATTTAAATAGAGATTAGTATTAATTAGTTTTTATACAGGATATGAGATTGGTTTTTACAACTGTTGATTTTAACTAAAATTTGTATTATAATATCTATATGAGTTATGATTATTTTAAAGCCTGTTTGAAATTTTTTAAAGCGAGTCTATAGCGAGACGATAAAATAATTTATCAATGGTTAAATTTTGGGAAATGTTTATGTTTCTTGTGAGAGCGCCGTTTTTATCGGCACGTTGAGGTAAATATTGATATTATTTTATTGTTTCGTTATAAATTAAGCCTTACAATTACGAAAGGAATTTTTTATTATGATGAATATTAAAGAAATTATGTCGATAATTCCGCACCGACCTCCTTTTTTGCTTATAGACAAAGTTCTGAGTCTTGAACCGGGGAAAAAAATCACAGCGGTTAAAAATGTTACTATGAACGAGCCTTTTTTTGTGGGGCATTTTCCGAATGAACCGGTTATGCCGGGGGTTTTAATTGTTGAGGCGATGGCTCAGGCGGGCGCTGTTATTTTGCTTTCACTTGAGCAATTTAAAGGGAAAATAGCCTATTTTGGCGCTATTAACAACGCTAAGTTCAGGGGAATGGTTACTCCAGGGGATACTCTTAAAATTGAGGTGGAGATTACAAAAATCCGCAAATCCGCCGGTATTGGTATGGGTATCGCCTATGTCGGTGATAAAAAAGTCGCCGAGGGAGAGCTTACTTTTATGATTGGATAAACGACACTACAGCGATATATAAAACTATTAGAGCGAAGCGGCGGAATAATTTACGTTATTTTATTGTTTCGCTATGATTGAGGTGATTTACCTATGTTTAATAAAATTTTAATCGCCAATAGGGGCGAAATAGCCGTTAGGATAATCCGCGCCTGCAGAGAGCTTGGAATTTCCACGGTAGCCGTTTTTTCGGAGGCGGACAGGAACGCTCTTCATACTCAATTGGCTGACGAGGCTGTTTGTATTGGTCCCGCCAAAAGCTCGGCGAGTTATCTTAATATGGCTAATATTTTGAGCGCGGCTTGTATCACGAAAGCGCAGGCAATTCACCCGGGATTTGGTTTTCTGTCTGAAAACAGCGTATTCGCCTCTATGTGTGAGGAATGCAATATAAAATTTATTGGACCGGATTCCAAGACTATTGAGCTTATGGGGAATAAATCCAACGCGAGAAAACTTATGATAGAAGCGGGGGTGCCTGTTACCCCGGGAAGCGACGGCGTTATTGAGAGCGTTGAGAAAGCTTTTGAGTTCGCGGATAAATTTGGCTATCCAGTTATGATTAAAGCCTCCTCTGGCGGAGGCGGAAAAGGCATCAGAATAGTAAGAAAACGAGAGGAACTTGAGGAAAGCTTTAACACAGCGAAAAACGAGGCCAAAGCCAATTTTGGGGATGACAGCGTTTATATGGAAAAGCTTATTGAGAACGCGAGGCATATAGAGGTTCAGATTCTCGCCGACGAATATGGAAACGTTATTCATCTTGGAGAGAGGGATTGCTCTTTACAGAGAAGAAATCAAAAAGTTCTTGAGGAATCACCATCTGCCGCCATTGACGAGAAAACGAGAAAAAATCTTGGCGAAACGGCGGTGAGAGCGGCAAGGGCCGCTGACTATAAAAACGCCGGAACTATTGAGTTTCTTTATTCAAGGGACGGACAGTTTTATTTTATGGAAATGAATACCCGAATACAGGTTGAGCATCCTGTTACTGAGATGGTTACGGACATTGATCTTATTAAGGAGCAGCTAAAAATAGCGTCGGGAGAACCTATTTCCTTTGAGCAGAAAGACGTTTGTATTTCAGGGCATTCTATAGAATGCAGAATTAACGCCGAAGATCCCGACAACAATTTCGCTCCTTCCCCGGGGAAAATAAGCTATCTTCTTATGCCCGGCGGGGGAAACGGTCTTAGGGTGGACAGCGCCGTTTACGCCGGATATACCATACCGCCGTATTATGATTCAATGATAGCCAAAGTGATAACAAAAGGAAAAGACCGAAACGAGGCTATCGCCAAAATGAAAAGAGCCTTAGACGAGTTTGTTATCGAGGGAATAAAAACTAATATTGATTTCCAGCTTGAGCTGCTTAATAATGATATGTACAGAAAAGGCGAGTTTGACACGTCTTTTATTTCAAAGCTACTTGAATAATAATATAGCCGGAGGGTGATTCAGTGAATTTATTTAAAAAGAAAAAATACGTTTCCGTTGCCGAGACGGTTGAGGCGCAGGATAAAAACGTTTTTGCCAACACTAATCAGCCGTCTGTACCCGACGGTATGTGGGTAAAGTGTCCAAGCTGCGGGAAAATGATTTATAAAAAAGAAATACCTAAATTAAGGATATGTCCCGATTGCGGAGGGTATTTCAGGTTAAAGGCAAGGTGCAGAATAGATTTTATAGCTGATGATGAAACTTTTGTGGAATTTAATTCTGATATGCTTTCAAAAAATCCCCTTAATTATCCAGACTATGAGGATAAGATCAAAAAGATGCGGGAAAAGACGGGCATTAACGAGGCTGTTGTCGCCGGCAAATGCAAAATCGGCGGTGTTGACTCAGTTCTCTGCGTTATGGATTCAGGCTTTATTATGGGAAGCATGGGGTCCGTTGTAGGCGAGAAAATTACGAGGGCTTTTGAGTACGCCACGGAAAATGATTTGCCCGCTGTTATTTTTACCGCCTCAGGCGGGGCGAGAATGCAGGAGGGTATAATATCTCTTATGCAGATGGCGAAAGTCAGCGCGGCCGCCGCGAGACACTCGGAGAAAGGTCTTTTATATATTTGCGTACTTACCGACCCGACGACGGGGGGCGTTACCGCGAGTTTCGGTATGTTAGGCGATATTATTTTATCCGAGCCGAAAGCCCTTATAGGGTTCGCCGGAAGAAGGGTTATAGAACAGACTATTAAACAAAAACTTCCTGACGAGTTTCAAACCGCCGAGTTTTTACTTGAGCATGGTTTTGTTGATAAAATTGTCGAGAGGGAAAACCTTAAGGAAGTTATTTCTAAAATTTTATACATCCATTGTAAGAAAGGGCGTGAGGATTGATGAGCGCTTTTGACATCGTAAAGATAGCGAGAAAAACCTCAAGACCTTCCGCTCTTGAGTATATAGATTTTATTTTTGATGATTTTATTGAGTTTCACGGTGACAGGTCATTTAGAGACGATAAAGCCGTTGTCGGCGGAATCGCTCTTTTAGACGGGCTTCCGTGCACTGTTATCGGAATACAGAAAGGACATACTATAGAGGAAAATATTGAGAGGAATTTTGGTTCGCCTCATCCGGAGGGGTACAGAAAGGCTTTAAGGCTAATGAAACAGGCGGAAAAATTTAAAAGGCCCGTTATTACTTTTATAAATACCGCGGGGGCTTTCTGCGGGATTGGCGCTGAGGAAAGAGGTCAGGGAGAGGCTATCGCCAGAAATCTTTTTGAGATGAGTACGCTTAAATCCCCGTTGGTTTCAATTCTTATCGGCGAGGGGGGAAGCGGAGGAGCTCTCGCTCTCGCTGTTTCTGACAAGGTATGGATTCTTAAAAACTCTATTTATTCTATTTTATCGCCGGAAGGTTTCGCCAGTATTTTATGGAAAGATTCATCCAAAAGCGCCGAGGCGGCGGAGATTATGAAAATAACCGCGGAGGATTTGCTTGAGCTTGGAGTGGTGGATGACATTATTGACGAGGCGGACGGCGGAGCGCACAATGATTTTGAGTATACAGCCGGCGCGATTAAAGAAAAGCTTTTGAAAGAAATTTTTGAGCTTAAAGCGGAGGGTATAGATGAATTGATTGAGAAAAGATATAATAGATTCAGAAAGTTCGGAGAGTTTGAGGAATAAGAAGAAAACTAATTTCCGGCTGTTCAGTTATTAAAAAGGACATTTTTCTTTACAAAAAATGTCCTTTTATTTATAAACATAAAAATTTTTCTCATATATGGCATTTGTGGGAATGTTCTTGCTTTTATTTTCGCGAAAGCTTTACATTTACTTCGGGTCTAATGTTTCCATCAATTTCTCCATTTTCTGATTCAAAAGACTTTATATTTTCCCTTATCAAAACAAGAATGTGACTATTTACCGAACGTCCCTCATAATCAGCGATATACCCAATTTTTTTAAGCATTTCTTTTTCAATACGAATAGATACACTCTTAAGAGTCACATTTTATTCCCCTAAAATTAATTATTTTCATCGTAATTCCATTTTATTTTTCCGTGTTCTTTTTCAAATTCATCAATTTTGTTTTTCATAAGAAATTCAATTTCTTTATTTTTTGAACGACCGTCATAATTAGCGATATAACCAATTTTATCAAGTATTATTTGTGGAACACGGAGAGTATAACGTGATAAATTATCTGACATTTTAATTCACCTTTAACATATTATTGTCATAATATCTTTTTTATATAATATCATTTGAAGTGTTGTCTGAAACATTATCATTATTTTGATGTTTCATATCATTTAAGGCATATTCAATACATTGAATTACTATTTTATTTACAGATAAATTATATTCTGATGATAAATCCTCAAGTTTATCGACTATTATAGAGGGAAGTCTGAATGTTTTGTTTATATATTCATTATATTGTGATTTTTTAAGTTCAAACATAATATACCGTCCTTTATAAAGATATTATCTATAAAATTATTATCTAATATATTTAAAATTATTAAAATATTATATTTATATTATTTTTATACTATAAATACATTGTATTTTTAAATGTATTGTGTTATATTGAAATATGTTTTTAAATATATTGCGGGGAATTATTTTTATGAGAGTAACTACTGAAAATTATTGTTGTTTTACAGGATTGCGGCCACAAAAACTAAATTTTAAGGAGGACAGCAAAAAGCATAACATTATTATGTCAAGATGTGAAAAATATATAATTCAGCTTATTGAGGGGTATAATGTCACAAATTTTATATCAGGTATGGCTTTGGGATGGGATATTTGGTGCGCTGAGGAGATATTGAAACTTAGAGATAGATATTCGAGTATATCCTTAGAATGCGCTATTCCTTGTTTAGGGCAAGATAAATATTGGAGTGAATCAGACAAACACAGATATGTGGAAATATTGTCAAAAGCCGATAATATTATTCAGATGCAAGAAAAATATACTTCTGATTGTATGATAAAAAGAAATCGGTATATGGTTGATAAAAGCTTATATGTATTTGCGCTTTGGGATAGACAGGTCGGAGGTACCGCGAGTACAATAAAATATGCTTTAGAAAAAGAACGGAGAATTATTATAATCAATCCCATTACATCAGAAATATTGGTCAATAAGCGATAACTATTTTTATGTGTATTATGGGGCCGCTATTTAACAAGAGAATTATTAATGTGACCGTCTTTCGGGAGTGTGTGGGGTCCGCGGGCTTTTAACGTTTTAGGAGTATTTTGGTGAACTTGGAGCTTTTTTATAGAAATACAATTTAAAAATGAACAAAAGGAGACGAGATAAAATTTATTTTCGCAAGGCACCGGAAGGAGAGCATAGTCGAATGCCTATGCCGACTGACGGCAGCGCGGTGAAAATAAATTTTAGTCATCGAACTTATTTATTTTTAGGTTGGACTGCTATAAAATGGGAAAAGAATCAGGAAGTTAAAATCTTTTGCTATTTCATTGAAAATTTACTCTTATTAATGTATAATAATAAACATAAATATTTCTATAAATATGAAAGAGGTGTTATTATTTATGAAAAGAATACTTAGTTTTACGCTAATCTTTATAATAACGCTGTCGGTCTTATCGGCGTTATCAATTATAACTTCGTTAGCGGATAATATTGTTTTTGAAGGCGGAAACGGAACAGAAGAGTTCCCATATCTTATATCGACCCCGGAACAGCTTAAAGAGGTGAGAAATTATCCCGACAGCTATTTTATGCAAACAGCCGATATTGATATGACAAATATTTATTATACTACAGCGGAAACTTTAAACGGCGGATATGACGGAGGAGGTCACTATATAAAAGGACTTACAGCCTGTATGTTCGATACAAACAATGGTTTTATCCGCAGCCTTGGGTTAGTAGGCTCAAATATCAATGACAGCGGTCATAACTCAAGTGTATATCCGCATGGCGTAGAGGCGAAAACCGCGGCTTTGGTTTCAGCCAACAACGGTGAAATAAGCGGCTGTTACAGCGTAGATTTCTCTATAAGAGCTGATGTAAGTTACAGTTATTCGACTGATGTAGTTACTTACGCTTACGCTGGCGGACTAGTATGCGCAAACGGAAATTCCGGGGTTATTGAAAATTGCTATAGTATAGGTAGTATACGGAGTTACGCTTCATCAAGAGCAACCGGCCCTATTAACACTCACGCTACAGCGGAAGCGAGAGCCGGCGGAATAACCGCGAACAACAGCGGTGTCATAAAAAATTGTTACAGTGTTACAGATACATACGCTTCTGCGGACAAAAGCAGCTATACTGGTTCAGCGACCAAATATGAGGGAATTGTATGCGCTGTTAATATAGGAACCATTGAAAACAGTTACTATGTAAGAAAAGAATACTCAAATTCTCAGGGAGTTGGTATGTCTTATGGTCAAGAGGCAATAACAGAGGTAACTGACAGCGAAATTAAAAGCTATGATATGATAAGACGTATTGATAACCCTTATTCATACATATATCAGCAGGACATTTACAACTCAAATAACGGATATCCTATTTTAAATACTCAGCCAAACGGAACTATGGGAATTGTCACAAGCCATAAATCCGGAAATTATAAAGGAGCGTTTGACCTTGATATACAGCTTGAGTTTCCTAATGGAGGAACTTATAACTTATATTATGCGGTAGCCGGGAAGAACGAGTCTTTTTCGCCTTGTCTTTCTCCAATTAGTATAACGGACAAAAACACTACAATAATAGCTTATGTTGAAAACGCGTTTAACACAAAAATGCGCAGAATATATAAGCTTGATTACAGACTCGCGGACCACCCTGTTTCCGCAAACCACGATACGGGACAATATGCCGAGCCGCTGTCAGTTATACTTACAAGTGATGAACCTGGCGCGGAAATATATTATACCACTGACGGAAGCGACCCTAAAAACGGTATCCGCTATACGGGGGCGATTCCCGTCTTCAAAAATACGTCAATTTTAACAATAGCCAAAGTAAACGGTGAATTCGGCGACGCTATAGAATATGAGTATAAAATATCACCCGTTATTACTCCAAGTGTACCTGAGGGAAACTATAACGCTCCTTTTAATCTAAGTCTTCAAAGCAGTCTCGCGCCTTATGAAATCTATTATACTACCAACGGCTGGGGCGACCCCACAAAAGAGGGAGAAGGCGCTATAAAATATACGGGAGAGTTTGAGGTTTACAGCTCGACAAACATTAAAGCGGCGGCGTGTTTTGAGGGAGAATGGAGCCAGGTATATACTTTCTCTTATACTTTTTCTCCGGCGGAAATAACAGCGTCTCTTGAGCCTGGAGAATACTCTGATGTTCAGACAGTGAGCTTTTCCTGCAATCTGCCTTACGCCGACTTGAAAGTAAGAAACGCGGACACATATGAACTCTGTCCGCCCACTGTTGAAATCTATAAAACAACAACTATAAATGTAACGGCAGAATACAAAGGAGAGTATATAAGCCAAAAAAGTTTCACATACACCCTGCCAAACGCGGAAATTACGGCAAATCCCCCGTCAGGGAGCTATAGCAACATTATACAGACAGAATTAAGCGTAAACATTCCGTCCTATGATATATATTATACCCTTGACGGAAGCGACCCCAAAACAAATGGTACTTTGTATTCCGAGCCGATTGAACTTGACAAAACGACAACAATAAAAACGGCGGCAAAATATAAAGATAGTACAGTTTTGGAAAACAGTTTTGATTATACATTAAATTTACCTTATGTAACAGCCGGCTACGAGAGCGGGATTTATAATGGAGCTATCGAGGTCGCTCTTTCGTCAAGCAACTCTTTTTATGACATATACTATACCACCGACGGAAGCGACCCGAAAAAAAGCGGAATTAAATATATTTCTCCAATAAAAGTGTTAAATTCCTCTATTATAAGAGCGGTACCTGTTTTTAATAATATTTTCGGCACTTCCTCATCGTATAAATACCTTATTTCATCAGGTGAGTTGGACGTGCCTTACGTTACCGCCAATTACGAGAGCGGTACGTACACTAAAGCCATTGAAGTCACGCTTTTATCTAGCAGCGAGTTTTATGATGTGTACTACACTACAGACGGAAAAGATCCAACAATATACGGAACCAGGTATACCTCGCCCATTAAAATAAAGACTTCCTCCCTTATAAAAGCGGCGCCTGTTTTTAATAATAATTTTGGTACGGTCTCATCATATGAGTACCATATTTTGGCGGGCGACAGTCCAAATATATCGGCTCATAATTTCAATATAACAAAAACAAATAATTACTTATATGTAAATTTTCTTATTAATAACAACTCGTTAGTTACGGAATCTTCCGACCTTTATATTGCTCTCTATGATAAAAAAGGAGCGCTTTTAAAGGTAGAGAAACAATCTATTGAAATTCAGCCGTCATACCAAAGTTTTTATGCCGCACCCATTGATATAATACAGGAACCGCCGGCGGATGGATATTTTAAAATTATTTGCTGGGCAAAGGATACAATGTATCCGCTATTTGCCTCAGAAAAGATTAGCGTTTCTGAAATATCATAATTGTAGGTTTTACGTCAGAATAAATAAAAGCGGCTATCGATTAACAAAAAGATTGTTAATATGACAGCCGCTTTTTTCAAATATAAGGCGTTTTCTATTTTGGGAAATGTCCTATAATTTTGTTTTTATGTCTTTTTATACAGTATTTAAAAAGAGATTATAGCGTATCTGAGAACTAAAATGCTCTTTTTGGGATATTTTAATTTTGTAGAGAAATTAAATTTTTTCGCACGGTTAAAAATTTAGGCAATTTTATCAATAGATATAAATTTACCTCTTTTTCGCATAGAAAATAAACTTTATTTTAATTCCTGCTCCAAATTTTTAAATTCAGGAGTGTTAAAAAATTCAATTATGGATACATTAAGACCATCACAAAGTTTTTTGATAGTTACAATTCCGGGGTTTTTGCTTTCATTATTCAATATACTTTTTATAGTTGATTGAGGTACACCTGATGAATAGCTCAACCCATTTTGTGTTAAACCTCGTTCTTTACACAATGACAATATTCTTTTTTTTACAACATCATATATTCCCATATTATTCTCCAAAATACAAAGAAATTTATCTTGTTAATTTATCCATATTAATATTAAAAAAATTGGCAAAAGCTTTCAATTCTATATCAGTCACAAATCTTTTTCCCGACTCAATTCTTTGTATAGCGTTTTTATAGTAATTATACTTTGAAAGTTACAAAAAAATTATTTTACTTGCACGGGCTGCGAATTGCTTTGCAATTCGCTTACCGCCCAGCAGTGCTTGCGCACTCGTAAAATATTTTTTTGTTATATCTAAAATATAATTACTATATCTATATCAATGCCATTAACCTGCATTTTTTCAGCAAGTATACGCTGTGATATTTTTTTCTGTTTTCTCAATATCGCTATATTTTTTCCACATATATTATTTCTTCCATCATTTGTTTTATTTATAAACATAAAAATTCCTGCTTTTATTTTCTTGAAAGCTTTACATTAACTTCGGGTTTAATGTTTCCATTGATCTCTCCATTTTCGGTTTCAAAAGCTTTTATATTTTCTCTTATTAAAACGAGAACATGACTATTTACAGAACGTCCCTCATAATCTGCAATATATCCAATTTTTTCAAGCATTTCTTCTTCAATACGAATAGAGACACTTTTAATAGCCATAAATTTATCTCCTTTTTTATTCTCTTAAAATTAATTATTTTCATCGTAATTCCATTTTATTTTTCCGTGTTCTTTTTCAAATTCATCAATTTTCTTTTTTATAAGAAATTCAATTTCTTTATTTTTTGAACGACCGTCATATTCTGCGATATAACCAAGTTTATCAAGTAATATTTGAGGAACACGCAAATTATAATGTGCAATATTTTTATCCATTTTTACTCACCTCCGAAATACTATTGTTTTAATAATAACATTATGGTACACTAATAAATAAAAAATAGGTCATAAATAGGACATTTATAGCTAAATTTTTTGATTGGAGGTTATTTATGCTTGTTGAAAAATGTTGTTTTACAGGTTTGCGACCACAAAAACTAAATTTTAAGGAGAACAGCGAAAAGCATAACATTATTATGTCAAAATGTGAAAAATATATAATTCAGCTTATTAAGTGGCATAACGTTACAAATTTTATATCGGGTATGGCTTTAGGCTGGGATATTTGGTGTGCGGAGGAGATATTGAAACTTAGAGATAGATATTCGAATATATCATTAGAGTGTGCTGTTCCTTGTTCAGAACAAGATAAATATTGGAGTGAATCTGATAAACGCAGATATACGGAAATATTGTCAAGAGCCGATAAGGTTGTACGGCTGCAAGAAAAATATACTTCCGATTGTATGATAAAAAGGAATCGGTATATGGTTGATAAAAGTTTATATGTATTTGCTCTTTGGGACAGGCAGAATGGAGGAACCGCAAATACAATAAAATATGCTTTAGAAAAAGAACGAAGAATTATTATAATCAATCCTGTTACAGCAGAAGTATTGGTTAATAAACAATAATTTTCTTAATATGTATTATAGCTTGCTGACAGCAAGCTATTTTTAAATATAAAAGGCACTTTCCATTTCGGAAAATGCCCTTAATTTTGTATATAAATTTGTTAGTTATCTGTTAGTTATGTGTTAGTTACCGTTTAAAAACGAGCGGATTTTAATAAAATTCAAACAAACAAAAACCCCGAAAGTATAAGATTTTCGGGGTTTGATAACACATAATATTTGTATAAAAATTATCTCTTACTAAACTGAGGAGCCCTTCTTGCCGCTTTAAGTCCATATTTCTTTCTTTCTTTCATACGTGGGTCACGAGTCAAGAAACCAGCTTTTTTAAGAGTGGAACGGAAATCAGAGTCAGCCTCAAGCAACGCTCTTGATATGCCGTGTCTTATAGCGCCCGCCTGACCTGTAGTACCTCCGCCGTAAACATTAACTTTAACGTCGAACTTATCAAGCATACCAGTAAGCTCGAGAGGTTGTCTTACAATAAGTTTTAATGTATCAAGACCGAAATAATCGTCTATACTTCTTTTATTAATAATAATTTTTCCGCTGCCAGGAATTAAGTAAACTCTAGCAACAGAGCTTTTTCTTCTTCCTGTGCCGTAATATCTTGCTTCTGCCATTTATAAAACCTCCTATTCAACAATAATTAAAATTTAAATTCCAAAACTTCCGGATTCTGCGCCTGATGTTTATGCTCGCTTCCTGAATATACAAAAAGTTTTTTAAACATATTTCTGCCGAGTGAGTTTTTAGGAAGCATACCTTTTACGGCATGTTTAATAACGTCTTCCGGTTTTTTATTCATCATTTCTCTTAACGTGGTCTCTTTAAAACCGCCTACATAAGCTGAATGTTTTCTGTAAAGTTTCTGGTCAAGCTTTTTACCCGTAACTTTAATTTTATCGGCGTTGACAATAATAACGTTATCTCCTGTGTCAAGGAAAGGGGTATAGATAGGTTTGTGTTTTCCTCTTAAAACCGCGGCTACTTCTGACGCGAGACGACCAAGCGTCAAATCAGTGGCGTCGACAACAAACCATTTTCTTTCGATTTCGGCTGTTTTCGCTATATATGTTGTTCTCATTTTAAAAATAACCTCCTATTTTCATTAAAAAATACAACTGTGAATTTTTGATTAGAGGCTCCCCTTAAAGCGGTGTCTAAAAAATTAATTATATTTTTTGATTTATTTTTTAGGGAAACGCTTTAAATTTAAAGCTTCTTAAATTAAAAACATACTTTACTTTTCGTTTCTATATATATTGAGAATCCGGGGCTAACGGATTTCAAAGTGGCAAATCAAACATAAGTATTATACTTTAAAAAAATCTGTATGTCAAGAAAAATTATAGAAAAATCATAAGAAATGATTTATGAACCAGAAATTATGATTTGAAAATAAAATTATATTATTGTATAATTATAAAATAGATGTCAGCGGTGTATATGAAAATTTTTAGGTCATATCTCAAAGTGATTTTAAGGTATTTACTATATATAGTAATCTGCGGAATTTTTAGCGCGGGTCAGTAAAAGAATTTTTTGATATGTCATATTTATAAGGATTTTGTCCATTATTTTATTGGCTCGATATTAAGTTAGAGATTTTTTACTTTAAAATTATAATTTAAGGACATTAATTATGAAAGGAGTTTTATCATTTATGAAAAAATATTTATCAATAGCGGCGTTTTCTATCGCCGCGGCGTTAAGTTTAAATTCTTTATCGGCTGTAAATATAGAGGCCAATAACGAGGACGGCAAAGAAATAATCTTATCGAGTAATGATAATCAGTCAAAATTGCCTAAGACGGTTGCTTTAAGCGATAACTCAAGGTTGAGGAACGCTTTGATTTGTCCTGACGTTTCAATTATAATAGACGGGAGCGACGTATATTTTAAAAACGCGGCCGGAGAAGCAGTTTATCCGATTTTGTATGACGGTGTGACATATTTGCCTTTACGGGCTGTAGGGGAGCTTATGAGCAAAAACGTAAACTGGGATGAAAAAAACAAGATCATTAGTATAAGCGGGAAAAGAGCTTCTGTCTCATCTGACTCTCCCAACAAAAATATTGGACGGCAAAAAGTTACCGTACAGGAACGCCCTGATTTTACTATACTGATAGAGAATGATAAAAAAGAGTTTTATTCCGTTTCAGGGGAAAGAATGTATCCTATGCTTTACAATGGAAGCACATATTTGCCTCTGAGATCTATAGGAGAAATTATGAATAAAGAGGTTTTATGGGATTCTTCCTCAAAAACCGTGATGTTGAGGGATTTTATGAGCTCCACCGTGACAGACGCGGACAGTTTTAACTCATTTAATGGGGATAAACAGGGCGAATCTACGGAGGATAATAATTTATCAGGGAAAAATATGGATTTGCGAAGGGCGAAAGAAGAGGCGCTTAATCACGCGGGGGTGAAAGAAGACGATGTTACTTTTACAAAGGCGAAGATGGATTATGAGGACGGAAGGCTTGTTTATGAGATTGAGTTTTATAAAGACGGTAAGGAATATGAGTATGAGATTGACGCTAAAACAAATGAGATAATAAAATTTGACGCTGATTTAAAAGATGCTTATAAAGCGGATAATAACGAGAGCAATTTATCAGGGAAAAACACAGATTTGCGAAGGGCGAAAGAAGAGGCGCTTAATCACGCGGGCGCAAAAGAAGACGATGTTACTTTTACAAAGGCGAAGATGGATTATGAGGATGGAAAGCTTGTTTATGAGATTGAGTTTTATAAAGACGGTAAGAAATATAAATATGAGATTGACGCTAAAACAAACGAGATAATAAAATTTGACACTGATTTGAAAGATAATTCCCAAAAAGACGTGAAAAAGAAAGAGAGTAAATCCAATAAAAACGGTATAAGTATTGAGGAAGCGAAAAATATAGCGTTAAAACACGCTAATATAAATAAGTCTGACGCCGTGTTTATAAAAGAGGAAACAGATTATGACGATGGGATATATGTATATGAGATTGAGTATCAGACAGAGGAAATGGAATACGAGTTTAAAATAGACGCTGACACGGGTAAAGTGATGGAATATGAGTCTGAACAAAAATAATTAAAAAGTCATATTATAACATTAAAATGACTTGTATTAAAAAGATTTATATATTCGGCGTGTATAGTCAAATAAATTAAAAATAATCAAGCTGTATATAGGGAAATAATAAAAGAATGAATATAGAATCGCTAATGAAAACTAATATATCAAGGAATTATTTTATTGTTTCAGGCTAAAAATCTTATGAGCCGCCCGCGGAAATAATATAAGGATACGATGTGTGTCTGAAAATCTCAACATATGTAAAGGGTTTTCGGACACACTTGGTATAAATAATTTTTTTTTATTTTAAAGATTATTATATTTACTCAAATTTGCCTATTGCTAAAATTTTAAAGAAGTGCTAAAATTAATTATAAGAGCCAAATATTAAGGTTTAATAAAAATTATTTTACTTAAATTTTTTTATATTCAATAAAAGTTATTTTCAATTATAACAATCAATAAAAGGATTTAACCGACAGAGTAAGTTTATGACTTTTTAAAACGTAGGCGCTTATTCTTATATTCAATGGGAGTGGGAGCTTACGCTGAATATAATGGTGTTGTTAAACGCCGCTGGTTTAGAGTGTTTTTCTATGAAATAAAAATACGAATAGTCTTTGACTAAATCAGAGCGTATTTGAAGATTTAGGTATACCGAAAATTTTGAGAAGCCAAAAAGCTGGAAAAACACAGTTTTTTAGAATGTAAATTATTTTTTCATAATTTTCGGCGTTTTAACGGTTAGAAATAAAAATTGTGTTTTCTAAGATTTTATGTTTATTGATTTCAATAAACGCCGGGTAATTTTCAAATACGTGTCGGGAGGTAAAATTAAGACGCAAGAAGGTGAGAGTATGGCAACTTTTAAAACACCTGAAGAGTTGAGGGCGTGGTCAAGAAGTTTTTTAAATAAGTCGCAGATAATAAAAAGAGGTTTTTATAATTATATAGATCCCGAAGAGGAAAAGAGAAAGGAAGAACGAGAGGAAAAAGAAGCTTACAGCGATTCTTTTGAGGAATCCGCCGTAAGCGCCGATAACCTTGGCGATGTCTCTGATATTGACGCGGGCGATTTGGCAAGCAGCATCATCGCTAAAGGCAACGCGTCAAGCGCTAATATTTCAGAGCTTTTTTCCCTTGACTCATCAACTATTGAGGAGATGAACTCAAAATTTCCAACCACCGAGCTTCAGCTTTCTCAGACAAAGGGGGCTTCCCCTGTTCTAAAAAAATAAAAAACGCTTGACATATATACGTTAGTATGAGATAATTTATTTGAGCGGTAATATTGAATATAATAATGATGTTTTAAGAAAAAAATTGAGATTATAAAAACCTGATATTTTAAGGTTATTCGGTTTGTTTTTAGGCTTTTTATAAAATATTTGAATACGCGACGAAAGCAATTTATGGGGTACACCACCACGGGTGTAGCCCTTTTTGTGTATATAAGGCGGTATTAGGGTAGAAAACTTTGAGTCCGGTTTAAGCCTTATAGATGTTTTGGCTTTATTAAAAAAAGGGTCTTTCGTGAAAAGCGATATTCTGAAAGTTAGGAGGATATTTTTATGAAATTAAACGGAAAGATATTTAAACTTTCGGAGTCTGTCAGTGTTTTGGACTTTATTAAAGATAAAAACTATAACGCCGACAGGGTAGCCGTTGAGGTAAACGGCAAAATAGTTCCGAAAGCGGAGTTTGAGAAAACAACATTAAAAGACGACGATGAGGTGGAAATTGTCTGTTTTGTGGGGGGAGGCTGAAATGGTATCGGTTTTTGTCAACGGGAAACGGCGGGAAGTTTTGGGAGAGACCTTGTTTTCAGCTTTTCCGCCGAAAGAGAATATGGTTATTATATTAAATGGTTTTCAGGTAAACGAGGATTTTCCCATTAAAGAAGACGATGAAATTCATATAATTGAAAAAGGGGTTTTTCCTCCTGAGGAGCAGCTTGAGGCTATGATGTCAGCGAGGCACACCCCTAAGGTTCATAGAATACTTAAAGAGTCTAAGGTAGCTGTGGCGGGGCTCGGCGGACTTGGTTCAAACATCGCTGTAAGTCTCGCCAGAATGGGAGTCGGCAATTTATTTTTAGTGGATTTTGACATTGTTGAGCCGAGCAATTTAAACAGGCAAAGCTATTATATAAAGCATATAGGTATGTTTAAAACAGACGCTCTTAAACATCAGATAGAGGAGATAAATCCTTTTATAGAAGTCGCTGTGAAAAATGTTAAAGTTACAGATGACAACGTTTTTGAGCTTTTTAACGGTTTTGACGTGGTATGCGAGGCGTTTGACAATCCAGCGGACAAAGCTATGCTTGTAAACTCTATTATGATTAATATGCCTGAAACAAAGATTGTATCGGCATCGGGGATGGCGGGGTATGAAAGCGCTAATAATATAAAAACCGAAAAAAAAATGGGAAATCTTTATGTGTGCGGTGATTTCGAGACAGGAGCGGACTTTGGAACGGGGCTTATGCCGCCGAGGGTATTGGTTTGCGCCGGACACCAGTCCAATATGATATTGAGGCTTTTGCTTGGACAGAATGAACCGTAAACGTATTTCGGGTTTTCGGAAATATAGCGGGCAAATTTGAAAGCAGTCGGAGAAGGCCTGGCTGAGAATTTTCCGTGGGCGCGTGAGTTTGCCATACTTGTTTAACGATAAGAATGTGAAAGAGATTTTCAGCCGCAAAATTTGTCTATTTTTAGATTTGCCTATTATAGGCGGTATTATATAACTATATAAAGCGGATTTTAGACGATATTTTTTATTATGAGTAAAAAGCACTGAGTTAGAGGTTTCGACACAGCGATGGGAGAATATTATCACAAAGATATAAAATTATAGTTATATTGTGTTAAATATATAAATTTTTAAAGGAGAATCATGATGAGTAAAGATGTTTTTAAATTAGGCGGTAAAGAGTTTAACTCAAGATTTATTTTAGGCTCGGGAAAATTTAATATTGACCTTATTGATGCCGTGGCGAAAGAGGGCGGCGCTGAAATTCTGACTCTCGCCCTGCGCAGGGCTAATAGCGGGGGAGAGGCCAATATACTTGACTATATCCCAGAAAACGTTACTCTTTTACCTAACACATCAGGAGCGAGAAACGCCGAGGAAGCTGTTAGAATAGCGAGGCTTTCACGGGAAATAGGCTGCGGGAATTTTGTAAAGATAGAGATAATTCACGACTCAAAGTATCTTATGCCAGATAATCACGAAACTGTTAAAGCGACGGAGATTTTATCAAAGGAGGGATTTGTTGTTCTGCCTTATGTATATCCCGACCTTATTATAGCCAAACAGCTTGAAAACAGCGGAGCCGCCGCTGTTATGCCTCTCGCCGCGCCTATCGGAAGCAACAAGGGGCTTGTTACGAGGGAATTTATTAAAATGCTTGTTGAGGAAATTGATTTGCCGATTATTGTTGACGCGGGTATAGGCAAGCCATCTCAGGCGTGTGAGGCTATGGAACTCGGCGTTTCCGCTATTATGGCGAATACAGCCGTCGCTACGGCGGGAAATATAAAACAAATGGCAAAAGCTTTCAAGCTAGCTATAGAGGCAGGCAGGCTCGCTTATCTCTCGGGACCGGGACGGGTTATAAATACCGCCGAGGCGTCAAGTCCTCTTACTGGGTTTTTACAGGACTGACTATATATGGGCGTAGACTATGAGCCGATGTTTAAGAGTTTGGAAAGGTAGGTTACGGGTATTTTTATTAAATAAAAATATTAGCGGCCTTTGATTTTGTGTTATTTTGGAGGTTATTTTATGAGTAAAACTGATTTTATGGAATATCGGGAGGGAATGGAAAAAATAGATTCCGATATAATGGACAGGGTTCTTTCGGAAGTTTCTGATTATGATTATAACGTTTATAATAAAGGTGACGTTTTAAGGGTACTTGACAAAGAGTATTTAAACCATCAGGATTTAAAAGTTCTTCTCTCAAAAGCGGCGGAGAACTTTTTAGAGCCTATGGCGAAAAAAGCGAAAATCGAGACTATGAAACATTTTGGAAACTCAGTTTGCCTTTTTACCCCTTTATATATCGCCAATTACTGCGAGAATGAGTGTGTTTACTGCGGGTTTAACTGTAAAAACAAAATTAAGAGGGGAAAGCTTAATTATGACGAAATTGAGAAAGAAATGGAAACCATAGCCAAATCAGGGCTTAAGGAAATTCTTATACTTACGGGAGAGTGCAGGGGGCAGTCAAACGTTAAGTATATAGGAGAGGCCGTAAAAATCGCGAAGAAGTATTTTTCCACAATAGGGATAGAAATTTATCCATTAAATTCAGATGAGTATAATTTTCTTAGAGAACGAGGGGCGGATTTTGTAAGCGTGTATCAGGAAACTTATGATATGGTTAAATATGAGAGTGTACATCTAAGCGGGCCGAAAAGGGTATTTCCCTATAGATTCAACGCCCAGGAAAGAGCTTTAATAGGAGGTATGAGGGGGGTAGCCTTCGGCTCTCTTCTGGGGCTTTCGGATTTTAGGAAAGACGCTTTCGCCGCGGGGATTCACGCCGATTTAATAAGAAAAAAATATCCCCACGCCGAGATTTCTTTTTCTCTTCCGAGATTAAGGCCATATATAAACAATGAGGACAATAATCCAAACGATGTTCACGAGAAACAGCTTTTGCAGGTTATGCTCGCTTATCGTCTTTTTATGCCTTTCGCTGGTATTACTATATCCACGAGAGAAAGAGCGGGTTTTAGAGACAACGTTATTGGGATGGCGGCGACGAAGATTTCCGCGGGCGTAAGCGTCGGCGTAGGAGGCCATGAGGAAGAGATGAAAGGCGACGAGCAGTTTGAGATTTCAGACCCAAGAAGCGTTAAAGAAGTTTGTTCGGCTATAATGGAGAGAGGTTTACAGCCTGTGTACACAGATTATATATATGTGTAGAGAGGGATATTAAAATAGTCTGGCGCTAGTAAAGGCGGTCAATAAATTAAAAAATGGGAGAAAGGAGACTTTTTTGTTATAGAAATTTATAAAATTTTTAGCGTGAACCAATAGAAAAATTTCTCGAATATATCGATTTTTTCAGAACACGTTTGTTCATTATTTTATTGGTTCGGCGCGGATTAGCGGAAAGAGTGATTTTATGGACGTTATATGTGTTACAAATAAAAAGATAGCTGAGGAGAACTCACTCGACTTTTATGCCCTTATCGAGAGGATAGCGAGAGAGAGACCAAAAAAAATAATTTTAAGAGAGAAATATCTTTCGGAGGAAGAGTATGAGATTGTGGCTGAAAAATGTATTGAGGCGTGCCGGAAACACGAAATTGATTTTGTCGTTAATAAATTTATAAAAACGGCTATAAATTTAAATATAAAAAGCGTACATTTATCTTTTAAGGATTTTTTTGAGAGAAAAAATGAGCTAAGCTTTTTTGAGCGTATAGGAGTTTCCGTACATTCAGCCGAGGAGGCTGCTGCCGCTGAGAAAAATGGAGCGTGCTATGTTATCGCTGGGCACATTTTTAAGACAGACTGTAAAAAGGGCGTTTTGCCAAGAGGAATTAAATTTTTGGAGGAGGTTTTAAACAGTGTGACCATACCTGTTTACGCTATAGGAGGCATAACCGCCCGAAATGTCTCAGAGGTGAGAAAAACCTCGGCTTCGGGAGTGTGTCTTATGTCGTCTCTTATGAAAAGTGAGAATCCCTTTAATATTTTGGAAAGTATAAAAAACTCAGTCTAAAATTTAACTGACTAGAGCGTATCTGAAAACTAAAACGCGCGCGAAAAATTATAAAAAATAAAACGAATATAGAAAGGCTTTTCTGTTTAATTGAACTGTTTCCGTTTATTTTTTAATAATTTTTTGGATATTTCGCGTATATAACTGATAGCTTATGATAGTTTTCAGATACGCCCTAATAGATTTTATATTAATATTGCTCGGCGGTTTTACGGATCGTTGGGGAAGCCCTCTTATATAAGAGCTTGTCTAAAAACTATTAAAATATCCAAAAAATCAGTGAAAATAAAATCATTACGCTCCAAAATGATTTTATTTTCGCTGATTTTTTCTGTATATTTTGTTTTTAGACAGGCTTTTTTTAGATTTTAGACAGATTCTAACAAAACCGAATTTTTTAATGCTAAAAACAGCCGTGAAAACGAGGTATTCCCTATCATCTTAACAGGGACTCAAATTTCACGGCTGTTTTTTTATCTTTTCTCAACTACAAATTTAATCGACGTTTTTGTGTCTCCCTCTACCTCAAGCTGTGAAAACGCGGGAATAGCGACGAGTTCTATTCCGTTTGGCGCAACGTATCCCCGAGAAATGGCTATACTTTTTACCGCTTGATTTACGGCGCCTGCTCCTATAGTTTGTATTTCCACACTTTTATTGTTTCTTACAATCGCGGCTATTGCCCCCGCTACGGATTTTGGCTGTGAATTAGATGAAACTTTTAATATTTCCATATCTCTGACCTCCTGTTTTTATAAAAGTATTTTTTACCGTTTATTGATTTATATACATAAAAAATACTGTTTTTATTTTTTATGATTTATATAGGTAAAAATCGTATTATAACCATTTACAAGTGTTTAAAGAAAACGTTTGAAATCGCCTTAAATAAAGGTTTCTTTATCCGTTTCTGATTTTTGCTTTTATCTTTGTTGTAATGTTTGGTATTTATACAGGAAGTCAATCGTGAAAATAACTTTTGCTGTGTCTCCTTTTGCTCATTTTCAAGGTTGCTGATTATAAAAGAGATTTTTACTTGTTAAGAATATACCCCTTCATTTTACAAACCTGAATTCTGATAAGACATATTTTATAGCATTTATTAACTGTTATATCTTATCTTCAAAAAGCTTGCAAATCCCTGAAAATGCTAAATTTATAGCATGTGAGCTTGCCCTTAGATTTTCCTTTGTGCTATATCCTTTGCCCTTATGTTACGAACTCTCACAAGGGCAAAAATAAGGGAAAGAAAAACCTATAACAAATTATAACATGAAATGAACAGGGCAGGAAGAACTGATTGAAATGCTTTCACAAATTTTGGGAGAAAGGACAAATACAATGAACATCATATATGCAGAATACAACATGCACCACAATAGCATAGACATAGCAACTGCCGCAGGGTATCTTCTTAGGATTGACTGTTGGGAAGCAGAGAAAAGACTAAAGACTACTCCCAGCTCAGAATGTGCCTTAAATGCCCTTGCTATTGATGATCCTCTTGAATATACAAGGCTATATCTTGAGAGTAATATGCAGATATGGATATGGGCGGGTATGCGTACAGGACGGCGAACTGTTTTTTATGTAACCCGGCGAGTTTCCGGCACACAAATGGTTGCCCATGATTTTTATGAAGGAGATTATGCCGCAAAGGCAAGATTTGTCGGTGAAATCATCGGACAACTGCATCTCATTCTGTGCCAGGCTAAAACTTCGGTGAACGACGTAAATCTGTATGAATCCGTGAAGAATTAGGCACTGCCGAAATCAAAGGATATTTTGCTTCTTTCGGAGTGGTTTTGCCAAGATTATTTGAATGAATTTGGAAAACTGTATGACAAGCTGCCGAAACAAATCATACATCGTGATCCGAATCCCTCAAACATTATCGTGTCGCAGGACTAATGGGGATTTATTGACTTTGAACTGTCGGAGAAAAATCTGCGTATTTATAGTAATTCAACTTTAAATAAAGAAAAAGATATGATAAAATAAAAATATGAGTTACAGTAAAGATTTAAGAGAAAAAGCAGTAAAATATTATATGTCAGGAGATACGTTAGAAGAAACAAAAGAAGTATTTGGAGTGGGAATAAATACAATAAGTCAGTGGGTAAAAAAATATAAAGAAACAGGTGATTTATCAAATAAAGAAGTAAATAGAGGATTTAGAAAAATTGACCCTGAAAAGCTGATATTATTTTTAGAAGAAAATCCAGATGCTTTTTTAAAAGAGATAGCAAAAGAATTCGAATGCAGTATAGAAGCAGTTAGAAAAGTAATGAAAAAACTTAAAATAACACGAAAAAAAAGACGTTAAGATACTATGAACAAGATGAAAAGAAAGTAAATGAATATATTAATAAAACAGCAGATATAGCAAAAGAAAAGATTGTATATATTGATGAAAGCGGAATTAATACTTATTTATACCGAGAATATGCTTATGCTAAAATAGGGAAAAAAGTTTATAACAAAATAAAGGGAAGAAAATTTAAACGTACAAATGTTGTAGCCGCAAAATGCGGGAAAAAAATAATTGCGCCAATGCAGTATGATACCACAATGACAGTTGAATTTTTTGAGGCGTGGTTTGAAGAAATTCTTTTGCCGGAAATTCCAGAAAATAGGGTTATTGTTATAGATAACGCGTCTTTTCATCGAAAAAACAAATTGAATGAAATTGCTGAAAATCATAATATAGAATTAATATTTCTTCCTCCATATTCACCAGAATTAAACCCCATTGAAAAATTTCGGGCTAATATGAAAAACTTTCTTCGAAATTTTCTTTATAAATTTGACTCTCTTAACGATGCTCTTTATTCCTTTTTTAAAGTTGAATAACTATATGATCCCTGGCTATGCGGCTTTGGCAATTTTAAGTGAGAGCTTTGATGAAAATGATCAAGCCAAGTTATCAAAGTGGCTGGAAATTTACCGGAATATTCTTTGGGGTTATGACAGTATAGTAAAACTTACCGATGAGGAATGTGCGGCACTTCCATATGTGGTTATGGCAGATCAGCTAGTTAGCACAGCATGGTTTTCAGAGCAGGACAAATATACGGAACTTTTTGAGATAAATAAGGGTATGACCCGATGGCTTATCGCTATTTTTGATGAATTAAGGCTTAACTAAATTTTAAAACCGCTTTACTTGTGAGGAAACAGGATTCTAAATTTAACGGAGGAATTTTAAGTGAATAAAAATAGTATTAAGGATTATAGCAGGAAAATATCTGAGCGTATGTGGAATCTGCCTGATAAGGGGGAACTTGAGAGCCATCGTGAGGAAACTTATATTGATGATATTATTCAGAAAAACCATATAGAGAGAAAACTTCTTGATAATTTAGAGGGTATAGAGACTGTTTTTGACGCTGGTGCAGGGTGTGGGCGATTTTCTATCCTTCTTGCAAAACATGGCTGCCGGGTTACACATTTTGATATATCTCAGCCTATGATAGACAAAGCAAAAGAACTGGCGAAAAAAGCGGGTGTTATAGACAGAATAACTTTTGTAAAAGGCGCATTGGAAGATTTAAGTGAGTATACAAATAAATCCTTTGATATGGTTGTTTCTTTTGATGCACCGATTTCATATACCTATCCGAATCAGGAGCAGGTTATCGGTGAGCTTGTGCGTATTGCAAAAAAACGTATTATAATAAGTGTAACAAGCCGTTTGGGTAGTTTGCCGTATCTTGCTAATCCAATTCAAAAAAATCAATTTATACTGAATGAACATTCTGATGACCCGTTTGTACAATGGTGTATATCTAACAGACAAAATGCAATAGATATATTTTCTTTTAAAAAGAGCAATATAGAAAAACTCATGGCAGACGGGCTTATGGGAGGGGAAAACGAAATAGCCGAATATGAAAAAGGAGGCGCTCCGTGGTGTATAACATATACTTTTCTGCCGGATGAATTAGAAGGTTTACTGCGCCGCTTTGGAGTGAAAAATATTGAGATGGCAGGTCCCGGAGCATATGCAAGAACAGTTCCGCATGAATTACTTGTAAAAATAATGAATGATTCAAAACAACGATCAGATTTTTTAGATGTTTGCTATAAATATGATTCAAATCAATATGTCTGTGGTATGGGTAAAGACAATTTGTTGGCAAAAGGCGATTTATAAACTATAATTCCTACCACTAGTTATGCCACTACATGGCCATAGCTTCCTCCTGGGTGAAGTAGAGAAATACGCACCCGTTATCGTCCAGCCAGCCATTGCGGGCAGAGCCTTGAAAATAGGGGAAAGATATGGAAAAAGCATACAAACAGGAATTTACTTAATAATTTGAAGCAAAATTTTATAGAAAATTTTTTTCGCGTATTTTTCCATAAATGGGCTATGCCCGCACTTTTTTAAAATATACGATTCGCACTCTATACAATTTTCTCTCAATGGTATGATTATTCCATTCGCCGGATGCGGGTCAATTTCTCCTTGTATCAAAACTATTTTACATTTAATTTGTTTAAAAGATGTTAATAATTCTCCTTGAGTTCTTAATTTAGACGCTTCTTCCCATACTATATTATGCATTTGATTATCTGTTTTATCCGCTCTGTGTAAATCCTTATTTTCTAGACAATAGTTATCTGATTTTTCAAATATTTTAGGAATTTTTTTCATATCCTCAGCGGTAGCTCGATTGTCAGATAATCTTTGAAATATCGAGCAATCTTCTTCGGAGAGGTTTTCAAATCTACGAGCGGCTATCTCCGAAACGTATTTATCCTCAAGCGGACCACTGCCAATTAAAAATATTCTCTCGATTAACTCAGGGTATTTTCCCGCGAAAAGCGCTACTAACCATGATCCCCAAGAATGTCCAATTAATGACACTTTATCGTTACAGTTATCATTAATTTGGTTATATAGTTCCTCTATCAGTTCAGCTATTGAATATTTTGATTGTATAGCCTCAACGACACCAATATGTGATAATGTGTTTAATTCTCGCGCAAATCCTTTTAATGACCCTATTGCCCCAGGCCCGCCATGAACCAAAACTATTTTATAAGGCGCTTTACCATATAAACGTACCATAAATATTATCTATCCTCTCAGCGTAATATACAAGTTTCCATTTGCCAATGTTTTTACAATTTTAATTATACCATGTAAATTATACTTTTCTATCATTTTTCCTCTTTTTATTTATTGTGAAATAGCATTGATAGCCATAATCGTACAGTATGATGTTTTCTTATAACCTTTCATATAGTTTTATATCATCACAGGAAATTTGAGAGACGTTTGGATACCAAAGGATTAAAAATCAATGAAAGTATATAGTTAGGATTATAAAGCGGGAGACTATTTTTTATTTACGGGATATTATTGAATAGGATTCTTTCAAGGCTACGTCACTATGGCAATTAAAAGAAGTTTATTATAAAAATCATTTTATTTGAATTTTGCAGGTTAAAAATATAGTTCCTGCATTTTATTTTGTTTTTTTACAGAAAAGAGATTATTTTTTTTTATTTTTTACAAGACAACAGATGAATTTTATGATATAATGTTCATAAATGAAATTGTTTTTTTGAAAATTTATTATTTTCTGTTTTTTGACTAAATATTTTTTGAAAAATTCATATTTTATCAGAACGTGTTTGAAAACTGAAAAAAACGATTATAAATTTACGGAAACTTGAGAAATTTTTAGCGGGAGCCAACAAAAGAAGGTCTTAATATATTAAATTTTTAGAGCTTATCCGTTTATTATTTTATTGGTTCGCTATAATATGATTTATTATTTACGATGTTTTAACAGACACCAAGTAATTTTCAAACACGCTTTAGCTTTACATAATCCGTTAAAATCTCAGAAAGGAGAAATTTATTATGTCTGAATTAAAAGATATGTCAAAAGATGAGTTAATATCAAAACGAGAGGAATATTTAAAAACGTATAATAATTATAAGGAAATGGGGCTTAAACTTGATATGTCGAGGGGAAAGCCGGGAGCGAAGCAGCTTGATATATCAAACGAGCTTCTTAACGGGCCAAGGGATTTTCATACCTCCGGCAATTATGATGTCCGCAACTATGGTGTTCTTGAGGGGCTTTCCGAGACAAGGGAAATTTTCTCCCAGATTTTTAATCTTCCGTCAAAAAATATTATTATCGGCGGAAACTCGGCTTTAAACCTTATTTACGATACTTTCGCCAGGGTATATCTTTTCGGGGCTTTGGGAAGCACACCATGGTGTAAACTTCCTAAGGTTAAAATTTTATGTCCGGTTCCGGGATATGACAGGCATTTCTCAATATGTGAGGAATTTGGCGCCGAGATGATTTCCGTGCCGTTAAAAGGCGACGGACCCGACATGGATATGGTGGAAAAGCTTGCCGCCGAGGACGAGGCCGTTAAAGGTATTATATGCGTTCCGTTATACTCTAATCCCACAGGCGAGATTTACAGCGATGATGTTATTGACAGACTTGTGAAAATGAAAACCGCCGCTGAGGATTTTCGTATTTTCTGGGATAACGCTTACGCTATACATCACATTTATAAGGAAAACACTATAGCGAATATTTTTGAGTATGCCGAGAAATATAATACTCAGGACAGAATTTATATGTTTTTCTCAACGTCAAAGGTTACCTTTCCGGGGTCAGGAGTGGCTATTATCGCCGCGAGTGACAACAATATCAAGGAAATTATGAAGAGAATGTCTATTCAGACTATCGGATATGACAAAGTGACGCAGCTTTCTTTCGCTAAGTTTTTCAAAAACGCCGAAAACGTTAAAAATCATATGAAAAAACACGCCGCTATTTTAAAACCTAAGTTTGATATGGTCAATGAGATATTGGACGCTAATTTCGAGGATAACAAAATGTGTCAGTGGCTTAAACCTGACGGGGGGTATTTTGTCACGGTATATACCAAAGAGGGCTGCGCAAGGGAAATTGTAAGGTTAGCCAAGGAGGCGGGCGTGGTATTAACGGAAGCGGGAGCTACTCATCCTTATCATTTAAATCCTAAAGACGATTGTTTCCGCCTCGCCCCGACATATCCATATTTAGAGGAGCTTAAAACGGCTATGGAGGTTATATCCGCCTGTATTAAATTGGCTACTGTAAATAAAGCGCTGGAAACGATGTAAACGTGAGTTTTATCATGGCTGTTCAATTAATAAAGGGAGTTTTGGAAAAAATGTTTTACAATACCATATTTTTTTGATATAATTAAAAAATATTTTAAAGCGTGTCTGAAAACTAAAATGTCCGCAAGAAATCATAAAAAGTAAAGCGAGGCGTGCTCATTTTATTTTTTATGACTTTTTGGATATTTCAGCTTTATAAAAAAACTCAATTTTTTTGATAGTTAAAATTTCAGTCAGTTTTAACAATAGATACAGAGTTTTTAAATACGCTTTAACAAAGAAAATCAATGTTTCCTTAAATTTTTTAGGAGGTATGGAAATGGCTAAGTTTAATGAAAACTATCTTAATTTAAAAGAAAGCTATCTTTTTTCCGAAATAGCTAAAAGAGTGAACGCCTTTACAGCCCAAAACCCGGATAAAAAGGTTATACGTTTGGGAATAGGGGACGTTACCCTGCCCTTGGCGGACGAGGTTATAAAAAGCCTTCACAAAGCCGTAGACGAGATGGGCGCCGCCGAAACTTTCAGAGGCTATGGCCCGGAACAGGGCTATGACTTTTTGAGAAACGCTATTAAGGAATATTATAAAAGAAACGGCGTTGAAATCGATGACAGTGAGATATTCGTAAGCGACGGAGCGAAAAGCGACACGGGAAATATTACGGATCTTTTCGACATAGACAACGTCGTTATGGTTCCTGATCCCGTTTATCCTGTTTATGTGGATACAAACACAATGAACGGAAGAAAAATAATTTATCTTGACGCGAACGCCGACAACAATTTTCTTCCTATGCCCGATGAGAACGTTCACGCGGACATTATATATCTTTGCTCCCCCAACAATCCGACTGGAGCCGTTTATAACAAAGAACAGCTTAAAATATGGGTGGATTACGCCCTTAAAAATGATTCGGTTATACTTTTTGACTCGGCTTATGAAAGCTTTATTTCAGACGACAGTCTCCCGAGGAGTATTTTCGCCGTTGAGGGCGCTAAAAAATGTGCTGTTGAGTTTTGTTCTCTTTCTAAAACGGCGGGATTTACAGGAACTCGATGCGGGTATACGATAATTCCTAACGAGCTTAAAGGCAAATCATCAGACGGAAAGGAAATGTCTCTTAACAAAATGTGGAACCGCCGTCAGACGACAAAATTTAACGGTGTCCCTTATATTGTTCAAAGGGCTGCCGAGACTGTTTTTTCCGTGGAGGGTATGAAACAAGCCAAAGCCATGATTAATATTTACAAGGAAAACGCCAAAATTATTTCTGAGACTATGGAGAAAATGAACGTAAGGTATTTCGGAGGGGTTAATTCTCCTTATATCTGGTTTGAGTGTCCTAACGGAATGAATTCATGGGACTTTTTCGATATTATGCTTAACAAAATAAATGTGGTCGGAACGCCGGGAGCTGGATTTGGTAAAAACGGCGAGAATTATTTCAGGCTTACGGCTTTTAACAATAAAGAAAATACCGTTGAGGCAATGAGAAGATTTGAGACGTTATTTGACACGACGGAATAAGTAAGTTTTAAGCGCCGGAGCCGACGCTTATTTAGGGAAACGCTGATTTAACTGAGAGAGTAAGTATCCGCCTTTTAAGTTAAGAGGGGTGTTTACTTGACCAGTTAAAATAATTATGAAGTGTTTTTCTTAGAGAGTATCTGAAAACTAAAACGTATTCTAAAAATTATGGAAACTAAAACGAAATTAATGAACCACTTTTACTTTGTTTTCCTCTTAATAAGAGGATAGAGAAAATATTTTATGTGATATTTCTTTACGCTTGCGGCGTTTAAAAAACGCCTTTCGTTAAATAAGCGTTATAAAGAACGGGCGGCGTAAGCCGGTTTTACTTTCGGCAAAAGCCCTGACTATAAAATATTCTTTTTTGTGCTATGCTGGAATTGCTGGAATAATGGTTACAGAGTTTTCAGACACGGTATGGATTATGAACTTGGGAAGGTGATTTTCGTGATAACAAGACGGGCGCCGGCGCTTATCGCGCGTGTAGATTTATAAAAAGATTAATAATGATTTTTTAAGGGGGTTATTAATATGAAAAAATTTGTTTCTTTGCTTGTTTCATCCGTTATGATTTTTTCATCAGCCGTTTACGCTGAGGATTTGGATACGGGTTTTTGGGCATACGGGCAAGTTATGGAGGCCAAAAGCGACGGATGGTTCGACGGACTTGACGCTAACTCAAACGCTTTAAAATCGACCGCTCAACTGGCGTTATCATCTGTTTTTAAAAACAATTTCTCTGAGACTGCCGCTGATATGGGAGGGGGTTATATTAAAAGAGGGGAACTCGCATCATATTTACAAGGGTTTTTGCCGAGAGATAACAGAACTTTGCAAGTTTCTTTTTCAGATATTTCGGAAAGCGAGCATAGCTACAGTATTCAAAGGTGCGCCAACGCCGGCCTTTTAAACGGATACGCTGACGGCACCTTTAAACCAGACAACCCTGTCACAAACGCTGAACTGGCGGTTATCATAAGCAATCTTAAAAAGAACAGGGAAGAAGCTTTAGAGCTTTATAACAGGGTGGATGAAAAATATAAGGAGTTAAAATCTTTTACTATGGATGTAAACTCAAATATAAATATGACTATGAAAATTCTTGGCGCGGACTCTGAAAAAGTAAAAATAGCCATGACAGGTTCTTTGAAAACGATTGTGAATGATTTAGAGAAATTTGACATTGAGATGTCGGGAAGTTTAGACAGCTCTTATCAAGAAAGCATAAAGCAGAAAATGAATTTGTATTATAATGACAATACTTACTATATAGACACTGACGGGGTTAAAATTAAAATGGAAGTTGATTTTAACAAGATGATGTCTGATATGGGGTTAAATTATTATGACATAGCCGGTGATTTAGAGGAGAGTTCTTTTATTTTGGGATATGTTAAAAAGAACGCCGACGGAACAAAAGATTTATACGCCGAGATTGACGCTAATGATATAATCTCAGATTTGAAGGTTATGCCGGAGAATTTTGCCGGAGAGCTTAAACTCGCTAATTTCTCAACAATTATGCATATTGACGAGAATGGCAGCATATTAAGTTATGACGCTTACTGTGATATGAGAATCGGTGACGATAACAGTTGTATAGATTATGAGATGGAGTCTGATTATACGCTTAGGGATATAGACAATACGGTTATCGATAAGCCGGAGGGCCTTGACGAGTATAAAGACATAAAAGACTTTGTTATCACAGGCGAGGGCGGAGACGAGGCGAAGCCCGAGAATTTTATTTTTGACGATGGGGAGGACGAGGCGGAAGCCTATGATTTGTATCTTCCTGAAGCTGAGAATGACGGTTTAGTTATTAACCTGCCTGATGAAGCCGCTTCTATAGGCGTGATAGGCTGATAAATAGGGGGATATTTATGATAAAGGTCCTTTTTGTATGCCACGGCAATATCTGCCGTTCAACTATGGCGGAGTTTGTTTTTAAAGATATGGTCAAAAAAGAAAATTTAGAGGATAAGTTTTTGATTTTATCCGCCGCCACAAGCGATGAGGAAATAGGAAACCACATTCATAGCGGGACAAGAAGAAAGCTAAAGGAAGTCGGCGTGATTTTTGACGAGAGCAAAACGGCGGTTAGAATTAAAAAGTCCGATTATGATAAATTTGATTATATTATCGGTATGGACAGTATGAACGTTGTTAATATGAAAAAAGTTTTTGGAGGAGACCCTGACGGCAAGATATTTAAACTTCTTTATTTTAGCGGACTTGAGAGAGATATAGCCGACCCATGGTATACAGGGAATTTCGACATAACGTATGAAGATATAGTAATGGGGCTTTCAGGATTTTTAAAAGCTGTTACGGCAACTCCGGAATAAATTGATAGAAAAAACATTTTATCAAAGACAGGCGGGAAGAAAATTTATGTTTTCTTCCCGCCTGTCTTATTTTTTAATATATATAAATAATGTTTATTTTTAAATATTTTTTATTGTCTCGCTATTATACAGGCGGGCACATGTTATTGTCAGGCCGGATACGGCTGTTTAGCGACGTATATATTTAGAGCTAACCGCCAAAAAGGATTATTAATCAACTTTTACTGTCCAGTTCATATCGTCTTTGATTTTACCCCACTGAATACCGGTCAAAGTGTCGTAGAGTTTTTGAGTGATTTCTCCTGTTTTGAAATCATTGATTCTAGCTATGTCGTCCTCATAGCGAAGCTCGCCGACAGGAGAGATTACAGCCGCTGTACCTGTTCCGAAAACCTCCTCGAGTTTTCCTTCTTTAGCGGCTCTCATTATATCGACTATCGCTATGTGTTCTTCTTTTACGTCATATCCCCATTTCTTAAGCAATTCTATGCAGGACATGCGAGTAACTCCGGGAAGAACCGTTCCTGATGTCGGGGCTGTGTAAAATTTTCCGTCAATTTTAAAGAAAATATTCATTGAGCCAACTTCCTCAACATATTTACGTTCAACTCCGTCGAGCCACAATACCTGAGAATATCCCAAATCGTGAGCTTTAACCTGAGACGCCAGCGACGCCGCGTAGTTTCCGCCGCATTTAATAAAGCCCGTTCCGCCGGGAGTCGCTCTTACGTACTCATCCTCAACGAAAATTTTAACAGGGTTCATTCCTTCCTCATAATACGCTCCGACTGGAGACGCTATCACCATAAACATATATGTAGATGACGGCTTTACTCCAAGGTGAGCTTCGGTCGCGATTACAAAAGGTCTTAAATAAAGAGAGGTTTCCGGCTCAGAGGGAACCCAGTCTCTCTCAACGGAAACAAGGGTTTTTACCGCTTGTACGAAGTCATCCACGGGAACTTCCGGAATACATATACGTTTGTGAGTGGACCGCATACGTTCAGCGTTTTTAGCTGGTCGGAAAAGCTGAATGGAGCCGTCCGACGTTTTATAAGCCTTTAAGCCCTCGAAAGATTCCTGGGCGTAGTGAAACACCATAGCGGCGGGGTCGAGGGAAATATTTTGATAAGGAACTATTCGAGGGTCGTGCCATCCTTTTCCCTCAGTATAGTCCATAATAAACATATTATCAGTATAATATTTTCCGAAGCTTAAATTTTTCTCATTCGGTTTCTCTTTTTTTGTTTTAGCCAAATCCATTTTGATGTTAAGCATTAAAATCACTCTTTTCTTAAAAATTTATCTTTAAGGAAAATGAGGCGTTCCCTTAAATAATTTATATAAATTATTATATACCAATCTGTGAAAAATTCAATAGTTAAATTCAATTATAGCAAAAATTAACTTTATTGTACTGATTTTCAGAGAGTGTCAAAATAAGAAACAGTCTATAGCGAAGAGATAAAAGAATAAGCAGGGGAGCTTTAATAAAATATGAGATATAAAGGGATTATTTATTGTTTAACCGCGAAAATTTTATGAGTCGCCGTAATTATAACATCATTAATGATAAATTTTTTGGGACATGAGGAAAAATTTATGAAACGCCTGTGTTACAGCCTTAAAAAATTAAAAAACTATTGACATATACATAACTTGATGTTATAATTTGTAACTGTGTCGGTATGAAAAGCATTTTATTCGTTTTCATACGAAAATTGTTCGGATTACCAATGCAATGGCAGAAAAAAATATCTAAACGCGCAAGGAGGTGCGACTTAAATGCCAACATTTAACCAATTAGTAAGAAAGGGCAGAAAGACCAAATTTGAGAAGTCTACCGCTCCCGCTTTACAGAAAGGTCTCAACTCTTTAAGAAAGAAACAGACCGACGTAAGTTCTCCTCAGAAAAGAGGCGTATGTACTTCCGTTAAGACAGCGACGCCTAAAAAGCCTAACTCGGCTCTCAGAAAAATAGCCAGGGTTCGCCTTTCAAACGGTATAGAGGTTACGGCTTATATCCCAGGAGAGGGACATAATCTTCAGGAACACAGCGTTGTTCTTATAAGAGGCGGAAGAGTTAAAGACGTTCCCGGTGTTCGTTACCACATTATCAGAGGTACTCTTGATACGGCGGGCGTAGCGGACAGAAAGCAGTCACGCTCAAAATACGGCGCTAAACGCGCGAAGAAAAAATAAAATAAATTGGTAATTTAAATTTGCCTTGTACTTTAGAATTATAAAAAAGAAACAGGGAATAATAGAATAAAATTTTTTTGCTGATATTTCTTTTTGTTTCGACGTTATAATTTGCCTATCTGTCGTTGCAGTGGCTTACTTTAGTGCATAGGCATGAAACGCGGGAATAAATTTTCCCCGAGTACCGATGAATTAATATTTCCATAATTAAGGAGGGAAGAATCGTGCCACGTAAAGGTCATGTTTCTAAAAGAGAAGTATTACCTGATCCTTTGTACAAAAGTAAGGTAGTTACTAAACTTATAAATTCCGTTATGCTTGACGGTAAAAAAGGTATCGCTCAAAAAATTGTTTACGGCGCTTTTGAGAAAGTTGAGGAAAAAACAGGTACTCCGAGCATGGAGGCTTTTGAGCAGGCTCTTAACAATATTATGCCTGTGCTTGAGGTTAAAGCCCGCCGTGTGGGAGGCGCGACTTATCAGGTGCCTATCGAGATTAAACCGGACAGAAGACTTGCTTTAGGTCTTCGCTGGCTTACCTTATACAGCAGAAAAAGAAGCGAGAAAACCATGATTGACCGCTTAGCCGGTGAGATTATGGACGCTATTAACAACGCCGGCGGCGCTGTTAAAAAGAAAGACGAAACTCATAAAATGGCAGAAGCTAATAAGGCTTTCTCTCATTACAAATGGTAATTAAAAAGGAGGAATAAAAGTGGCAGGTAGAGCTTGTCCTCTTGAGAGAACTCGTAATATCGGTATTATGGCTCATATTGACGCCGGTAAAACGACTCTTACAGAGCGTATATTATTCTATACAGGTCGTACGTATAAAATCGGTGACACTCACGAAGGTACCGCTACTATGGACTGGATGGAGCAGGAACAGGAAAGAGGTATTACCATTACTTCTGCCGCGACGACTACTCAGTGGCACATAGGCGAGGGACCTATGCACCGCATTAATATAATAGACACACCAGGTCACGTTGACTTTACCGTTGAGGTTGAGCGTTCTCTCAGGGTTCTTGACGGTTCAGTGGGCGTTTTCTGCGCCAAAGGCGGAGTTGAGCCTCAGTCCGAGACTGTTTGGCGCCAGGCGGACAGATACAGTGTTCCTCGTATGGCGTTTGTAAATAAAATGGACATTATGGGCGCTGATTTTTACAACGTTGTCGATATGATAAGGAACAGGCTTAACGCTAACGCTGTTCCAGTTCAGCTTCCTATCGGGGCTGAGGATGATTTTGTGGGAATTATTGACCTTATGGAAATGAAAGCGTACTATTACAACGATAAGCAGGGTACGGATATTTCCGTTAAAGATATTCCTGATGACATGAAAGAAAAAGCTGAAGAATACAGAGCGGCTATGATTGAGGCTATCGCCGAGTGCGACGAGGAGCTTATGGAAAAGTATCTTGAGGGAGAGGAACTTACTATTCCTGAGATGAAAGCCGCTTTAAGAAGAGCTTGTATCGCCTGCGAGGCTACGCCGGTGTTCTGCGGTTCAGCCTACAGAAACAAAGGCGTTCAGAAGCTTCTTGACGGTATTCTTGAGTATATGCCGGCTCCGACAGATATTCCAGCTATCAAAGGTCACGAGCCAGGAAAAGAAGATATTGAGGTTCAAAGACACTCTTCAGACGAGGAACCCTTCGCCGCTCTCGCTTTTAAGATTATGAACGACCCGTTTGTTGGAAAGCTCGCTTTCTTCAGAGTTTACTCGGGCGTTTTAGAAGCGGGTTCTTACGTTTACAACTCGACGAAAGGCAAAAAAGAACGTATCGGCCGTATATTACAGATGCACGCCAATTCCCGTCAGGAAATTGACAAGGTATACGCCGGGGATATAGCCGCCGCGGTTGGTCTTAAACTTACCACGACGGGCGACACTTTATGCGACGAGAGCAACGAGGTTATTCTTGAGTCCATGAATTTCCCGGATCCTGTTATTTCTGTCGCTATTGAGCCGAAAACAAAGGCGGGACGTGATAAAATGGGTATCGCTTTGGCGAAACTCGCTGAGGAGGACCCGACTTTTAAAACTTATACAAATCAAGAAACAGGGCAGACAATTATTTCAGGTATGGGCGAGCTTCATCTTGAGATTATTGTTGACCGTCTTTTAAGAGAGTTCAAGGTTGAGGCCAACGTGGGCGCTCCTCAGGTGGCTTACAGAGAGACTTTCCGCAAAGATGTGGATGTTGAGCACAAATACGCTAAACAGTCAGGCGGACGCGGTCAGTACGGACACTGTAAGGTTAGGTTTGAGGTTATGGACGCCAACGCTGACAAAACTTATGAGTTTGTGAACGAGGTTGTCGGCGGAGCTATTCCGAAAGAGTATATCCCAGCTGTTGACAAAGGTATCAGAGACGCTATGCAGGCCGGAGTAATCGGCGGGTATCCTGTTGTCGGCGTTAGGGCGGTATGTTACGACGGTTCTTATCATGAGGTTGACTCATCTGAGATGGCTTTTCAAATTGCAGGGTCCATGGCGTTTAAAGACGCTATGAGAAAATCAGACCCAGCTCTTTTAGAGCCTATTATGAAAGTTGACGTTACTGTACCTGAGGATTATATGGGCGACGTTATCGGCGACATTAACAGCCGAAGAGGCCGTATCGAGGGTATGGAGCCGTTTAACGGAAATCAGGTTGTTCACGGTTATGTGCCTTTGGCTGAGATGTTCGGCTACTCGACAGACCTTCGCTCAAAGACTCAGGGAAGAGGAACCTATACTATGGAAGTTCACCATTACGAGGCTGTTCCTAAGAGTATTCAGGAAAAAGTGGCCGCGGGGAAAGCCGCTGAGTAATGAGCTTAAAATCTCATAGGGCATAAGGGATAACATCTTGTTTTAAATAAAAAAATACTTGCATAATTATAGTAAATCAGCTATAATAATCATATATATAAACAAAATTACAAACAAATTTTAATTTACTTTATTAAGGAGGAAATTTTAAATGGCTAAGGCACATTTTGAAAGAACTAAACCACACGTAAATATTGGTACTATCGGTCACGTTGACCATGGAAAAACTACTTTGACCGCGGCTATTACAAAAACTTTATATCAAAGATATAATCTTGGTGAGGAAGTTGCTTTTGATAAAATTGACAAGGCTCCGGAAGAAAAAGAAAGAGGTATCACTATCTCAACTACTCACGTAGAGTATGAGACTCCTAATAGACATTACGCTCACGTTGACTGCCCAGGTCACGCCGACTATGTTAAAAACATGATTACAGGAGCGGCTCAGATGGACGGAGCTATACTTGTTGTTGCCGCTACAGACGGTCCTATGGCTCAGACAAGAGAGCACATTCTTCTTTCACGTCAGGTTGGCGTTCCTAAAATTGTTGTATTTATGAACAAATGCGATATGGTTGACGATGAGGAACTTTTAGACTTAGTTGAGATGGAAATCAGCGAGCTTTTGGCTGAGTATGGATTTGAGGACTCTCCTATTATCAGGGGTTCAGCTTTCCAGGCTCTTCAAGATCCAGCGGGAGAATGGGGAGATAAAATCGTTGAGTTATTTGAGACAATCGACGAGTATATTCCTAATCCTAAGAGAGATTCAGACAAACCTTTCCTTATGCCTGTTGAGGACGTATTCTCTATTACAGGACGTGGTACTGTAGCTACAGGAAGAGTTGAGAGAGGTATTCTTAAACTTAATGACGAAGTTGAGATCGTTGGTATCGTTGACGAGGCTCGTAAAGTAGTTGTTACAGGTATTGAGATGTTCCGTAAACTTCTTGATGAGGCTGAGGCTGGAGACAATGTAGGTACTCTTCTCCGCGGTGTTCAGAGAACAGACATAGAGAGAGGACAGGTTCTCGCTAAACCTGGTACTATAACTCCTCACACTAAATTCACAGCTCAGGTTTACGTTTTGACAGCTGACGAGGGCGGCCGTCACAAACCTTTCTTCAACAATTATCGTCCTCAGTTCTACTTCAGAACTACTGACGTTACAGGCGTTATTAATTTACCTGAAGGCACTGAAATGTGTATGCCGGGAGATAACGTTGAGATGTCTGTTGAGCTTATAAGCCCTATCGCTATGGAGCAAGGTCTTCGTTTCGCTATTCGTGAGGGCGGTAGAACAGTTGGTTCTGGCTCTGTTGTTTCTATTATTGAGTAATATTAAAATATTATTTATTTAGCTATAAAAGCGGCATATTGCAAAAGTGATTTTGCGGTATGCCGTTTCTTTTACATACAAAAGCTTGAGGATAATATAGTGTCGCTGACTGTGCCTCACATGTCGGGTGAATGGTTAAAAGCAGTTGTCTTCCGTGGGTTTTTGCGACTTTTTTGTTTTTATGTTATTTTATTCAATATTTAAAGATAGATTTAGTATAAGTTAATGAACAAGGTATATTTATTTTTTTATTATAGCAATTTATAAGATTTTTAACACAGGCAAATAAAAAGATTTCTTAGCACTTGAATATATCAATATTATTAAAGGTTTAGTTGTTAATTTTTTATTGGTTCGATATAGATTAATATAAGTGGCGGAAGGAGTTATATTATGAATTATGTAAATTCAAAAAAATGTAAAATACAAAACAATAAGCACGGGGGGGGGGGGGGGCTGACTCTTTAACTGAAAAGAAAAGAAATACCAATATGGACTTGGTCAGGGTTTTTGCCGTGTTTTCTGTTTTTTCTGTGCATTTTTTTTTAAACTCTGGATTTTATGGACAAGGAATAAAAGGAATTAGCGGATATTTTACTATCGCGGTCAGGACGTTTTTTATGGTCTGCGTTCCTATGTTTATTATTCTTTCGGGGTTTCTTATGAACAAAAAGAAGTTATCAAAGAGATATTATAGAGGGATTATAAAAATTATAGCGGTTTATATTTTGGCTAGTATAGTGAGTCTTATATTTAAAGCTAAATATTTCGGCGAAGATATGGATGTATGGCGGTGGATAAAAAATATTTTTAATTACAGCGGTATTTCATATTCGTGGTATATTGAGATGTATATAGGATTGTTTTTAATTATGCCTTTTTTGAATTTAGCTTATAATAGTCTTAAATCCAAAAAGGAAAAACTTGTTTTGATTTTTAGTTTTATAGCGCTTACAACTTTACCGACGGTCATAAATTATGAGTATAAGGTTTTTCCTGGTTATTGGGAAATGGTTTATCCAATTACATATTATTTTATAGGAGCTTTTTTAAGCGAGTTTAAAATAAACATAAAAAAGCGATATATTTTAATTGCTTTGCTGGTATGTATTTTGGTTTTTACAGGATTTAACTATTACAGAGCATATATAAGTACGCGCCATGAATTTGAGAAAGGGCCATACTGTGACTGGAGAGGATTTGAGAACCTTATAGACTCAGTTTTGGTATTTATATTTATACAAAAGCTTAATCTTGAGAAGCTTCCTGATGTAATAAAGGGAATACTTAAAAAATTATCAGAGCTTACCTTGGGCGCTTATTTACTGTCATATATTTTTGACACGATTTTTTATGGTATTCTTAATGATAGAATAATTTTGTTTTACGATAGAATTCCTTATTATTTTATTATTATTCCTATGGTTTTTGTATGCTCTATGGCTGGCTCTTTTGTTATAAACGCAGTAATAAGGATATTTAAAGTAATATTAAATAAAGAGAGTAAGTTAAAACAAGTAAACTAATAGACCTGTTTGACAATATTTCCGAAAGCGCTTTAAAAATTTTATTGTTATGACTTGTCTGATTTTTTTAGATACTTTTCAAGTATTACTGTTAAAATCATGTTTCGTCTAATGAAAAATCTTTTGTCAACCATCATTGTTTATACGCTGTCTTAAAATTCAAAATAAACAAAAAGCTATAAAAAAGCAAAACGAATTTGAAATATATTTATTTTATTTCTAATAGTTTTTTAGATATTTTAGATTTATAAAAAGCGAAATACTTTTTAATTGTTAAAAGTTTGTTAAAATTTAACAATGGACGCAAAGTTTCAAGACAGCAGAGAGGGCATATGAACAGGCTTTATGAAAGGAGTTATCTGATGAACTATTCAAATTCAAAAAAATGTAAAATACAAGATAATGAGCGCGGGGGAGGGGAGGGCACTGACTCTTCAACTAAAAAGAAAAGAAATACCAATATGGATTTGATTAAAATTTTCGCTGTATTTTCTGTAGTCTCAATACATTTTTTCTTATACACCGGTTTTTATGAGCAAGAATTAGAAGGGTTCGCCGGATATTCCGCTGTCACGGGAAGAACATTTTTTATGATTTGTGTTCCATTGTTTATAATAACCACAGGATTTTTAATGAATAAAAAAGAATTATCCAAAAGATACTATAAGGGAATTATAAAGGTTATAGCTGTTTATATTTTAGCTAGCGCGGCTTGCGCTGTGTTCAGAATAAAATATTTATGGGAAGAAGCTGATGTATGGAGATGGGTTGAAAGTATTTTTAATTATAGCGCGGCGCCATATTCATGGTATGTTGAAATGTATATAGGACTATTTTTAGTTATACCTTTTTTGAATTTGGCGTATAACGGACTAAAGTCAAAAAAAGGAAAGCTTATTTTAATTTTTACCCTTATCGCTCTTACGGCTTTACCGACGGTCATAAATTATAAATACAAGATTTTCCCTGATTATTGGGAGGAGGTTTATCCAATTACATATTATTTTATAGGAGCTTTTTTTAGCGAGTTTAAGATAAATATAAAAAAACGATATATTTTAATTACTTTATTGGTATGTCTTTTTATATTTGGCGGATTTAATTATTACAGAAGTATCACAAGCGGTACGGGTCAAGTTAAACTTGATATTTACAGTGAGTATTGGTGTGGATTTGAGAATCTTATAGACTCAGTTTTGGTATTTATGTTTATACAGAAACTTAATTTTGAGAAACTTCCGGACATAGTAAAAACAATATTAAAAAAAATATCGGAGCTTACCCTTGGGGCGTATTTATTGTCATATATTTTTGACACGATTTTTTATGACCTTCTTAACGATAGAGTAATTATGTTTTATGATAAAATTCCTTATTACTTTATTATTGTTCCTATGATTTTTATATGCTCTATGATAGGGTCTTTGGGTATAAATTTAATAATACGGCAATTCAGGAAAATATAAAACAAACACCGAAAGCGCGGGGAAAATGGTTTTGGGAAGATTTAAAGTGAACAGAGAGTAACACTTATGAGGATTTATTCTCAAATATTTTTGATGATTTTAAAACTGGGGAGGGGAACCAAATCACAAAAGAGCTTGTGGACTCCTTTGAGGATGGGTGTCTGAATATTTTGGAGGAAGTTCCCGAAGAGCTTAAAAATCTTGACAATCCTTATGACGACAGTCAGAGGAAAAGGGATTTATTATTTATAGGACCACCTTTATTACGACGGGAATTACTATTCTTGTTATGGAATAGCGCTGGTTATTATTTTATGTCTGCCGTTTCATCTTATTACGGGTTATTATCTCCCGTCTATATGGTATAATTTTATATTCGGCGCTATAGGCGTTTTTTTCCTGTACAAGCTGTATATGTCTTATATAAAAGAATTTTTTTGTTACATGAAAATAAGTTTTATTCTGATGGGGTTTATACGCTTCAGCTTATAAGCGGAATTTGGTTTTGTTTCGTCATGGGGAATTTTTATGAAATCGCTCAGGCCTTAGGTTTCGCTTTCGTGACTTTAGGAAGGGATTTTACGCTTATAAGCGGTGTAATCGGAAAAAGAAAGATTAATTTATTTTATTTAAGCTTATCGGCGGTTCTTTTCGCTTTTGGGGTTTTATCAAGGCCTACTTTAGCGGTTTACTGTATATGCGCCTTAATTTTTATTTTCGCTGGACTTATGAAAGAAGAGTTCTTATGCCGGAGAGAAAAAGCGGAATCGGGTGTTATATACGTTTACTCGCCGCCGTTTTTTTGCCGTTTATATTAATCGGCGGGATAAAGATGATTTATAATTATTTAAGATTTGGGAATATACTGGACTTTGGCATACAGTATTCCCTCACCATAAACGATTTTATGGGTACGGAGTTTCACTCGCATTTCGCCGGCATAGGATTTTATAATTATTTATTCGCCGTTCCAAATACCTCGTCAAGTTTTCCGTTTATATCGTCTCATGTGGAAACGTTTAATCCAAACGGGTATTATTTTGTGGCGACAAACACCGCTGGGCTGTTTATTATGGATCCTCTCTGTTTTTCTTATTTTTACTTTAAAAAAGCATATGCGGTCTCAAGAAGTGAGAACAAAAAATTATATTCCCTTATAATTTCGGCGCTTTGCGTTATAGCGCCTTTAGTGATTATTGCGTCTGTTTGGGAAAGCGGTTATGGTATAAGATATAAGACGGATTTCGCCTGGCAGTTTTTAATCGGCGCTTTTACAATAATTTTTATAATATATCAAAATTGTGAAAACGAGAATATAAAAAAGGTTATGGCCAAAGTGTTTTTCGTTTCCACGGTTTTATGTTTTATACTTAGTTTTGCTCAAAGCTATACATATATATTAAAGGCTTCTCATTTTAACCATGGGGCGGCTGACAAATATTCATACGCTTTTGAGAGAGCTTTTGAGTTTTGGAGGTAAAACAGGGACCTTTTAAATAAAGACGCTGTAAAACGCCGTGGGGTTATAGTATTTTTTGTAGGCCATATAATAGACTTCTTTCAAAACTATACAATTACAATAATTATATAATAAGGAAAAAATGTTTTATTCAAAATTTCTGTAAAAGGCGGTTCATGTTTTAAACGCCGAAATCTCGGAGAAATATTGAATAAAATATTTTTTTCTAACTTTAATGAAATTCTTGTAAAGTTTCTAAAGAAGTCTAATAAATTGTTGATATTTTTTTAGTGATATTGTAAAATATAAAATATGAGTTTTTTATTTACACGAAATATGTTAATATTATTTAATAATAAAGCAAATCTAACAATTCCTTAAAAGTTGTTAAAATTATATAAATAACAACCTTAATAAAAGTATAAACGTTCTTTTTAGGCGATAAAATATTTAAAAACAAATTTGATAGATTAAAATTATTTTTGGTTAATTGGCTGTATATATTGATTATACGGTATTTTCTTTAAATTTTGAAAGGCTGTGATGATAAGGTTGGAAAATAAGCTTAAGCTTTACGGTTTTAATAATCTTACGAAAACTTTGAGCTTTAATATATATGATGTTTGTTACGCCAAAAGTGAAAGGGAGCAAAAGGATTATATCGCTTATATTGACGAGCAGTATAATTCGGAAAGGCTCACGAAAATTCTCTGCGACGTTACTAAAATGATAGGAGCTCATGTACTTAATATCTCAAAACAGGATTATGAGCCTCAGGGGGCGAGCGTGACAATTCTTATCACTGAAAGGGAACTTGCCCTATGTGAGAATAGTGAGACTAAAGACTCCGCGGAAAATAAAATAGTCGGAAAAAGGCAAAGCGTTGTCTCACATCTTGACAAAAGCCATGTAACTGTTCATTCTTATCCGGAATATCATCCTGACAACTCTATAGCGACGTTTAGGGTTGATATAGACGTGTCAACATGCGGACAGATTTCTCCTCTTAATACTCTTGACTATTTAATCGATAGTTTTGATTCTGATATTATTACCACGGATTATCGAGTGAGAGGATTTACAAGAAATGTTGATGGCAAAAAGCTTTTTATGGACCATAATATTACAAGTATTCAGGATTATATAAACGACAAAACTCTTGAGAAATATGACGCTATAGATATAAATGTTTATCAGGCGAATATTTTTCATACCAAAATGCTTATTAAAGAAATTGATTTGCAAAATTATCTTTTTAATACCGACGTTTATGAGCTTCATCCGAGAGAAAGGCTTGAGATTACAAACAGTTTACGCAGGGAAATGATTGAGATTTTCAGCGGAATAAATATTTATTGATTTAGAGGACACTGCCATGTATAAATTTGACCAGAGTAAAACGCCTATTTATGAGGCTCTTGAGAGGTATAAGGCTATGAGGGTGGTTCCCTTTGACGTTCCGGGACATAAAAGGGGAAGAGGAAACAGCGAGCTTACGGAGTTTTTGGGGGAAAGGTGTATGAGTGTGGATGTAAACTCAATGAAGCCTCTTGATAACCTTTGTCACCCCGTTTCTGTGATTAAGGAGGCGGAAGAGCTCGCCGCCGACGCTTTCGGGGCGAAGCATGTTTTTTTTATGATTAACGGAACAACATCCGCCGTTCAGTCCATGGTACTTACCGCCTGCAAAAGAGGCGAGAAAATAATTATGCCGAGGAATGTACATAGGAGCGCCATTAACGCTCTTGTTATAAGCGGGGCACAGCCTGTTTATGTAAATCCGGGAACAAACGACGAGCTTGGAATCGCTCTCGGCATGTCTATTAAAGATGTTGAGAAAGCTATTTTATTAAATCCTGACGCTAAAGCGGTTTTAGTAAACAATCCCACTTATTACGGGATTTGCTCACCGCTTAAGGACATTGTTGAACTTGCCCATAAACACGGAATGCTGGCGCTTGTGGACGAGGCTCACGGAACACATTTTTATTTTAACGACAATTTGCCCGCCTCAGCTATGAGCGCGGGGGCAGATATGGCCGCGGTTAGTATGCATAAAACAGGAGGTTCTCTTACACAGAGTTCTTTTTTACTTATTAATAACGATATAAGCCAGGGATATGTAAGGCAGATTATAAATTTAACCCAGACTACCAGCGGTTCTTATTTGCTCATGTCTTCTCTTGACATTTCAAGAAAAAATTTAGCTCTTAACGGGCAAAGCATTTTTGACAAGGTTTCTCAGCTTGCCGCGTACGCCAGAGATGAAATTAATAAAATCGGGGGTTTTTACGCTTACGGCAGAGAGCTTATAAACAATGACACGGTTTTTGATTTTGATGTTACGAAGCTTTCAGTTCACACAAGAAGCATAGGTCTCGCGGGGATTGAGGTTTACGATATTTTGCGTGACGATTATGATATTCAGATTGAGTTCGGCGATATAGGAAATATTTTAGCTATTATTTCCGTGGGGGACAAAGCCCTCGCTATAGAAAGGCTTATTTCCTCCATGTCTGAGATAAAAAGGCTCTATTCAAGGGATAAGGCGGGTATGTTCGACCATGAGTACATTAATCCTCTTGTCGCCATGACACCTCAGGAGGCGTTTTACGCCCCGAAAATCTCGGTTCCTATTGAAAAAAGTTTTGGGAAAATATGCAGTGAGTTCGTGATGTGCTATCCCCCGGGAATACCTATTTTGGCTCCGGGCGAGTATATTACAAAAGATATTTTAAATTATGTCGCTTACGCCAAAGAAAAGGGATGCTTTCTTACGGGCACGGAGGATATTTATATTGAGAGAATAAATGTTGTGTCGGAGTATGACAGCGCGGGGAAATCTTTATAATAAATTTAGGGAGCGGAAGAAAAAAAGGAACGCTAAATTTTGAAAGGGGAGTTTTTATGGAATTGTGGTATACAGAGGAGCATAGCCCCGACGTTAGGTTTTCAATAAGGGTTGACGAGCATTTATACTCCGCTAAAAGTAATTTTCAGCGTATAGATATTATGCGTTCTGACGAATTCGGCGTTTTTATGACTTTAGACAGTCTTATGATGATTACGGAAAAAGACGAGTTTATATATCATGACATGATTGTTCACGTGCCTATGGCTGTTAATCCGGACGTTAAAAAAGTTCTTGTCATAGGCGGGGGCGACGGGGGAACGGTAAGAGAACTTACCAGATATGAGTCTGTCTTGGAAATTGACCTTGTGGAAATTGACGATATGGTTGTTTCCGCTTGTCTTAAATATCTTCCACAGACGGCGGGTAAACTTCACGACAAAAGGGTTAATATTTTTTATGAGGACGGGCTTAAATTCGTGAGAAAAAAAGAAAGGTACTATGACCTTATAATCGTGGATTCCACTGACCCTTTTGGCCCGGGAGAGGGGCTTTTTACAAAAGAGTTTTACGGAAACTGTTATAAAGCGTTAAACGACAACGGAATTTTAGTCAATCAGCATGAGAGCCCTTATTATAAAGTGTATGCCGAGTCCCTTAAACGGGCGAATAAAAGAATAAGGCAATTTTTTCCTATTACTAAATTATATCAAGCTCATATCCCGACATATCCATCGGGGCATTGGCTTTTTGGGTTCGCCTCTAAAAAACTTGACCCTGTCGCCGATATTAAGGAGGATTATTGGAACAGCCTTGGAATTAAGACAAAATATTATAACACGGAGCTTCACAAGGGGAGTTTCGCTTTGCCGAATTATGTAAAGGAACTTACAGAGGAATAAACGCTGTTTGGAAACCTTTAAAAAGGTGATCAACGGCAAAATTTAAACTTATCCGTTAATTTTAAAGTTTTTGGATATGTTATTTTAAATTACGGAGGTTTTTATTTATGAAATTAACATTATCAGAAATTAGTTTTGAGGAGAAAGACACAAATCGTTATGTCATTTATGGATAAGGAATTATAGGGCGTATGCTCAGAAAACCCTTATTGTCTTTAAATATTTTTTATACGCGGTAATGGATATACGGACAGCGAGGACGCTGATAGACTAAAAGTTTATGAGATTGACGAGTATATGAACAATAAGAATGGAATACGAAAAGACTGTCAGCGAATTTTGATGACTGTCCAAAGAGAAGCTGAAAAAGCTATGGAAAAATTGCGGGAATATTCAAATCTTTTGATAAGTAAAATAAATATTGATGACTTTATGGAAATATGTAAATATTGTTATAATAGTTATTTATTGTCGAGAGAGGAGGGGATGAATGATAAATATTTAGTGTTAAACGGGATAAAGTTCATAAATCCTTATTCGGCGGAAATAAATTACGCGTATTCTTTTTTCTATGAGTGAGAAGATTTAATTTTACCTGAGTTTTATAATGATTTATCTTATATATTTGAAGGTCCGTATGAGGTTTCCGATGTTTCTGTTGAAAAGGACAGTATTGTTTTAGATTTGGGAGGTAATTTAGGTCTGTTTGTGATTGCGGCGGCGGATAGATGCGGGAGAGTATACGGGAACCGCTGAATTTTTTATAGATACTGAAAAATCAGTAGTAAGCAAACTTATGGGAAGCGACTGTGGAAATAATATGGAACAGATGAAAGCGGGGATAGTGGATATAATAACAATAGAAGATTTTCTGGAAAGCGAGAGGCTTGAAAGAGTCGATTATATAAAAGCGGATATTGAGGGTGACGAGAGGGATATGCTTAAAGGAGCGATGAGAACCTTGAGAAAATTCTCTCCTAAGCTGTCTTTACGCGAATATCATTTAAAAGACGACCCGGAGGTCTTGGAAAGGCTTATTCTTTACGCGAATCCAAATTATGCGCTAGACACAAATATAAGAAAATATACGCTTATGTACCGAAATAAGAAGTTTTATTATAACTAACAGGAGGACAAAATAATGGGAAAAGCATTAATAATCGGAGCGGGCGGCGTCGCGAGCGTGGTTGTTCATAAATGCTGCCAGAACTCTGATGTTTTTGAGGAGATTTGTATAGCGAGCAGGACAAAGTCAAAGTGTGACACCCTTAAAGCGAAGCTTGACGGAGGAAAAACGAAAATACAGACGGCAAAAGTTGACGCTGATAATGTGGATGAGCTTATAACGCTTATTAATGGGTTTAAACCCGATATTGTAATTAATGTTGCTCTGCCTTATCAGGATTTAACTATTATGGACGCTTGTCTCGCCACGAAAACCGATTATGTGGACACGGCTAACTATGAGCCTTTGGATACGGCTAAATTTGAGTATAAATGGCAATGGGACTACAGAGAGCGTTTTGAGAAGGCTGGGATTACCGCTCTTTTAGGAAGCGGGTTTGACCCAGGGGTTACGGGAGTGTTTTGCGCTTACGGCGCCAAGCGTTATTTTGATGAGATTCATTATATTGATATTCTCGACGCTAACGCCGGCGACCATGGTTATCCTTTCGCCACTAATTTTAATCCTGAAATTAACATCAGGGAAGTTACAGCCAAGGGAAGTTATATTGAGAATGGAAAATGGATAGAGACAGAGCCTCTTGAGATTAAAAGAGTATATGATTTTCCGGAGATAGGGCAAAAAGATATGTATTTACTGCATCACGAGGAACTGGAGTCTTTAGCGATTAATATTAAAGGAATTAAAAGAATACGGTTTTTTATGACTTTTTCCGAGAAATATCTTACGCATCTCAAGGTTTTGGAAAATGTGGGAATGACGTCTATTGTTCCTATTGATTTTGAGGGGCAAAAAATCGTTCCTTTACAGTTTTTAAAAGCGGTTCTGCCAGACCCAGCCTCTTTAGGCCCGAGGACGAAAGGAAAAACAAATATTGGGTGTATTATGAGAGGCGTTAAAGACGGGGTTTTTAAAGATTATTATATATATAATGTGTGTGACCACCAGGAATGTTATAATGAGGTAGGTTCTCAGGCGGTTTCCTATACCACTGGGGTTCCGGCTATGATTGGCGCCTCAATGGTAATGACAGGGAAATGGAAAAAGCCTGGAGTTTATAATATAGAGGAATTTGACCCTGACCCGTTTATGGAGGCTCTCAATAAATTCGGATTACCGTGGAAAGAAAGCTTTTCACCTAAACTTGTTGACTAATGAGAGGTTTAAAAAATGAGTAAATTAGATTTCAGCGGGCTTAAAACCCCGTGTTATGTGGTTGACGAAAGCCTTTTGATTAAAAACCTTGAGATTTTAAGTTCTGTTGAGAAAAAAACTGGCTGCCGTATTCTTTTAGCTCAGAAAGGTTTTTCAATGTACGAGGTTTATCCTTTGATTAAACAATATTTAAGCGGAGCCGCGTCAAGCTCTTTATTCGAGGCGAGGCTCGCTTTTGAGGAGATGGGAAAGGAGGTGCACATTTATTCACCCGCCTACAGAAAAGATGAGTTTGATGAGATTCTTAAATACTGCGGGCACATAGTTTTTAATTCTTTCTCACAGTTCGCTAAATTTAAGGAAAAGATTAAAAAGGCGGGTAAAGTCCATTGTGGTATCAGAATAAATCCTGAATACTCGGAGATAAAAACGGACATTTATAATCCTTGCGCCCGGAACTCAAGAATGGGCGTAACTCTTGAGTGTTTTGAGGAGGGAGTTTCCCAATATGGAATGGAGGGAATCGATGGTATTCACTTTCACACTATGTGCGAGCAAAACTCAGACACTCTTGAGAGAACAATAAAAATAGTTGATAAAAAGTTTGGAAAGTATTTAAAATTTGTTAAATGGGTGAATTTCGGCGGGGGGCACCATATCACAAAAGACGGCTATGATATTGAGAAGCTGATTGACTGTATTTTGTTTATTAAAAATAAATATGATGTTGACGTTTATCTTGAGCCGGGAGAAGCTGTCGCTCTTAACGCGGGATTTCTTGTCTCTACGGTTTTAGAGACTATGAGAAACGGTATGGACATTGCAATTTTAGACGCTTCCGCCGCATGCCATATGCCCGATGTGCTTGAAATGCCGTACAGACCGGAGATTATCGGGGCGGGAAAACAGGGAGAGAGGAAATTTACTTTCCGACTTGGAAGCGCCACATGTCTTTCTGGTGACATTATAGGGGATTATTCCTTTGATAAACCTCTTAAAGAAGGAGATAGGCTTGTTTTTCTGGATATGGCCCATTATTCTATGGTTAAAAACAATACCTTTAACGGAATAAACTTACCGGATATTCTCCTTTACACTAAAGAGGGGGAATTTAAGACTGTCAAATCTTTCGGGTATGAGGATTTTAAGTCGAGATTGTAGAAGTTTTAATGATATTCTGTTTATAGCGAAACAATAAAAGAATGAACAAAGAAACTTTAATAAAACTTATATATTTAGGGGATTCTTTTATGGTTTCGCGCTAAAAATTTTGCGAATTGCTATAAGGAGGAATTTTTATGAAAAAATTTATCGCTGTGATATTATCGTCCGCCATGATATTTGGAGGGACGAGCGGGATTTTCGCTGATGAGTCTATTCCTGCGGCTCTTGAGCAGACTATTTTAACCGTTAAGGATAAGATAGGTATACCAAAAGAGTATTCGGAATTTGAGTATAGCATCAATACATATGACAACAAAGAGAGATATAATTTAAACTGGGAGAAAAAGGAATATGAGTCTGACGACGGGAAAAATCTTATTTCCGTAAATATAGACGCTGAGGGAAATATTTACAGTTATGAGAATTACAGTGTTATGGCTGGAAAAAGAGGCGATTTTTCTATTAAAAACCAGAAATCAAAAGGCGAGTGTTTAAAAGCGGCGGAGGATTTTTTAAAAAAGGTTCTTCCGGGGAATTATTCTGAATTTGAGTTATGCGACAACAGCATAAACGGTAATTTTGTTTTCAGACAGGTTAAAAATGGAATACCTGTCCGCCATAATGTTATTAATATTACAATAGATCTTAAGACACTTGATATTATAAACTATGATTTTAATAAAGCGGATTGTGTGAACCATGATTTTGAGAGCAAGGAAAATATTATATCTAAGGAGGCCGCCTCAAAAATTTTCTTTGACAACGCTAAGTTTGAGCCCGCGTATTATTTTTATTATGATTACAGAACAAAAGAAAAAAAGGTTTTCTTAGCGTATAGTCCTGACAGTCTTTATAATAATTCTGTAGACGCTAAAACAGGGGAGCCGTTTAAAAGCGAGTCATATTATCTTTGGGAGATGAGAGCGGAAAATTCCATGGCCGATGAGGCGGGGGGCGCTGCTAAAAAAGCTGATTTATCAGAAGAGGAACTTTCAGAGGTTGATAAATCCAAAGATATACTAAGCAAGGAAGCGGCGGATTCAGAAATCAGAAAACTTATTCCGGAGGGCGCTGAACTTAAAGAAATGGAAAGTGCCGGACTTTCAAGAGACCGTATTGACACGGATAAATATATTTGGAACATCAACTATAAAAACGGGCACGCTTCTTTTGACGCCAAGACAAAAAAACTTAGAAGCTTTTATATTTACAATGGAAATCAACCTGAGGCGGATATAGAGAACGGAGGGGAAACGAAAAAGGAAGTTTCAGAGGAAAGAAAAGCGAAAGCTTTGGAGTTTATAAATAAAGTCGATCCTGAAAAGGCGGATTTAATAGAGCTTGAGCCTTCTGATGGTTCAAGAGACGGTTACTTGAGTTTTGTGAGAAAGGTAAATGGGTTTAAATTTTACGAAAACAATATTACTGTTACTTTTGACAAGGACGACAATATAATAGGCTATGATTGTTATTGGTATGATTCTGTTAAGTTTCCGGAAGCTAAAAATATTGTAGACAGTAAAGAGATTTTTGATAAAGTTAAAGAAACCGCTGACTTTGATTTAATTTATGAGAATTTTGAGAAAAACAAGAAAAGCAATATTATTTTAGCCTACTCATTTATAAAAACGACGGAAACTGCTCCGTATATTGACGCAAAAACGGGAGAGGAACTTGATTATGAGGGGAAAAAATATAGCAGAGAATTTAAAATCCCCGAAAGCTATCCCGATATTAAAGGGCATTGGTGCGAGAAATATGTCAATACGCTTTTAAACAGCAATATATATGTTAAACGAGAGATGTTCCTTCCTGACGAGAAGATTACAAAGAAAGAGCTGTTGGATTATTATATGGGTTTTGATGAAAAGACAAGGAAAGATTTTAAAGACAGCGACGACTTTATCACTAGAGAGGAAATATGCGAGGTTATAAGCAAGACTTTAGGATATGGCAAACTCGCCGATACGGACGCTTTTAAAAATCCTTTTAACGATGTTTTGGATACGGATGATGGATTTGGCTATATGGCTATAGCGAACGCCTTAGATATTGTTACCATGGGAGAGGACGGAGGCTTTTATCCTGATAGGGAAATAACAAACGCCGAGGCCGCTAAAATTATTTTTGGAATAGAGGCTTTTAAAGAAAAGTAAAGTTTTTGAGAAGTTTTTTATAATGAATAGTTAAACAACTTGAAAAGAAGCTAAAGGATTTAAGGCGATTTATTTTTATTTGTATTCGTTTTTTTAAACGTAGTTAGGGGCTGTCTTAAAACTAAAATATATATGAAAAATTATAAAAAAGTAAAAGTGAGGGTATTTTATATTTTACAATTTTTTGGATATTTTAACTTTATAAAAATCAAAATTAATTGTTAAAAACTTGTTAAATTTTAACAATAGACATATGATTTTAATACAGGCCCTCATATAAGCGTGCCTGAGAGTTATAAAGCCGCCCTTTAAAAAGGCGGGGTTGGTGAAGGTATTTTGTTTATAAATTGTCAAAATTTTATAAATTTTAACGCCGATATGACTTTCAGGCGCGCTTAAAATTATTTTCTTCATATTTATGATGGATTTTTTGACCGCTTACAGGCTTAAAAAACAGTTTATTTAGGGAGTATCTGAAAACTATCATAAGCTATCAGTTATATACGAGAAATATCCAAAAAATTATTAAAAAATAAACGAAAACGGTTCAATTAAATAGAAAAGCCTTTCTGTTTCGTTTTATTTTTTATAATTTTTCGCGCGTATTTTAGTTTTCAGATACGCTCTAGTAAATTTTTTGGGTTTCTTATAAATTCTCTGATTTTGCTGGAGGACTTAAATATGTAATTATATACATATTTAAAAAAAAATTTTGATATTTATTATAAAAAATTTATAAATATTTTCAAAATTACACTTAAAATTATGTGTAAAATTTTTTATACAATTATGACGGTTTTACCGTATAGTACTTGATTAAATTTGTTTTTTTTGATATTATATATGATAAGAATTTATTTTTTACATATTTGACTGATATTTATGAAAAACAAGGATTTAACAAAGATAAAAAATAAATTTTTCTTTATTTGTTAAATTAAAGTTTATACTAAGCGCTATTAAGTTTTTATTTATGTGTTAAACGGCGTTTAGTATTAATAATGTTTTTTTATTTAGGAGGAATATTAACAATGGTTATTGACAAGGAAACTTTTAAGAACCAGCTTTTTGAAAACGTTAAAATGCTTTCAAGAAAGACTATTGAAAACGCTTCTAAGGAGCAGATTTACGAGGCTTTGGTATTTACCGTAAGAGATTATGTAACGGATATGTGGATTAAAACTCACGACCAATACTACAAGGAAGACGTTAAAGTTGTTTACTATCTTTCCATGGAGTTTCTTATGGGAAGATTTTTGGGAAATACTATATTAAATCTTTCGGTTATTGATGAAATCAAGGAAATTCTTGATGAGCTTAACATCGATTACAACGAGCTTGAGGACGCAGAGAGAGACCCAGGACTCGGAAACGGCGGTCTTGGACGTCTTGCCGCTTGTTTTCTTGATTCTCTCTCAACTTTGCAGCTTCCAGCTTACGGATGCGGTATCAGATACCATTACGGTATTTTCGAGCAGAAAATCGAGAACGGCTATCAGATAGAAAAAGCTGATAACTGGCTTGAGGACGGGGATATGTGGGGCGTTAAACGCCAGGAGTATTCCGCCGAGGTTAAATTTATGGGAAACGTTAAAGCTGTTAAAAAACCTGATGGAACATATAAATTTGAACAGGAAAATTATCAATCGGTTATCGCTGTTCCTTACGATTATCCGGTTGTGGGATATAACAACAACACTGTCAATACATTAAGATTATGGGACGCCGAGGCTAAAAACAAATTTGACCTTCAGTCTTTTAATCAGGGAAATTACTCAAAAGCCGTTGAGGAAAGCAATCTCGCCAAAATTTTGTCGGAGGTGCTTTATCCAGCTGACGAACATTATCAGGGAAAAGAACTTCGTCTTAAACAGCAGTATTTCTTTATTTCGGCTACTTTACAGAGAATTATATCAAGATTCAAATCAAAACACGAGGACTTTAAAGAGCTTCCTAACAAGGTGGCCTTACAGCTTAACGATACTCACCCGAGTATGGCTGTGGCGGAGCTCATGCGTCTTTTAGTTGATGAGAACGATGTGGCTTGGGAAGACGCTTGGGAAATCACAACCAAGTGCTGCGCTTACACAAATCATACAATAATGGCCGAGGCGCTTGAGAAATGGCCTATTGAGCTTTTCTCAAGAGTTCTTCCGCGTATTTATATGATTATAGAGGAAATTAACAAGAGATACTGCAAGCTTCTCATTGAGAGATTTGGAAACGACCCTCAGAAGATTACAAAAATGGCTATTATAGCTGACGGTCAAATAAGAATGGCTCATTTAGCTATGGTGGGAAGCCATTCTATCAATGGAGTAGCGGCTCTTCACACGGAAATTCTCAAAAATCAGGAGCTTAAAGATTTTTATGACATTTATCCTGAAAAATTCAATAATAAAACGAACGGTATTACTCAAAGAAGATGGTTAGGACACGCTAATCCTAAACTGGCGAAACTTATTACTGACACTATCGGCGATAAATGGTACACGGATTTAAGTGAGCTTGATAAACTCACTCCTTACGCTGACGATGAGAAATTCTGCGAGAAGTTTATGGAAATTAAACATCAGAATAAAGTCGAGCTCTCAAATTACTTTAAGGCGACTATGGGCATTGACGTTAATCCAGATTCTATTTTTGACATTCAGGTTAAAAGGCTTCATGAGTATAAACGCCAGCTTTTGAACGTTCTCCATATTTTAAGTCTTTATAACAACCTTAAAGAGAATCCGGGTCTTGATATGGTTCCGAGAACATTTATTTTCGGGGCGAAGGCAGCCGCCGGATACAGAAGAGCGAAACTCATCATTAAACTTATAAACGCTGTTGCGGACCTTGTAAACAATGATGAGACAATTGACGGAAAAATTAAAGTTATTTTTGCCGAGAATTATCGTGTTTCTCTGGCTGAGAAACTTATTCCAGCCGCCGACGTGAGCGAGCAAATCTCAACCGCCAGCAAAGAGGCTTCAGGTACTGGTAACATGAAATTTATGTTAAACGGCGCGTTGACTATTGGTACTCTTGACGGCGCTAACGTTGAGATAAGAGAAGAAGTAGGCGACGATAATATATTTATTTTCGGTCTTAAATCGGACGACGTTATCAATCTTCAAAATAACGGCGGATATAATCCATGGTTTGTCTATAATATGAATCAGGATGTGAGAAAAGCGCTTATTCAGCTTATAAACGGTACTCTTGACGAGGATACGGAGCTTTTCAGAGAGATTTACGAGGTTCTTCTTAACGGTTTCGGAGGATCAAGAGCTGATGAGTATTTCATTCTTCAGGATTTTGAGGATTACGCGAGAGCTCAGGCGGATATTGACGCGGCTTATAAAGATAAAAAGAAATGGGCTAAAATGGCTGTTCTCAATACGGCTAAGAGCGGTAAATTCTCAAGTGACAGAACTATTAAGGAATACGCTGACGAGATATGGGAAGTTAAGCCTGTTGAGATTAATATGTAATTTGTAAAGATTTAAAACGCTTTTAAGTCCGCTTGTTCTTATCTTAATAATAAACTTTTATAAGTTTTTAGTGTATTATTAATTAAAGAAAGTTTTACGGGAACTTTTGAAAGTGAAAGTACAAAAACAAAGAGGGGAGCAGATTTGTTCCCCTTTTTTGAAAAAAGAAGTTCTAAAATTTTCAACAAAACGTAAGTTTATATCAATGTCAAATAAAAATACGAATGTAGAGTAATAATGATGATAGGTTAAGAAAATAAAAATATTTCGCGGTTAGTATTAGACGAGATTTATATTATGCTGATTGAGGTTAAATATTATTGTTACTTACGGAATGCTGCCGCCGGAAGTTTTATATTTAGTATATTTTAATTTTTGAATACAGAAGGGCGGTATTAACTCGCTGAAATTATTTTTTACAGAAAATTTTTGAAATGGAAAGTTATAGCTGACAAACTTGAAAATGAGTGAAATGACGCGAGCTAAAAATTATTTTAGCGAGCCGGAGGAGGGAGAGCATAGCCGAAGCCTATGCTGACCGACGATAATAGCGTAAAAAGGATTTTCAAAAACCTGACTTGTTTATTTTCAAGTTTATTAGCTATACATTGAATATTTGCATAACAACTAATGGGGGTGGATACCTTATGCAATCGGGCAAGGGCGTAATACAAAAGGTAGTTATCGCCGTGGCTATAATTGTTTTTATTATATTTGGTTTTATGGTATTTGTATATAAAAACAATGATCGTATTATGTCGCAGAACACAGAATATATAGGCGACGCCACTAAACAGAAATCACAAATACTGTATCACATATTAAACGGGGCGCAGGAAAATTTAAATATTCGTTCGTCTATGTATGGGCAAAATCTTACGGAAGAGACTTTAGACTATGAGTATTTTATGAAAATATCGCAGGATACTCTTTTTGACCATGTTGAATTTATAGATAAGAACGGTAAAAATATTATAACAGGCGATAGAAATCTTAAAGATGTTTCCGACAAAGAATATTTCCTTAAAGGAATGCGAGGGGAATCTGGGATGGTTCCAGTATTTGACTCAAAGTTTGAGTATGAGAACGCTATTGTGTTTTATACTCCTTTCAGGGTTAAAGGTGAGATTATCGGCGTTCTTACAGGATATTACAGTGAGAAACAAATAGAGGACCTTCTGTACTCAACTTATTTCGGAGAGCAGTCAGATACGTTTTTATGCGCGAAAGACGGCAGAGTCATAGCGGCTTCTACGCTTGATGATATTCCTGAAAATATAATAAATTATTTCATGCGAAATAGAAGCGTCACTTCAGATGCTCTGGAGGATATAGAAAGGGCTCTATCAAAGGGCGATACATATAGTTTAGAGTATGACAGCGATTTGGGAAACAGCAGTTTTTATATTACGGATGTTAATAACACGGATTTTATGATAATCCAAAATTTTCCGCCGGGAGTTACGCAGAGTATGTTAAGAAACGCTGTCTCAGCGGGAATGGAACTCGCGGGAGCTCTTATTATAGCGCTGTTAGTTTATGTAGCCACTATTGTTTTCTTTAACTATAAGTTAAAGAAAAGGCTTATTAAAGAAAACAGGGAAATGGGTTATGTTATTGAGGGAGCGACTAAGCTTTTTGACAAGTTTATTCTTGTGGATTTGGAAGAGGAGACCTATAAATATTTAACAGATACATATGTACCATCGGTAGCGGTTCCGCCGGAGGGAAAATATGATATGTTTGTGAGTGTTTTTACGTCTACATTGGTATATAATGATGAGAAAGAAAAAGCCCGGGGCGAGCTTAAAGCGGAGAAGATACGCAAGGATTTAGGCGAAAGCATTACAAACCTATATTATGAGTATTATACGGAGCGGGATAAAAAGCAATGGGAAAGCCTTAATATAATATGTCTTAAACGGGAGAATGGCGAGGCTAAACAAGTACTTTTCGCTCAGCAGGATATTACAATAGCCAAGAATAATGAGCTTATGAAAAATATAGCTCTTAAAGAGGCCTATAAGTCTGCCGAGGCGGCTAATCAAGCCAAAAGTGATTTCCTTTCACATATGTCTCACGATATAAGAACTCCTATGAACGCCATTATTGGTATGACATCTATCGCCGCTATGCATATTGATGATACTCCAAGAATTATGGATTGTCTTAATAAAATTACTGTTTCAAGCAAGCATCTTTTGGGTCTTATAAACGAGGTTTTGGATATGTCCAAAATAGAGAGCGGAAAGTTAGTGTTATCTGAGGAGGAATTCAGTCTTTCTGAGACAATCGACAATTTGATGACTATTCTTCACCCGCAGATTCAAAAGAAAAAACAAAACTTCAGTTTAAATATTAACAATGTAAAGCATGAGCGGGTTGTAGGGGACTCACAGCGGCTTTCTCAGGTTTTTGTGAACATAATGAGCAACGCCGTTAAATTTACTCCAGAGGGCGGAAGTGTTTCTCTTCTCATAAACGAGAAGCCTTCTAAAAATACGGGAAGCGGCTATTATGAGTTTATTTTTACGGACAGCGGTATAGGAATGGAAAGCGATTTTGTGGCTACTATATTTGATCCATTTTCAAGGGCGACCGATTCACGTGTTGGAAAAACTGAGGGAACAGGTCTTGGAATGTCTATCGCCAGAAATATAGTACGTATGATGAATGGTGATATTCAGGTTAAGAGTACCCCAGGGGTTGGTTCTGTATTTACCGTGTCGGTATATTTACAGTTGTGCGATGATAACAATGAGAAATTTGACGTTCTTACCGATTTACCTGTACTGGTTGTTGATGATGAGAAAGACGCTTGTGAAAGTGCCTGTGAGATTTTAAACAGCATAGGAATGATGTCCGATTGGGTAACAGACGGGGATTCGGCCGTTAAAAAACTTGTGGACGCAAGAGAAAGAGGCGAGGATTACGCTGCCGTTATACTTGACTGGAAGATGCCAGGTAAAGACGGAGTGCAGACAGCGTCTGAAATTAGGGACAGAATAGGAAAGGACCTACCTATTATAATTTTATCAGCGTATAATTGGTCTACTATTGAGGAAAAGGCCCGTACCGTGGGAGTGAATTATTTTATATCGAAGCCTTTGTTCAAATCAAGACTTGTATATGTTATGAAAAACATCGCGGGTAAAAATGACCATATAATTGATGAACAAGCTATTTCAGATAAGAAATATTCCGGAAAAAGGCTTCTTTTGGTAGAGGATAACGAGCTTAACGTTGAGATAGCTGAGGAAATTCTTAGAATGGTAGGTTTTGAGGTAGACACCGCGTGCGACGGTGTTGAGGCTGTTAAATGCGTATCCGATTTTCCTGAGAATTATTATGACCTTATTCTTATGGACATTCAGATGCCTAATATGAACGGTTATGAGGCGACCGCTAAAATCAGGGCTATGGACAGGGAAGATTTAAAGAGCATACCTATTATAGCGATGAGCGCCAATACTTTTACGGACGATATTCTTGAGGCTAAAAAATCGGGTATGAACGCCCATATCGCTAAACCGATAGAAATATCGAAAATGACTGATACTATTGACGCTTGTTTGGAAGCGAGCGGTAATTAACGATAAATACCATTTAAATCGCGGCTAAAAATGGCAAATTTTTATCAAGCCTTAAATGGCGTTTAGTATAAAACAATTTATAAAAAAGGCTTGAGGAGTACGATTCAAGCCTTTTTTATGTACAGAGGCGAAAGTAAGGTTAAAAAGAACAGCCTATTTCTCAATTTTATTTTTTTACACTAGAAATTTTTATTTCAAAATTTTTCTGTTTTTATTGTAATTGTCAAAAGTAATATAATAATCTCTGCAGCCGCCGTATAAAATATGTATATACACTTTTTGCTAGGCGCAGCTTCTCCTATCCGCGGAAATCACAATAAAGAGAGTTCAAACTAACGTTAAACAGGGATAAAAAGTATAAAAGAATGTGCGTAAAAATGAGCGATGATAATTTTATCACCGCTCATTTTTACGTTATTTGGTTAAACATCAACCAAGAAGTGATTCTTTTTGTATAAATTTAGCGTCGCCCCATATTCTCTCAATATTATAAAAGTCTCTCTCTTCTTTATTAAAGAGATGAACGACTATATCGCCGAAATCTAGTAAAATCCAAGTTTTTGTTTGAAAACCTTCTGAGTGGTTTAAACGAAATCCTGATTTATACAACGCTTCTTCCACTGAATCCGCCATAGCTTTAAGCTGATTGGGATTATTTCCGCTGGCGATCAAAAAGTAATCGGACAGCACGGAAACCTCGTGTATGTCTAAAACGTTTATATCTTCGGCGAGTTTATCGTCAAGGGCTTTATACGCCGCTTTTACTCCATTAAATATTGTTTCGGTAGACAAGATATTTTCCTCCTTAAAAAATATGAAATTTATAGTCTTTGAGTAAATAAGGTTAAATTTGGTTCTGTTGTGTCAATGTAATTTTTTATTCGTGAGAATAGTATTCAAATGCCGAAAGACTGAGGGGGTGAATTACACGTTTTTTATTGGCATTAAAGTCTATTGTGCGCTTTAGCGCCGTGTACATCGCTTTATCAAGGTCCTCGTAGGCGGCTTTCCGTATTTCCTCTATACCATCGTAAGGTTTTCTACCCTCTTCTATCATATCAGCCAAGTATATTATTTTTTCAAGGTCTGACATTTCCGCCCTGCCTGTGGTATGATATTTTATAGCGTTTAATATCTCAAAATCGGTTATTAAGTACTCTTTTCTCGCTATCTCGGCGCCGAGAAAGCTGTGCGCTAAGTCGAGCTGTTTTTTTATAACGTCGTCAAGCGTGATGTTATATTCCGAGCATAAATTTAAGGTTTGCTCACGTGTTAAGTCTTTAGCGCAGTCATGAAGAAGCCCAGCCGTATAAGCTTTTTCAGTGTTTACGCCCCATACTCCCGCAAGTTTCGCCGCCTCTTCAGCCACGCCCTGAGTATGTGAGAATCTTTTGGGTGTCAAGATTGTATGAAGCTTTTGATTTATAAATGTGAAAAACGGCTTGTTTTTAAATGATGTTTTGTACAGTCCGAATTTAATTATATATTGTTCTACCTCGTCCGGCAAAAGGTACTTTATGGATTTTCGCGCTATTACCCTGTTTCTTATATCTGTTGAGGAAATAGCGAGAGCCGGAATCTCTATGAATGTAAGATTTATTTTATAATTATTTTCAACATTTTTAAGATTTATAAGCAACGACTCTTTATCATAGCCAGGTCTTGTAACAGCTACAAAATGACATATTTTAAGAAGCTCCTCAGGATTTTTCCATGTCAGTATTTCATGTATAGCGTCCGCTCCTGTTATAAAGAATATTTCAGTTTCTGGGGCGCATATTTTTTTCAAGCTTCGTATGGTGTCTATCGTATATGTCATTCCGGGGCGGTCTATCTCTATTCTGGACACGTTAAAGTAGGGATTATTCGCCGTAGCGAGCACCGTCATTAAATAACGGTGCTCGTCGTGCTCTACTGTTTTATTATTTTTATGCGGTGGTCTGCCTGTAGGGATAAAGAGCACTTTCTGCGCTCCTATTTCCATACGGACAGTTTCAGCAGCTACGAGATGGCCATAATGTATAGGGTCAAAAGTCCCTCCCATTATGGCTATTTTTTTACAGTTTTTTATATCTGAAATTTCGTCCCTCATTTATTTTCACCTTTTCTTAAAAACGTAGGGGTTTACCCATATATTTATTATACTTTTTTGCGTATATTTTAGTTTTCAGATACGTTATAATTTAAAAAGAAACAAGAACAAGTTTTTTTTATTATATCATATATATCTTTAAAAAGTCTACAGAAAACAGGGATTAAATATAAGGAAATCAATTTTTATATATAAGTTTTATTATGGAGCCTCGTGAAATTTTTAGCGGAAGCCAGTAAAATAATTTCTTAGGGCGTATCTTAAAACTATCATAAGCTATCAGTTATATACGAGAAATATCCAAAAAATTATTAAAAAATAAACGAAAACGGTTCAATTAAACAGAAAAGCCTTTCTGTTCTGGTTTATTTTTTATAATTTTTCGCGCGTATTTTAGTTTTCAGATACTCTCTAGTATATAAGGCTTATTGAACTCTCTTTATTTAGTCTTTTATTGGTTCGCTATAGTTAATTTTTAAGATTAATATAAAATCTCCACGGGAAATCTATAGCTTCCTCGGCGTAATCTATATTTATTCTTTTACTTGTTTTTATTATGGCGGGGTTTATAGTTTCACCCTCGCATATATATAGCTTATCGCCCATAAGAGATATTTTATCAAATTCTTTTGTTATGTCAAGAGCTTTGCACAGTTTTCCGGGGCCGTTTAAGAAATTTTTTAATTGATATGGGGTTAATTCATTATACGGTTTTTTATACCGTATATATGACAGACTGTTTAAGTCCGAAGAGGAAACAAGCTCTCCCCCTCGTATCAGCACGGCGCAGGGAACGTCTTTGGGCTCGGTTACCACGTTTAAGCAGTAATACATACCATATATGAGATATACATACGCTGAACCTCCCTCTAAAAAAAGGGATTCTGTTCTTGGGGTACGTTTTCCTTTATAGGCATGGCACGCTTTGTCAATCATTCCTATATATCCTTCAGTTTCAGTGATTTTTAGTATAAGCTTTTTTTTATCTTTTACTCGGACTATATATTTTCCTATCAGGTTTTTAGCCACCGTAAGGGTATCGTCAAGGTAAAATGATTTAGGGAGTTTTTTTAATGGGGGCATTAAAATCACCTTTTCATAAAATATTAATTATACAGACCATCGTTAATTATTGTCGATTATATAGTATACATTTTTTTTATGGATTTGTAAAGTTTAGGTTTAAGGAAATACCGAAAAATTAAAGAATAAAAATAATTTTTAGTATCTTTTATGCGGAGTTTACTTAAAGGTTTGCGTGCGCTTTTTGTGAAATATATGGATTTTTTTTTAAAACTATGATATTATAGAGCTATTAACGTAAAACGCTATTATTTTAGTCCTCTTACTTTTCGTGTTGATGGAATTAAGTACCGGCGATTTTACTAATCGCGGTTTGAAGATGAGAGTTAAGGAGGAATCTGTAATGGAAATTGTAAATCTAATTATTCAAAGTTGTATTGGTTTAATTTTTGCGGTATATGGCATCTGCTCGTTATTAGCTAACAGAAAAAAACAAACGAAGGGTAAATATATACTTTCGTCCGTTTGCGTTTTGGTCGGCATATTTTTATTGGGATGCGCTGTTTACCAAATTTTATAAAATTGAAATATACCGAACAGTTATTTACAATGGATTACTTTCCATTTAGTCATTTTGACGAAGGTAAAAATTTGCCGGTTTGTATAAACACGAAAGGTAAAAGGGAGTTATTTTATAATCAATAAACTTGAAAATAAACGAGTTTGCTTGTTATAACAGAGAGGGATAAAAATGCTTAAAGATAAAACTATTGTTATTGGAGTCACGGGAAGTGTGGCGGCGTATAAAGCGGCGTATCTCTCAAGGCTTTTTATAAAGCGAAACGCCGATGTTCATATTATACTTACTCAAAACGGGGCGAGGTTTATCACTCCGCTTACTTTTGAGTCTCTTACGGGAACTAAATGTTTAACAGACACTTTTGACAGAAATTTTGAGTTTGATATTAAACATATTTCTATAGCGAAAAAAGCCGATTTATTCATAGTGGCTCCGGCGAGCGCTGATATTATCGGCAAAATAGCGGGAGGCATCGCTGACGATATGCTTTCCACCACTATTATGGCGGCGGTTTGTCCTAAAATTATAGTGCCAGCCATGAATACAAATATGCTTCATAATTCTATTGTACAGGAGAATATTGAGAAGCTTAAAAGGCATAATTATAAAATTATCGCCCCTGAAAGAGGCCTTTTGGCCTGTAAAGATGTTGGAGACGGCAAATTTCCTGAACCTGAGGTTATTTTGGAATACGCTTTACACGAAATAGCTAAAAATAAAGATATGAAAGGTAAAAAGGTTATTGTTACGGCGGGGCCGACGAGAGAGGCTTTTGATCCTGTAAGGTTTATATCAAACCATTCAACGGGGAAAATGGGATACGCTTTAGCGAGAGAATGCATCATGAGAGGGGCGGATGTCACTCTTATCACGGGGCCGTCTTCATTAAAACCGCCTATGTTCGCTAATGTCGTAAACGTGTTGTCAGCGGAGGAAATGTATGAGGAGGTCATAAAACGGTTTGACTTCTGCGATTATATTTTTAAGGCGGCCGCTGTATGTGATTATACCCCTAGTGAGACTTCTGACAATAAAATTAAAAAATCCAGCGGTGATATGTCTGTATCTTTGAAACGTACAAAAGATATTTTAAGAACTTTGGGAGAGCGGAAAAAGAATCAGTTTATATGCGGTTTTTCAATGGAGACGGAAAATCTTTTGGAAAATTCCCGTGAAAAGCTTATTAAGAAAAAAGCCGATATGATTGTAGCCAACAATCTTAAAACAGAGGGAGCCGGATTTGGAACGGATACAAACGTTATAACGATTATAACTAAAAATGATGTTAAGAAACTATCTAAGATGAGCAAAGAGGAAGCGGCGTGTGAGATTGTAAACGAGGTGATTAAATGAAAAAATCATTAAAGGTAAAGGCGAGGGCGAAAATTAACATTATTCTTGATATTCTTGGGAAAAGAGACGACGGATACCATGAAATCAAGACAATTACGCAGACTTTGGATTTATCTGACACAATAACGGTAAGTAAGAATGAGAGCGGTATTATAACTATTAGTACGAACAGCGGGAAAATACCCTCTGACAGTTCCAATCTCGCTTACAGGGCGGCGGAATGTCTTAAAAAAAAATATAATATTAACGGCGGGATAGCGATAGAAATAGATAAAAATATTCCAGTAGCCGCGGGGTTAGCCGGGGGAAGCGCAGACTGCGCGTCTACGTTAATCGCTGTGAGGAATTTGTATAATCTTCCCATCACTGATTCGGAACTTGCGGAAATCGGAAAATATATAGGGGCGGACGTTCCGTATTGTATTTATGGCGGGACTTATCTCGCGGAGGGAATAGGTGAGAAACTTACAAAACTTTCACCCTTTCCGATGATAAACGTACTTATAGCGAAACCGAGTATTGACGTATCCACAGCGTGGGTATATAAAAATTTTAATTTATCAAAGGTGAGAGAATTTCCCGACGCTGATAAAATGATAAAGTATATAGAGGAAAACGATATACAGGGCATTTGCGGTAACTTACGCAATGTTCTTGAATCTGTTACGGCGGAAAAATATCCGATTATAGACGATATAAAAAAAGCTATGATAAAATTCGGGGCTTTGGGTGCTCTCATGAGCGGAAGCGGGCCTACTGTATTTGGGCTTTATACGGAAAAAAAAGAGTGCGAGAGCGCTTTTAATTATTTGCGGGAAGAATTAGGGATTTTAGAATGTTTTATAACGTCAATCTCAAATAATTAATGTGAGTTGGATGAAAAATAACAGCGAAACGTGGTTTTGTACAAAGGTTTTTGTCTCGCTTTTTTAAAAAAGCGAGAGGGGTTTGAGGCAAAGCCTCAAGGTTTTTATATAAAGAGCGAGAGCGTTTTGGGATGTTTGAAATCCTGGGACATGTAGGAGAGAGGCAAAGCGGAAGTTCCGCGACGAGACTTCGAGATAGAAAAAGGTTCCATTAAGTATAAATTTTTGCCGAACTTATGTTGATGAAAGAAATACACAATTATTAATAAAATTTATATTATCGTATTTTTCGATTAGATTTGTCGGATATTGCCTTTTCCGTTAAGGAGACTGCAATTATTGTTTTCCAAGTAAATATATATCAGGGAAAAGGCCCAAAAATTGGCGTTCTGTTTTCCTCGAAAAGGCTTTCTTTACTGTTTCTTTAATGTTTTTGCTCTCGTATTTATATATGCCCGTAAGTGGTGTATAGATCAGAAAATACGGTTTCCATTTTTATCAGCGATTAACTTAAGGGATGTTATTCTCATTTTACTCATTTTTAAGTTGTTTAACTATAATAATAAAAATATAATTAATTTTTTCATTTTATATTATTTCTCCTTTTAAAGCTTATAATTATAGTCAAAGAATCTTAAAATAAAATTTATGGGGTCTTTTGTTCTTTATTTAGAGAGATGGAAGAAAATTTTACGGAAAAATACGTTTTGTTGAAAGACGCGTCTGTTTTAAGGTTTATTGACGCCATAATACTAAACTGTGTTTAGTATTATGGCGTATTGACTTTATTTGTGAACTTCTCAATCTCATTATGAATAAATAATTTTTTTTCTTCCTCAAAATAATTAAAATCTTTTAAGGGGAATTTATCTGTGTCAATATATTTAAAAACGCCATCAAGAGAAGCGTTTAACTCTCTTAAAACCAATTTTGAGATTTTTTCGGCGGGGTAAAAATCTTTTGTCGCTCCGCCTCCGGTTAAAATAAGATAACCTTTCTTTTTTTTCATATAGAAGTTTGGGTCTTTTCTTATATTTTTTGAGACAAAAATGTATTGAAACCTTGACATGAAGCTTAAAAGATTTCCGCTTAACATTGAGTAATGAAGGGGAGACGAGATTATAATATTATCAGCCGATTTTAAATCATTAAAAAAAATGGTCATATTGTCGTTTATTGAGCAGGAATCTGAGGTATGACATTTTCGGCAGTCGGTGCAGGGGGAAATGTTTGAGAAGAAAGTGTTAATGATTTTATAATCCCCTCTGATTTTTGGGATAATCATATTGAGCAATTTTACTGTATCCCCGTTTTTTCTTGGGGAGCCGTTTAAGATAACAGTATACATAAGTTTTACCCCTTTTAAGTGTATTTTATGGAAAACTTTTCGTGAGATCAGCGATATACGAAATAAAGAGCAGAGGTTTAAAGCGTAAACTTCTGCTTATTTTCAATTTATTTTATTGTTTTGTTCTGAGAATTTTGCGAATTATTATAATACATTATACCCGAATAATATCCTCTTTGTCAATCACGTTAATATAGTACTACTTTGTTGCGGAATATGTTTAATTATGTTAAAATATAGAATATGGGAGGCATACTATGGAAAATTTGATAGAATACTATATATAAAGGCTTATAAATTTGAGGAATGTAAAGTTTGGAACTATATAAATTCTCTTATAGACCTTGCGAAAGATATAAACGGGCAAATCAGAAATGAAAGTTTAATAACAAATATGGATTTTGAGGAAAGACTTTATTTTATTGCGAACAACGCGGAACATGGTATTGATAAGTATTGGGTTGTTATGGTAAGTGACTTTATAAGAAGAGATTATAAGACTTATTTAAAAATATAGAAAAATACATAAAGTTTTATACTCAAAAAAATACAGAAAATAAATGAAAAAGGCGGCAAAGATATATTCTGTAAACGCTGATGATTATAATAAGGTTATTCGTATATATGACAGAGTTGCTAAAAAATATGATAAGGAACAAATATTTATATAAAAAAAAGAATATGTTGAATTATTTGAGTTTCAAGACGGCATTATGGAACGCTATGGAATAAATTCGCTCATTAAGTTTGAAAACGGTTTTTATACTCTTAGCCAAAAAGACTATAATATTAAACTTTATGTAGGAACTTCATATGACGTGAGAAAATAAATTTCCTTAATTATTTTAAGTAGTAAGCCTTTTATATATAATATAAAGATTGATTTTTTTGCTCATTGATTGGAAATTCTAGAAGTATATTAAAACGAGGAGAATTAATATTATGACTTATGATGATTTAATATTTAAAATTCCACAAGAATCTGATACTTATAGGGAAGATTCACAATTTGTTATTGACAAAATTATATCTATTTTAGACAATCGAAAAAAAGTGCGATGATCATAAGATAATAATTAATACAAATCTAAAGATGGGACTTCCGCTTGAAAATATCAATAAAATAGCTGGACCAATGATAGAAGCCTGGGCAGGGGAGGTATTTGCGGGTATTCGAGATAATATTGATAATGAATATTGTTTAATAAATGTAGAAGCTCAAGAACGTTTAGGTATGGCTGATATTGTATTACAATTTAAAAAAATGGATAAAGTATTAACAGGGTGCGTTGATGTAAAAGCAACCGCAAGTGATATACCTAATAGTGGAAAAGGTCCGAATATAACATCATTTTCACGTATAAGAACTGCTTATGTTATTGACCCGGATTATATGTTCATAATATTATCAATTAAACATCAAGTTTATTCTGAGAAAAATCGTAAAACGGGATTAATTGATGGTATTATGGAGGCAATTGATTATAACGCATATGACTTAAAATTTATAAGCGACGCGGATATTAATTATAATCCCGCGTTAGGTACTGGGCAAATTCAAATTAAAGATATACATTATGTTACCTATCAATATAGGACAACTTGGGAAATGTGTCAATTACTTGACCAAAAATATCTTCATAGTTCAAGAAGGACCATTAATGATTTTTATAGAGAGGCTAAGAAGAATAAATGGATAAAAAATTAATTGCTTTATGTGGAGATGCAATACAAATACTTACTAAAATTCCAAATAAAAGTATTAGGCTAATTATTACAGATCCACCATATAATTTAAGTAAAGATTATGGAAATAATCAAGATAAGTTAGAGTTTGACGAATATCTTGATTTTTCGAGAAAATGGCTTAATGAGGCATATCGGATTTTATCTGATGATGGCTCATTATATGTTTTTATGGGTATGAAATATATTTCATATATATATTCTATTTTAGAGAAAGAACTTGAAATGACCTTTAATTCTTGGATAACTTGGTTTTATACCCAGGGGGTTGGAAAAACAAAAGGTTTTTCTCCACGTCATGATGATATATTATTTTTTACAAAGCATAAAAAAGATTTTATTTTTAATTTAGATAACATAAGGATTCCTCAAAAGTTTTATCGGTCTGTAAATAATATGCGCGGAGCAAATCCTGGGAATGTATGGGAATTTTCTCATATGCATTATTGTAATAAAAATAGAAAACAGCACCCAACACAAAAACCTGAAGGACTATATGAACGAATGATTTTAGCTTCCTCAGAAGAAAATGATGTGATTTTAGACCCATTTGTAGGGAGTGGCACTTTATAAGAGTATGTCAACAAACAAATCGTTGCGGAATAGGAATAGATATTAATCCAGATTACATAAAACTTACTAATGAACGTCTCTTAGAACCATTTACAGGATTTGATAGTATTGATGAAAGAATGAAGCGTGTACCAAATGATTTAAATGATGCGGAGATTCGCGTTAAATATATAGAGAATCATATACGTTGGTTTTTAAATAATCACCCTAATGCAATAAATGAATTTTTAGAAGAAGTTAAACTTAAATATTTAAAAAAAATGGTCGAGTCAAATCAAACTGATATTTTTATTAAATATGGGATAGAAATATAAATAATTAAAAATAAATTTCATATCAAAAGATATTAAATTTTTATTTATTTTAGCAATGTATAAAGTTTTTAGGGCAAAATAATAAAATGCTTACTGAATATATCAGTTCTTTTAAAATTTTTTATCACGTGATTTTTTTATTACAAAATTTATTTACTGAAGTAAAAAAAGTGGTGAGCATTCGTGCTCACCGCCTTTTTTGAATAAACTGTCTTCAATATATAATAGAAATAATTTTTTGGTCGTAAATTGGTCGTAAGTTTTGATAATTACAGCATTTAATATTTGAATTTCCGCCGTTTACTGTCCTAATGGCTTCATCGTCGGGAAAAACAAAACATCTCTTATTGACGGGGCATCTGTCAAGAGCATAACAAGTCTGTCTATACCCATACCGAGACCGCCTGTAGGGGGCATTCCGTATTCAAGAGCGAGGAGAAAGTCCTCGTCAATCATATTAGCCTCGTCGTCTCCCTGAGCCCTGAGCATTTCCTGATGCTCAAATCTTTTTCTCTGGTCTAAGGGGTCGTTAAGCTCGGAGTAAGCGTTCGCCAGCTCGCGGCCCACAACAAAAAGCTCGAATCTTTCCGTATAATCAGGGTTATCGGGTTTTCTCTTAGTGAGAGGCGATATTTCAACGGGGTGATCCATTAGGAAAGTTGGCTGAATGAGTTTGTCCTCAACATATTCCTCAAAAAATAAATTGAGAATATCACCCTTCTGATGGCGCTGTTCAAACTCAATATTATGTTCTTTTGCGATTTTTCTCGCTTCCTCAAGAGTATTGATTTGAGAAAAGTCAACGCCTGCGTATTTTTTTACCGCGTCAAGCATTGTTATTCTCTCAAAGGGTTTTCCAAAGTCTATTTCCGTTCCCTGATAAGTAACAGTAGTGTCTCCCGTGACCTCTTTTGAGACGGTTCTTACCATTTCCTCGATTAAGTCCATCATACCTTTATAGTCGGTGAACGCCTCATATAATTCGATTAAGGTAAACTCAGGGTTATGTCTTACGCTTATACCCTCGTTTCTGAAAACACGCCCAATTTCGTAAACTCTTTCAAGTCCGCCGACGATAAGCCTTTTAAGAGGAAGCTCAAGGGCTATTCTCATATACATATCAATATCGAGAGCGTTATGGTGAGTTATAAAGGGTCTCGCCGCCGCTCCGCCGGCGATTGTTTGAAGAGTTGGGGTCTCAACCTCAAGATAGTTTCTGCCGTCAAGAAATTTTCTAACGCTTTTTATTATAGCCGAACGCTTGAAAAAGGTTTCTCTTACGTCAGGGTTTACAATAAGGTCAACGTATCTCTGGCGGTATCTTAAATCTTGGTCTTTCAATCCATGGAATTTCTCAGGGAGGGTCTGAAGGCTTTTTGAGAGAAGAGTAACCTCATGAGCTTTTATAGAGATTTCCTCTTTTTGTGTTTTAAAAACTGTTCCTTTTATTCCGACTATGTCGCCTATATCAAACTTTTTGAAATCAGCGTAGATGTCCTCTCCTATCTCGTTTTTACTTACATAGCTTTGAATTTTGCCGTCTCTGTCTAATACGTCGCAAAAAGAAGCTTTTCCCATAACTCTTTTTGATATAAGTCTGCCGGCTACGGAAACCTCTTTCCCCTCAAATTTCTCAAATTTATCTTTTATTTCTTTACTGTGATTTGTAACTGGATATTTAACAATTTTAAAAGGGTCTTTTCCCGCCTCAACAAAGGCGGAAAGTTTTTCTCTCTTAACTTTTAAAAGCTCGTTTAACTCCTTTTCGTTATCGGGTGTTTTGTCAGACATTTTTTTCACTCCTAATTATATTATAAAAATTGGCTGTACGGCGGACGGATAAAATCCGCCTGACGTACAGCTTTAGGGAAACACCGCGTAAAAGTCGATAAAAATAATTTTATTAAAAAACACGTCAAAAGGCTGGCTTGAGAAACCGACGGTTTCGGTAAAATCATTTTTATTTTGAATCGCGCGGTGTTTCCTTAGGTATACGAGGTGAAATCAAGCGAAATGATTTTTTATCATACATTAAACGGAAATAGTTATTGTATGTCAAGAATTTTAAATTTCAAAACTCCGTCGGGGGCTTCTACGTCGATATTATCTCCTATGGAATGTCCCAAAAGCGCCATACCAAGGGGAGACTCGTTTGATATTTTACCTAAGCCTGGATCCGCTTCCGCCGAACCTACTATTGTGTATTCGATTTCTTCCTCAAACTCAGCGTCATAAAGTTTAACTTTGTTTCCTATGTTTACTTTTCCTGTGCTTATTTCTTCCTCATCTATAACCTCAGCGTTTCTGAGCATTTTTTCGATAGTTATAATTCTCGCTTCTATCTCAGCTTGTTCCTCTTTCGCCGCGTCATACTCGGCGTTTTCTGAAAGGTCGCCCTGACCTCTAGCCTCTTTTATTTTAGCGGCGACTTCTTTACGTCTTACAACTTTAAGGTTTTCAAGCTCATCCTCAAGGTTTTTAAGTCCCTCGCCTGTCAAGACTATTTTTTTATTATCTTCTGCCATCGCAAGCACACTCCTTAATATTAGGATTATATATGGGGAAACGCGGATTAATACTAATCTTAAAAAGTCGGAATTGATTTTAACAAGGTTAAGTCAGCGTTTCCATAGAAATACTATTAACTCAAAAGCCGGTTTAAAAAATTATTATATTAATCTCAGAAAACGGTATTTAAATTTTGTTTATTTATAAATATGCTGTTTAAAGTGAGATTAGTATTACGACTTGTCAGGAAACTTTGAAAGGACGAGTAAGAGCGTATTTCGCTATTATACTTTATTCGTGTTTTTTAGGTGTTGTTTTAAGTATTACGGCGAAAGTTATAGTCAATCAATTTAAAAATAATCAAGTTTGGATGTGAGAAATCATTTTTACCATTGTTTCGGTATAGCTGACATAGGTTTTGTTTTCACTTTTATGTCTTGTAAAAATAATTTTCATATCGTATTTCTTTGTTTATTTTCAAGTTGATTGACTATAAACCCGTCTATTTTAAGTTTTTCCGAAGTGTATTTGAAATCAGTATTTCTTTAAAATTATATCCCACATAAAAAGGAATGTCAATATTTTTTGTAATATAGTCAATGAACCTAGAAATAAACAAGTTTTGTAGTTGAAAATCCTTTTCGCTTTATTGGTGTCAGCTGTCGTAAACTTTAGAACACGTTCTCCCTCAGCCGATTTATGAAAATAGTTTTTGCCACGTCTCCTTTTGTTACTTTTTAAGGAAACACCGCACAAAGGAAAATAAAAATAATTTTTCAAATTTAAAATTTCCGTTATCGTGTCATTTTTCAAGAAAAATAACACTAACACTCCAATTTTTTTAAAAAATTATTTTTATTTTTGAATTGTGCGGTGTTTCCTTAAGTTTATTGGCTATAACCGTATACTGATAATTAAAAACTTGAAATATATTTTTAATTGTAATATAATTTAAGGAAACGCTTATAAATTCAAAGGGGGAAGTTTTTTGAGTAATTTTTTTCGAGAAAACAGAAAAAGAATTTCGGAGATTATAGATGAGAGAGGCGCCGTCGTTTTATTCGCGGGGAGAGCTCCCGTAAAAAGGGGAGATGAGAAATATCCCTTTTCTCCTGACAGAAATTTTTATTATTTTACGGGGCTTGATGGGCAAAATTTGATTTATATGGCGTATAAAACAGATGGTGAGTTTTCAGAATATTTATTTTTAGAAAGGCGAGACCCTGTTTTGGCTAAATGGATGGGAGAGGTAATCGGGGAAGAAGAGGCAAAAGATAAATCAGGTGTTTCTGAAATAAAATTTATTGATGAGTTTGAGAGTAATTTTTCAGAGATTATTTTCTCAAAAAGAATAGAGAAAATTTATCTTGATTTGGAAAACAGGGAAATGAGAGCTTTTATGCCGGCTTTTGATTTTGCCCGAAAAGTAAAAGAAAATTATCCTTATATCATTGTAAAAAACGGATATGATTTTTTCGCCAATTTAAGAAAGATAAAGGCACCTTATGAGATTGATAGGATAAGAAAAGCTATTAACATTACAAAAGAGGGTCTTTTGCTTATGATGAGAAATTCCAAAGCGGGAATGTTTGAGTATGAGATTGAGGCTTATTTTGACTTTGCCGTAAAAAAAGGAGGGGCGGGAGACTTCGCTTTTAAAACTATCGTAGCCGCCGGCAAAAACGCCACAATTTTGCATTATTCCGAAAACAGGAGCGCGACTGAGGAAAACGATTTAATCTTAGTTGACGCCGGGGCTCAGTTTGAGTATTATAACGGGGATATAACAAGGACCTTTCCTGTAAACGGGAAATTTACCGAAAGGCAGAAACTTATTTACGATATTGTGCTCAGAGGGCAGAAAATGGTTATCGAAAGAATAAAGCCTGGCGTACCGTTTAAAAGTCTTAACGAGTCTTTAAAAGTGTTTTATTTAAGGGAGCTTAAAAAAATTGGCCTTATAGGGGCGGGCGGTACTATAGACGATGTTTCGGAATATTATTATCACAATGTCAGCCACACTTTGGGACTTGAGACTCACGACGCGGGAAGATACAGGGAAGGCATTTTGGAAGCTGGTATGGTTATGACGGTTGAACCTGGTCTTTATATTGAGAAAGAGGGCATAGGAATAAGAATCGAGGATGATGTTCTTGTGACGGAAAACGGCAGGGAGGTGCTCTCAAAAGATATTATTAAGGAAATTTCCGATATTGAGGAATATATGGGTGGATGATATGAGTATACTTGAGGAGGAGCTTTATATACCCGTTAAAAAATATTTTGAGAATAAAGGCTTTAAAATTAAAGGGGAAGTTAAAAACTGTGATATGGCGGGGGTTAAAGGGGATATTCTGATCGTTGTGGAGCTTAAAAGAAATTTTAATTTAAAGCTTGTTTATCAGGCTATTGACAGGCAGAAAATCACGGATTATGTATACGTCGCTATACCTAGACCCAAAAATTTTAAAAGAAAAGAAGTTTTTGCTATGAGAGAGCTTTTAAATAAGCTTAACATAGGTCTTGTCGTGGTAAGTTTCGGAGAAAAGCGAATAATGGTGCAGACTGTGGCGGAACCCGACCCGAAGAAATTTATAAAGAGAATAAGCGGAAGAAAAAACGCCGTTTTAAGAGAATTTAACGAAAGAACAGGCGATTTTAATAAAGGCGGAAAGAATAAGACGAAAATATTGACGGCGTATAGGGAAAAATCAATACAAATTGCTTGTTTTCTTGAGATACTTATAAAAAGCGGAGGTTCTTTTCTTAAAAATCTTGGCTGTGACAAAAACGCTACATCTATTATGTATAATAATTTTTACGGCTGGTTTCACAGGATAGGAAAGGGAATTTATATATTAAGTCAAAAGGGGCAGGATTATTTAAACGGAGGGGAATTTTCCGACGTTATCGAATTTTACAGAAAAGAGGCTAAACAAATATGTTTAAAATATCAAGAAACGAAAAATGCTGGTGCGGAAGCGGAAAAAAGTATAAAGTTTGCCACGAGAGAAGCGACGAGAAGAATTTAGGCGAGTATGCCTCTAATGGATATATTATACCTGACAAAAGTCTTATTTTAAAAGCCGAGCAGATAGAGGGGATAAAGGAGAGCGCTAAACTATCGGTTAAGATTATGGACGAACTTGACAAGTTTATAGAAGAGGGAATCACAACAGAGGATATTAACAAATTTGTACACAAAATGACCGTTGACGCGGGCGCTTATCCGGCTCCCCTTGATTATGAGGGATTTCCTAAAAGTGTATGCACATCTTTAAATAATGTTGTCTGCCACGGGATACCGGATGGGACCGTACTTAAAAGCGGTGATATTTTAAACGTTGACGTTACAACGATTTTAAACGGGTATTATTCCGATATGAGCAGAATGTATTTAATAGGAGATGTTTCAGACGAGGCGAAAAGGCTTGTGGAGGTCACAAAAGAATGTATGCTCGCGGGAATTAAAGCCGTGAGTCCGTATACTCCCGTGTCAGAGATAGGAAACGCCATAAATAAGATTACCGACAGGGAGGGATATTCTATTATCAGGGCTTTAAGCGGGCACGGCGTTGGACTTGAGTTTCACAACGAGCCTATTATAGAGCATTTTAGAACAGACAGGAAATCTATGATTATGGTTCCTGGTATGGTATTTACGGTTGAGCCTATGATTAATGAGGGAACATTTGAGTGTGAGGTTTTAGATGACGGCTGGACAGTGGTGACGAAGGACGGCAAGCTTTCCGCTCAATGGGAACATACCGTTTTGGTCACGGAAACGGGAGTAGAGATTATAACGGAATAGAGAATTTGAACAGCCCCCTCCAACAGAGGATAATTTGGAGAGGGCTGTGTTTTTTTTATTTATAGTTGTTTAACTTTTGATAAATAGAAAATTCAGTACCATTTAATACTTTGTTTTTAATTAAATTTACGTCTGTATCGTCACAAGTACCTGAACCGTTAACATCAATTATTACTTTATCAGCACCGCTAAGAGAATTTGAATATATTTTTTGGAGTGCCAATGAAGCGTCATTCATTGTGAAAATACCGTCTCTGTCAACATCTCCGAAATTTATAAAGTAAGAATTATCAAGGGTTGGAAGTGCGAGAGGTACGGAATCAAGATATGATGAAGGCATATTTCTTAAAAAATAACAATATTTATAATCTACTCCTTTTCTATTGCTGTAAGTAGGATCAACAAATCTCCATTTACCGTCTAATTTTACGTAGTTCCAAGCATGAGATTCTTTGTTTTTACCTCCTATAACAGATAGGCAATCAATGTCTGCTTCGTGACATAAAAGAGTCAAAGCGAGAGTATTTCCCTCGCAAACGCTTTTACCGAGGACAAGCGCGCCATAAGGGTTATGAGAATCTAAATGATTTTCTTTATCTGTTGCCGCTGGTGTATCATAGGTTGTATTGTTCATTAAAGTATCGTGTAAATAGGTGAATTTATCAAGGTCATTATCAAACTTTTCTTTGTTCATTGAGCTTATTATACTGTTTACTTTATTCATAATTTTAGACATTTTTGTGTTTTGAAGATCATAATTATAATAGTATTTAGATTGTACAGTTATTGTTACTGACTGAGCAATTCTGTCTTGATATATGAACTCTCCTTTAAAATCATCACACCAGTACATTAATGGATTATCAAGATAGAAAGCTGCTGCGGTTTGTTTAAAAGCCGCGGTAGCTTCACTTTTGCTTAGTTGATTTTTAAAAGTTAGAGTGTGTGAATTAGTATTAGCGGTTTGGAAATTATTTGTTAGAAAATCATAGATTTCCTTTTGGGGAGCATCAAGAAGGTCTCTATATTTTGAATAACTGTTTTTAAATTTAGTTGAAGCGGAAAATAAGCTGGCTTGTGAATTAGAGAGAGCAAACAGTTCGTTAATATTAACATGGATAGTTTCAGTGGTTATTTTATTATTGTCACTGTTGTTTTTGGCTGTTATTTCGGTTTTATTTACAGTATTTTCCGATTTCGCTAAAACATTGGCAAAAGCGGGTACAGTGCTGCTGACAGATAAAGCTGCTACTATTAATAAGTTTACAATTTTTGATTTCATTTTAATCAACCTCCAATTATTTTTTTATTTTTTATAACCGGTTATGTTTAATAAAAATGAATATCAATTAATTTTGTAAACTAAAAAATAATTTTTTTATAAATTTATATAAAAATTAAAGGAACCACTGATTTAATGAAACAAAAATAAATCAGCGGTTCCTTCAATTTATTTAACTTATATATTTTTCAAAATAATTTTTATAAAAATCATCAATAATTACTAAAGCTTCAATTGATGTAATATATTCTTTTGGTTTCAGAACATTGTCATTATAGACTTTATATATTCCCATCTCAAGAAGCACAGCTATACCATTTTCCGCCCATGAGGACAATTCATTTTTATCCTTATATTTGTCTAAAATTTTTAAACTAGGTTTTTTTATTTCTTGTCCGTCTTTAATTTTTATTTTTCCACTTGTTAAATAGCGATATATAGTTAAGTACATATCTTCCCTTGTTAAAGGGGAGTCAGGTCGAAATGTTCCGTCAGGGTAACCGGTTACTATTCCGGCTTTTTTTGCTATTTTTAACATATTAAGTTTATGGGTATGGTTTAATTTAAACTGATAATTATCAACATAATTATCAGGTCTTAAAAAGTATTCAAAAGTTATATCATTAAAGCTCTCAGGAAAATATAAGGTAGATTCGAGACAATTTATTCTCTCTTGTTTAAAAAGCTCATCTATAAAATCCAATCTTGTAATATATTCACTATTATAAGTTGGGCTATGAATGACTTCTTCTATAAGTTCAGGTTTTTTATCCTCTTCTTCCGCAAATATAGGTAATGGTTGTAAACATGTTAAAGCTGTTAAGCATATTAAAATTTTTTTCATAATATATACTCCTTTACAGATTTTATTGTTTATAAATATAAAGAATATGCTTTTAGTATAAATTAGTATTATAATAATGTCAATTAAATATTTACAGTATTATAATATTTAGTACAATTATTTATGATACATAAAATGAATATTAGAGGCATATTGTATAAAAGTTTATTTAATACACAAGTTATACAAAATATGAGCTGTTTTTGTAAAAGACTGTAAGTATTTTTTTGAAAATTGGTTGCTATTTTATTAGATTTTTATCTGACAGATAAAGTGGCTACTATTAATAAGTTTACAATTTTTGATTTCATTTTAATCAACCTCCAATTATTTTTTTATTTTTTATAACCGGTTATGTTTAATATAAATGAATATCAATTAATTTTGTAAACCAAAGAAATAATTTTTTTTATAAGCTTATACAAAAATTAAAGGAGTCGCTGATTTAATGAAACAAAAATAAATCAGCGGCTCTTTTAATTTATTTAACTTATTATATATTTCTTAAAAAATATATTCCTCAAAATAATTTTTATAAAAATCATCAATAACTACTAAAGCTTCAATAGGGTTGACGTATTCCTTTGGTTTAAGCATATCATCATCATAAGTTTTATAAACATTCATATCAATAAAAGCAGAAATAGCTTCAGCAGTCCATGGAGATACTTTATCTTTGTCTTTATATTTGTCTAAAATTTGTAAATTAGGTTCTTTTATTTCCTTTCCATCTTTGACTTTCATTATACCGCTTGTTAAATATTGGTACATGATTAAATACATGTCTTCTCTTGTTATAGGTTCAAAAGGTTTAAAAGTACCGTCAGTGTAACCATTTATTATTCCTATTTTCTTTGCTTTGTTGAGTGTATGAAAGTTACTTCTAAGCTGTTCGATGTCGTCGTTACCTTTGTAAAAATCTTCACCGGGGGCCATTGAGGGAGTATCCTCAAAATAAGAGCTCAGCCAAGTCTCACTGAAAGAAACGTTTGTTCTATCAGAGTTAAGAAGTTCAGCGATAAAATTTAGTCTCGAGATATATTCTTCTTCATAAGTTGTATTCCGAGCAATTTCTAATGCTGTTTTGAGATTTATTTTTTCGGCAAATGCTAGTGACTGCTGTAAAAAACATGCCAATATTATTAAACATATTAAAATTTTTTTCATAAGATATGCTCCTTTACAGATTTTATTATTGTTTATAAATATGAGAATATGCTTTTAGTATAAATTAGTATCATAATAATGTCAATAAAATATTTATAGTATTATAATATTTAGTACAATTATTTATGATACATAAAATGAATATTAGAGGCATATTGTATAAAAGTTTATTTAATACACAAATTATACAAAATATGAGCTGTTTTTTGTAAAAAAATCGTAAATATTTTTTTGAAAATTGGTTGCTATTTTATTAGATTTTCATCTTTACAGACTAATTGAATTTTTCTGTTGAAAAGAGGAAATCTTGTGAGTGAATTATTTACTTTAATTAAAAACAGACAAATGAATGACGCCAAAAGTGTAGAAGAATTATGTGAAAAATTTTTTCCGCTAATAAAAAAATACGCGAGGAAACTTAATTATGAGGATTCTTATAATGACTTACAGTTATGTTTTATTGAGTGTATATTAAAAATACCATTAAATAGCGGCAAATTTATTTTATCTGACGTGTACATACTTTCATATATAAAAAAGGCAATATATTTTGGGTATATTGCCTTATCAAAAAGAATAGAAAATTATAGCTATAAAAATATTTTATACGAAAGCTATGAATTTTTTATTGAAAAAGTATCTTATAAAGAAAATTTAAGTTTTTTTGAGGACGAGCTTTTTAAAACTGACATAGGCAAAATTTTAAATGAGAAAGAATTTAAAATATGCGTATTAAAATTTATTGAGCGATTTACTGACGCTGAAATCGCTGAACAATATAATGTTTCAAGGCAAGCTATTAATAAGACTATAAATAAAATAAAGAAAAAGTTGTATAGTTATTATAGAAATTAGCGTTTAAACTTTTTATTTTACATTAACGTTCTTTCAAGCCAATTCTCAAAACTCTCAGTCCATTTGTTTGTTCCCTCGACGTCCGCGCATTTTACAATACCTAAGCCATGTCTCCCTTTTGGGTAGATGTGGAGCTCGAAGGGAATCCCCTTATTATTTAACGCAAGAGCCATCTCAAGGGAATTTCTTACGGGAACGCTTTTATCCTCGAAAGTATGCCATATAAAGACGGGGGGCATATCATCCCGCACGTGTTTTTCACAGGACAGCTTTTCATAAAGGGCGGAGTTTTCGCAGGCTATTCTCTCTTTTGAGCCTTGGTGGCAAAACTCGTCGCTCATTGTGATAACGGGGTAACACAGTATACATGCGGCTGGTTTAGCCGAAGTTTTATCTATCTCGTCTATAGGGGGAAACTCCTCCTCATCAAAATATTCTGTCGCCAAACACGCCGCGTGAGCGCCAGCCGAAAATCCCATAATTCCTATTTTATCAGGATTTATATTAAATTTATCAGAATAAAACCTTACATATTTCAGCGCTCTTTTTACGTCAACGACGGGAGCGGGATATGAATAAGGCTCAACCCGATAATTTACGACAAAAGCGCTTATTCCTCTCTCATTAAGCCATTTCGCTATAGGCTCTCCCTCGTGTTCCGCCCTGTGAGTATATCCTCCGCCTGGGACAATGACTACGCAGGGATGAGGTTTTTCATCATCTATTGTATACGCTGTTATTACGGGAGCGTTTAAATTTTCTACCGTGTTGTATTCCTCATTGAAAAAAGGGATTTCTCCATCCCAGAGATTTATTTTTTTTATCATTATTAATCCTCCTGACGCTGTTTAACCGACGGGGAAAAAGACCGCCGCCGGTTATGATTAGACTTATTCTTGAAATTACAAAAATATGATATATTAAAAAAACTTTTTATTGTTTCATATTAAAAATTTTGAGAGTCGTTATAAATATGAGTTTAGTTTTTTAAAAGAAGAGTCTCCACAAAGTCAGATATCTCCTTTTGGGTTTTAGCTTTATTTATGTGAAAACGAGCCTCGGCGCAGTGGGGCATGCCTTTTATATATTTTCCCAAATGCCTCCTCATTTCACGAACTCCTATATATTCCCCCTTATATTTCACGAGCATATCGAGATGATTTAAAGCGAGAGTGAGTTTTTCGCTGATTGTCGGTTCGGGAAGGATTTCACCCGTATTTATATAATGAACCGCGCGTTTGAAAATCCAGGGATTTCCCTCGGCTCCTCTGCCGATCATTATAGCGTCGCAGCCAGTGTGGTCGAAGAGGGCTTTGGCCTTTTCAGGGCTGTCAACGTCACCGTTTCCTATAACGGGGATACGGACTCGCTTTTTTACTTCTTTTATTATATCCCAATCGGCTTCGCCGCTGTAATACTGTTCTCTTGTCCGTCCGTGAACGGCTATAGCGGCCGCTCCGTTTTTCTCCGCTATTTCGGCGATTTCTGGGGCGTTTATACAAGTATCGTCAAAACCTTTTCTGAATTTCACGGTTACGGGTTTTTCAACCGCGGAGGAAACGCTTTTTATAATTTTTCCTATGAGCTCGGGATTTTTCATAAGAGCCGACCCCTCGTTATTTTTTACTATTTTCGGGGCGGGACATCCCATATTTATATCGATTATATCGGCGTTTTTCTCAACTTCTTTCGCCGTGTCCGCCAGAATTTTAGGGTCGCTTCCAAAAAGCTGTATGGCGCAGGGCCTTTCTTTTTCTGATATTTCAAGCATCTCTTTTGTATTTTTATTGTTATGTGAAATCCCCTTGGCGCTTACCATTTCAGAGTAGACGAGACCGCAGCCGTACTCTTTACATATTATTCTGAATACAATATCGGTTACGCCAGCCATAGGCGCTAAGAATATATTGTTTTTAAGGGTTAAATTTCCTATATTCATTTTAGGTATTCTCACTTTCGTCAAAGAAACTATTTATTACGAGTTACTTTAAACCATAAGTTAAGGGAATTTAAAAGCTCCGCTTTTTCTTTCTTTATTTTTTCGGTTTCTAGTTTAGCGCCTATCTCGTCAAAGTCAAAATCATTTTCCACGCTTGACGTTTCAATATATATGTTCCCATTTTCGTAAAACCCAAGGGTGAATATACAGTGAAGCTTTTCAGCCATTGACGCGACAAGGGCTTTTATTTCGTCTTTTATTTGGGAGGGAAGATTTTTTTCCATATTTGGATTTATATAATATTTTTTGTTATAGCATGACGCCGCGCTTAATACAATTTTTTTCATAAACTGATTTCCTTCTTTAATTGTGAGAGTTTATTTTTGAGTGTGTCTCAATTTAAAGGCAAGTAATTATTTTTTTGTGCTGACTTTTGGCGAAAACGTGGATATGGAGGCTTTAAAATTTTCGGAAATTTTGTTATATATATTTCCCATCCTGAAGCCTTACGGAAAATTCTCCGGAAACAAAAGAAAGAGAGCTAGTTTCCTCATTTTTCACAATGAGCTCGCCTTTTTTTGATATTCCGACAGCTATTCCCGAAATATTTCTTACTTTTGAGACGGCTTTTACGGTTTTTCCGATATTAAGGCAAAAGCTTTCATATTTTTCGATAAACTCTGTAAAATCGCTTGTCCTTATAAATTTATAGTAATTTCCCTCGAACTCATTTAATATGGCGTTTAAAATTTTAGTCCTTTTAAAAATTTCGCCTGTTTCTATAAAAAGAGATGTAGCTTTTTCTTTAAGCTCGCCGTCAAAAGACGGTTGGTTTATATTTACTCCTATTCCTATTACGACATAGCTTATTTTTTCTATCTCACAGCTTATCTCGGTCAAAATCCCAACAGCTTTTTTATTATTTATTATTATATCGTTAGGCCATTTTACATAAGCGGGTATGCCGATTTTTCTGAAAGCCTCGCATACTGATAACCCTGTTATTAACGTTAAAGGAGTTATATCAGCGGGAATTAAAGGTGGTTTTAAAACAATGGAAAAGGCGAGAGCTGAATTTCCTGAGTGACTCCAGCTGTTTCCGAGCCTGCCTTTTCCTTTCGTCTGATTTTCAGACGTTATAAGAAAGCCATCGGGAATGTTGTTTTGAGCCTGACGTTTGGCTTCCTCGTTTGTAGAGTCTGTCTCTTTTAAACATAAAAAATTTTTACCGAAAATTTTTGTCGTGAGAGAGGTTCTTATCTCATAATCATTTAAAACATTGGAAGAGCCGTTTAGAAAGTAACCTTTTTTTGTTACGGAGGTTATATCATAGCCAAGTTCTTTAAGTTTTAGTATATTTTTCCAAACGGCGCTTCTGGAGATATTGAAAATTTTTCCTATTTCCTCTCCTGAAACAAAATTATCGCTTGCTTTTAATAATTCTAAAATTTTATATTTCATAGCGTTTCCTTTTGTAAAGCTCAAATTCTATTTGAGTTCTTATTTGTTTTTATTTTTATTTGTTTTAAACATATCAGCCACGTCTTTTCCGCTGGGGCCATCTTTCTTCGGAGCGGGAGCGTAACCGCTTCCGACAAATTTATCGATGAAAACGGAGGTTATTTTAAAATTATCTGAGTTACTTGTTTTTAATTTTTCCATAAGCTTTTCTTTTACTTTTTCTTTTACGTAATCAGTGCTGTCAGGCCCAGCTAAATTTTCCTCGCCTATATCGTTTAGGGCCTCGGAAATAAGTTCTTTGTATTCCTCGTCGCTTATTTTCTTTAATTTATCAACGCTGCCCTCGAAACTCATTTTAGCCGTGTAATATATAGGGTTTTCGGAGCCTACGGCGACGGTAACCTCGGGTTTATCTATTGTGGAGATTTCGTCTTTAAGCATGGGAATAACCATAAAAGCGCCTGTTAAAAGAATTAAAATCACTATTATAACAGCTATAATTCCTGAGTAATCCTTTCTCTTATTTTTTGCCATTACTATCAACTCCATTTTTACTTTAAAATATTTTTGTTTTAAATCTTAGAAAAACATATAGAACTCAAATAGTTTGAAAACATACTCCCATTAAAAAGGATTTTCGTGTTTTTATTATCTATATATAATATACATACAGATTTTCATGTTTTTATTTACAGGTTATTTAACCGTATTTCTTAGTTTTTTTAAATAGTCCTCGTCGAACTCGTAATCGGTATTACAAAAATGACAATGAAGCACGGCTTTTTTGTCATTTTCAATAATGTCGTCAAGTTCCTCTTTTCCCACACTCAAAAGGGCTTTCTCAACACGTTCTCTTGAACAGCCGCAATGAAAGCTTACAGGGATTTTATCGAGGATATTAAGATTAAAACTTCCCAAAAGGTCGTTTAAAATATCAGAAGGCTCATAACCCGACTCAAACATAGCCGTTATTGATTTCATTTCCTGTATTTTCTTTTCTATTTTTGAAATGATTTCATCATCGGCGTCCGGCATAATTTGTATTATAAAGCCTCCCGCCTGTTTTACCGTATAGTCTCTGTCAACAAGAACGCCCAAGGCGACCGCTGACGGAATCTGTTCGGAGGTCGCGAAGTAATAAGTCAGGTCCTCGGCAATCTCTCCTGATACAAGGGGAATTTGCCCGACATAAGGTTCTTTTAAGCCTAAATCTTTTATTACTGTAAAGCTCCCTTTGCCCAAAGCCCCTGACACGTCAAGCTTTCCATTTGGCTTTAACGGAATATCGACTAAATTGTTAAAACAATAACCCTTTACCTCAACCCTGTTATTAGCCGTGACTATTATTCCGCCGCCTGGGCCGTTTCCTTTTATATTTATCGTCAGTATGTCTTTATCATCTTTTAACATACAGCCCATAAGCGCGCCCGCCGTTAATGTTCTTCCTAGAGCGGCTGTCATCACGGGCGAGGTTTTATGGGTTAAAAATGATATGTTTACCGTTTCTTTTGTTTTAGCGGCAAACGCTCGTACGCTTCCGTTTCCCGCGGTAGCTCTTAAAATATAATCCATTTTATTTTCATCTCCTATGTTTATATCGCTCTGTTTGAGGAACAATATAACAGATAATATTTTTGCCGTCAAGGCGATATGGCGGGGAAATATTTTATCTCTCCACGTATTAATGTTTGTATATTATAGAGATTCGCGAAAGTTTAGCTGTTTATTCTTTTAATGTTTCGCTATAGGTAATTAAAAGTCACATAAATATAAAATTACTTTTCTTTTTCCCTCGCTACAAAAAATATTCTCTCGCTGTTATCTTTCGGCGGTGAAAATGTCATTTCATCAAACACCGCGACAAACTCAAGTCCGGATTCCTCAATGATTTTTTTAATTTCCGCGATTGTATAGCCTCTTTCGTAATGTTCTTCCTCAAACCGTTCATAAAGGCCCGTTTTATCGTCTTTTATAAAAAAATTTGTGTAATACTCATTTATACTCTCATTTTCGTCAAAATAATTTTCCCATGTACAGGCGGAAGACTCATCTGTTTGGGAAAAGCTGTTTTGCCCCAAAATATTTTTGAATTTATATATAGTGTTTAAGTCGAATATAAACAGACCTTTGGGGTCAAGATAGTTGTTTACAAGTTTAAAGACTTTTAACAGGTCGTCATACTCCGTGATATAATTTATACTGTCGCAAAGGCTTATAACGCAGTCAACGGTTCCGTAAAGCTCAAAGTCTCTCATATCTTGATTTAAATATAAAACTTCCGCTTTGTTTTTGCCTGTTTTTTCTCTCGCCTTTGAAAGCATATTTTCCGAGGAGTCTATTCCTATCATATCATATCCCATATCGGCGAGTCTCTCTGTTATATTTCCTGTTCCGCATCCAAGCTCTGCTATAAGTCTCGGCGAGAGGGAATATTTTTCCCATATTTTTTTTAAATAGTTTATCCAGTCATCATAGGGCGCGTCCTCCATAAATTTATCGTATACTTTTGAAAAACCCTCATAAGCTGACATTACTTTCTCTCCCTATTTATTTTTTATATTGTGATATATTGTGAAATAGTCAATTATAATTTATATTCCTAATACCCATAGTTTTATAACCGCCAGGCTTTCCCTTAAATATGACGGGACAGCGGATTTCCACTCGTCGGGAGCGTAAAAGCAGGAGGTGTTTATTCCGGCGTTTTTTGATAGATTATAGGCTCTGTAACAATGAAATCTGTTTGTTATAAACGCCGTTTTGTAATTGGGATTTTTATTCTTAAAATAATTATCGAGTATTTTTTTTGAGTTTACGAAATTCTCATACGTAGAGCTTGAGGAAGGCTCCTCAAGTATTTTTTTCTCAGGCACGCCGTTATCCGCAAGATATTTTTTCATGGCGTACGCCTCCGTCACTTCTTCGGTAAAGCCCTGTCCGCCGCTTACTACTATTACCGCGTCAGGATTTTCTTTTGAGTATTCTATACACGAGTTTAAACGTTCTCTCAACGTATCGGAAACCTCCGAGCCGTTAAGGCCGCACCCTAACACTATTACCGCGTCTTCTTTTTTATCGGAAACGGGAACCCCGTAGGAAAAGGCTATAAAAATTATAAGCGAAAGCGTTATTAAAATACCGACTATTACGGCTATTTTTAAAAAATTTACAAATTTATTGTTAATATTTCTTATCTCACAAAAATAAAAGAACGCTAAAACCATACCTATCGTTAACACCATGAGATTTCCGACTTGATAACCGCCGAAAATAAACAGACCCATTCCGTACAACAAAAACGCGACCATTATGATATTATAAAATGTGAATTTAAATTTTTTTGGCATAAACTCAATTCTCCGATGAATAATTTTTTTTATTAAAATATTTTTTTTTATCGTTTTATTACATAAATTTAAGAGAGATTAGTATTATATTGGTACTTGTAATTTATTATACTAAATAATTTTATAAAAAACAAGCGTTTCATTTGCCGTGATTTATTTTGTTTTTTACTTGTTAAAACAATCTGGTTTTTGATTTGGTTATGAACATTCTTTATACAGGTTTCATTATGGTAAATATCTCACTGTGAAAAAAAATTGGGTTTACGCTGAGTGTAAAAATTATAAAATCAATAATAAATACCCATGTCTGTTTTAACACAAAATATATTTTGAAATTTTATGACAATTATCAAAACGCCACAAATTTTGTTTTTTATGCGCGATACAATTTATGGATTTTTTTATTTTAAATTATATCACATTTATTGTGGTTTAGAAAAACTTTTAAACGGTGTTTGCGGTTAATTTGGAAATTGGAAAAAGTCTGATAATTTTTTATATTTTATAAAAAAAGTATACAAATTTTAATCAATATGTGGTAAAATTTATTTGTAACAAAAATATATCGGACAGGAGAGATTTTTATGAAACTTTTTATTGATACGGCTAATGTGGATTACATACGCGAAGCGAACGACCTGGGCATTATCTGCGGTGTTACCACAAATCCGTCCCTTATAGCGAAAGAGGGCAGAAATTTTATTGATGTTGTTAAAGAAATAACTTCTATTGTTGACGGGCCTATCAGCGCTGAGGTTATTGACACAAAACACGAAGGAATGGTTAAAGAGGCGAGAGAGCTCTCAAAAATTCACAAAAATATCGTTATTAAAGTTCCTATGACTTTAGAGGGACTTAAAGCGGTTAAAATTTTATCCTCAGAGGGGATAAAGACCAATGTTACCCTTATTTTCAACGCCGCTCAGGCGTTAATGGCGGCGAGAGCAGGAGCTACTTTTGTAAGCCCGTTTTTGGGAAGACTTGACGATATAGGGCATGACGGCATTTTACTTATTGAGGAAATTGTTGATATATTTAATATTCATGAAATATCAACAGAAGTTATCGCCGCGAGCGTAAGAAATCCTTTGCACGTTATAAACGCGGCGAGAGCAGGCGCTCATATAGCGACGATTCCTTATAATGTAATTATTCAAATGAGCAAACACCCTCTTACCGACAACGGTATTGAAAGATTTTTAAAAGACTGGGAAAGCGTTCCTAAATAAATTTTTACGAGTGTTAAATATATTTTAAGGCACTGTTTTTCTACATTTTTTTAGAAAAATTTCCGCCTAAAACCATTTTAGTAATTGAGGGAAACGCTGATTATTTAGCTCTGGAAATAATTTTAGCTGTTTTATGCGAGTAAAAGGCTATAAGTGTTTTTATTTTATAAAAATACTTTAAATCCGTAGCGTTTCATAACGCTTTTATATTCTGTGGGATAGCTTCAGCTAAGGATAAAGGATAAGCGACCGCGGTTAAAAAGTGTGGACTTCTTTAGCCGGTTAAATTTATAACGTTTTTAAATAAATCGGCGTTTCCTTGAAAACCAATTAAATTACAGGAGGACTTTTTATGAATACCGAACAAATGGCCATTAACACAATAAGACTTTTAAGCGCTGAGGCTATTGAGAAAGCTAAATCGGGGCATCCGGGAATTACTATGGGTTCCGCTCCTATCGCTTATACTCTTTGGTCAAAATTTTTAAAGCATAACCCAGAAAATCCCGATTGGGCCGATAGAGACCGTTTTGTATTGTCAGCGGGACACGGCTCGATGCTTATATATTCGTTACTGCATCTTTTTGGATACGGATTGACTATTGACGACCTTAAAAATTTCAGACAATTCGGTTCTATGACCCCGGGACATCCTGAATATGGTCATACAAAAGGCGTTGAGATAACGACGGGACCTTTAGGACAGGGTATCGCCAACGCTGTCGGCATGGCTATCGCCGAGAGTCATCTCGCGGCGAGATTCAATAAAGACGATATTAAAATTGTTGACCATTATACATACGCTTTATGCGGAGACGGCTGTATGATGGAGGGAGTTTCCGCTGAGGCGGCGTCTCTAGCCGGAACTTTAGGCCTTGGAAAACTTATTTTATTCTATGACTCTAACAATATCACAATAGAGGGAAGTACAGACATAGCTTTCAGAGAGAATGTCGGAGATAGGTTTAAGGCGTATGGCTGGCACGTCCAGAAAGTTTTGGACGGAAATGACACGTCCGCTATCGGAAAAGCTATTGAGGAGGCGAAATCCGTTACGGACAAGCCGTCTTTAATAGAGGTAAAAACAATTATTGGATACGGCTCTCCAAATAAGGCGGGAAAACCATCCGCTCACGGGGCTCCTTTGGGTGCCGAGGAAATTAAGCTCACAAAGGAAAATCTCGGCTGGCCTTATGAGGAGGAATTTTTTGTCCCTGACGAGGTTAAAGAAGAAATATCAAATATCAAAAAATCTTTAAAGGCCAAAGAAGAGGACTGGAACAAGCTTTTCGCCAAATATGAGAGCGAATATCCAGAGCTCGCCGCTGAATGGAAGAAGTGGCAGGAAAATGATTTCGCGAAAGCCCTTTACGACGACGAGGATTTCTGGACTTATACAGAGGATAAAGCGACAAGGCAATCTTCCGAGATTGTGCTTAACAAAGCGGCTAAATTTGTTCCGAATCTTTTCGGAGGTTCCGCCGACCTTTCACCGTCAAACATGACTGTTATGAAGGGAAGAGAATATTTTTCTAAGGAAACGCCGGACGGCTCAAACTTCCATTTTGGTATAAGAGAGCACGCCATGACGGCTATCGCCAACGGTATTATGGTTCATGGTGGGCTTAAACCTTATATCGCCGGATTTTTCGTATTCTGTGATTATATGAAACCGTCTTTAAGACTTTCAGCTATTATGAAGCTTCCTGTTGTAAGCGTTCTTACTCACGACAGTATCGGCGTCGGGGAAGACGGCCCAACTCATCAGCCTATCGAGCAGCTTGCCGCTTTGAGGAGTATTCCTAACTATATTGTTTTCAGACCTTGCGACACAAACGAGACCGCTGCCGGATGGTACGCCGCTCTTACGAGAAAAGACGCTCCTATGGGACTTGTGTTTACAAGGCAAAAAACAAAACTTTTAAAGGAAACGGGTAAAAACGCCCTTAAAGGCGCTTATATATTAAGAGATTCTGAAAAAGAGGTTCCTGATGTTATTTTAATGGCTTCGGGTTCGGAGGTTGGTCTTATTTACGATGCTTATGATAAGCTTAAAGAAAAAGGCGTTGAAGCCAGAGTCGTTAGTATGCCTTCATTTGAGCTTTTCGAGGAGCAAAGCGAAGAATATAAGGAAAGCGTTCTTCCCAAAAAGGTTACTAAACGTCTCGCTGTTGAGGCGGCGTCCGATTTCGGCTGGCACAAATATATCGGTCTTGACGGCGATATTATTTGTATGGAGGGCTACGGTGAATCAGGTCCTTACGCTAAACTTTTTGAGAAATATGGCTTTACCGTTGAGAATGTTGTTGAGCGAGCTTTGAAGCTGTAAAATAAATATTAAAAAGCCTTGGGAAATGAGAAAATTTCATTTTTCAAGGCTTTTTTGGAGGTTTAAATGAGAAAAATCGACAGACAAATGGATTTTATAATTGAAATTGACAAATTAAAAAACGTTTTCAGGCAATCTTTAATCTCAGATGGGTCAAGGCATGAAAACGACGCTGAACATTCATGGCATTTATGTATGCTTGCCATAACTTTAGAGGAATACGCCGAAGAGGGGACCGATATTTTAAAATGTATTAAAATGGCTCTTATTCACGATATTGTGGAGATTTACGCGGGGGATACTTATTTATATGACGAGGAGGGAAACAAGGACAAATCTGAGCGTGAGATGAAATCAGCGGAGAAAATATACGGGCTTCTTGATGAGAGTCAAAAGGAAGAGTTTTTAAGGTTATGGCGGGAGTTTGACGAGGGAGAGACAAAAGAAGCGGTTTTCGCTAATATTTTAGACAGAATACAGCCTATTACGCTTAATTATCTGACTAAAGGTGAAATGTGGATAAAAAACGGTATACGAAAGGAGCAGGTGCTTAATAAAGCGTGGAGAGTTTTTAAGCTGGCTCATCCAGATATTTCAGAATATATGATGAGGATTATAGACGAGAGCGTAAAAAAAGGCTATCTTATGCCATAGAGCTTGTTTAGAAACAAAAAAGCCGAAAAGAATAAAAATGTAAAAAACGAGTGACGTATTCTTCATCACTCGTTTTTAAAACCGCTTTAAATTTTAGATAGCGCGTGTAACTTTATTCGCGCGCAGACATCTTGTGCAGATATAGATTGATTTAACGGTTCCGTTATCAACGATTTTAACCTTTTTCACATTCGCTTTCCAAGTTTTATTAGCACGTCTGCTGACCTGACTACGGTTAATACTTATTCTGTGTCCTGTTTGTCTAGCTTTATCACAGATTGCGCATTTAGCCATTTTGACGACACCTCCTTCAAAAAATATAGAAACGCCTGTTTAACACTATAAAATAGCACGGCATTTTTTGTATAAAAATCATCGTTTGTTATTATAACAGATTTTATATGTAAATGCAAGGACAAATTTAAAAAAAGTCTTGTTTGTTTTTGTTGATTATATAGAGGGTAACTTGTTATTAAGAAAATATCATACGATATAACTTCACATATTTGGCTGTTATTTTCCATTACTTTCCCAAAATCCACTAACATAAGTTTAAGTTATGCCCGCGCCGCAAAGACAATCACGGACGGCGAAGCCAGCTTTCGCTGAAAGCGAAAGTACAAGGTCACAGGTTTTGAAAGATAATAAAAACAATTTTTTAAAGAAAGTTTGTCAATTATATTTTTAATCTATGATGTATTTCCATTGTAAGAAAAAAATATTAATGTATAATAAATTATATCAATCATAGTGATTAGCCATAGTGATTAGCGAAATTTTTAGTGTGAAACAATAAAATAATTCCTTAATATATTATGAGTATTGGAGCGTGCTTATTTTATTGTTTTACCATAGTTATTGAATAATTGGAAAAACACATTGTTAAAGCGTCAATGATATGTAAAATAATTTTATTGTTGACACGGAAATCAATTTTCATATATAACCTTTAGTAAAGATGTACAATCAAGTAAACAGTCAAACATAACTTTGGAAATAGCTTTTTTTGATTTAGATGTTGATTTATATTGTTTAATAATATTAAGAGCAAGTTTTCTAAGCATATTAAGATTTTGCTGTATATTTTTATCTTCAACACGACAAAAGTCTTCTTCAAAGTGTACATCTAAAAGCCAGTGCATTGTTTCAACAGACCATTCCTTTCTTGCGTGATAAAGAAGTTCTTCTGCTGTCAAATGTTTGCTTGTTATATAGTAATGCCATTCTGACGTTACTCCTTTTTTACTTTCAAATTCTGTATGTATTGCACCAACGCAAATAAGACCTGCCCAATTTTTACGATTTTCAAGCCATTTTATATCATTTGTTATATATGCTGTTCGTTTTTCTTTTCTTTCTCTGCTTTTTTCTGTTTTGGATATTGTATCCATTTTTTTCTGAAG
>CAJTVH010000004.1:42009-107137 GCA_910579745.1 uncultured Clostridia bacterium | reverse complement strand
TTCGTTTATTTTTTAATAATTTTTTGGATATTTCGCGTATATAACTGATAGTTTATTATAGTTTTCAGATACACCTTAGTTCGCTATAGTGTAAAATATTTTTTTCACAAGCTTTTAGAAATTACTGCAAGGTTTTAAAAGAGGTTTATTATTGAATTATAGCGACTATAAAGTTGATGTATATAAAAATAAATATCCCCCATATTATTTTTTGGAGGATATTTATTTTTACTTATGAGATGTTTAAAGGAAATTTAACGCTTAATGAACTGAGAGTAAAATAAAAAATTGATTTACCGCTTTAACATGTATTAGTCATTGATGAGCGGGGGTCTAAAGTTATGTTCTATATGGTTAGTTAGCTAAATTAGCTAATTTTTCCGCTTGGTCGGAAGTTATTAAAGCGTCAAGAAGTTCTGTAATATCTCCGTCGAGTATTGAATCGAGCTTATAGAGCGTAAGTCCGATTCGGTGGTCGGTAACTCGGCCTTGAGGAAAATTGTATGTTCTCATTTTTTCACTTCTGTCTCCGCTTCCTACCTGACTTTTTCTCTCGGCGGAAACTTCAGAGTGTTGTTTCTCAAGTTCAAGGTCATATAATTTAGCCCGAAGAACTTTGAGAGCTTTATCTTTGTTTTTTAACTGTGATTTCTCGTCCTGACATGAAACCACTATTCCTGTGGGGATATGAGTTACACGTACAGCTGAATCGGTTGTGTTTACACACTGTCCGCCGTTTCCGGAAGCTCGGAAAACGTCGATTCGCACATCGTTCATATCAAGGTTTACGTCTACTTCCTCAACCTCAGGAAGTACGGCGACGGTGACGGCGGAAGTGTGTATTCTTCCTTTTGACTCGGTAGCCGGAACTCTCTGAACTCGGTGTCCTCCGCTTTCATATTTAAAGCGAGAATACGCGCCAGCGCCGTTTATCATAAACACGATTTCTTTAAATCCTCCGGCGTCGCTTTCCGTAGCGTTCATTATCTCAATTTTCCACTTTTGACGTTCAGCGTATCTTGAGTACATTCTGAAGAGGTCGCCGGCGAAAAGAGCGGCTTCGTCGCCGCCGGTTCCGCCTCGGATTTCAACGATAACGTTTTTTTCATCATTAGGGTCTTTCGGCAAAAGAAGAATTTTTAACTCATCTTGAATAATTTCTGTTTTTTTGGCGTTTTCGTTAAGCTCCTCTTTCGCGAGCTGACGCATATCGTCGTCAAGGCTGTTATCCTCGAGCATTTCTTTAGCCTCATCATAAGCTTTTATCGTTTGTTTATATTCTTTATATTTTTCAATGATTGGCGTTATATCACTGTGTTCTTTCATAAGTTTTCGCCATAACTCATTGTCGCTTATAATATCGGGGTCGTTGATTTTATCGGATAACTCAATATATTTCTTCTCGAGTTCCTCTAATCTATTGAGCATAGTATAAAGTCCTCCCTATAATTATTTATATACAGATGATATGACTCTGTCAAGTCCAGCATAATCTTTAGTTGTTTTTATTTCTGTAAAATTTTTTTCGGATAAAAGCCTTGAAACCTCAAAAGATTGGTCATATCCTATTTCAAAAAGCAATTCTCCGTTTTTATTTAAATAATTTTCACAATTTGAGATTATTTTTTTATAAAAGTATAATCCGTCGTTTCCGCCGTCCAAAGCTGAGATTGGTTCATACTCCTTTACCTGCGGCATAAGGGTTTTTATAACATCGGATTTTATATACGGCGGATTTGAAATTATAACATCATATTTTGATATTACATTTTCAAAAATATCACTTTTTATAAAATCGATTCTTTGGCGAACGCTGTTTTTTTCAGCGTTCTTTTTTGCTGTTTTTAAAGCTTTTTCAGAGATATCGGCGGCGGTAACTTTTACGTTTGGGCAGTAATAGGCGATTGACACGGCTATAGCTCCAGAGCCTGTTCCTATGTCAAGAACTGTTTTAAATTTGTTTTTTTTAATTGAGTTTATAGCGTATTCGACAAGGATTTCAGTATCTCCTCTTGGAATTAACGTCGATGGGTTTACATTAAAGTCAAGACCCATAAACTCACATTTTTCAACTATATATTGAACAGGCATAAAATTCTTTCTTTTCTCAAGAAATTTCATATATTTTCCTGTCTCATTTTTTGTAAGGTCGTAACTGTCTTTTGTAAAAAGTTCTGTTCTTGTAAAATTTAGTACAGTCATTAACAAAACCTCGGCGTCTATTGAATAACTTTCAATTTTCGATTTTTTTAAAATGTTTTTCCCGTATGAAAGCCATTCTTTTACATTAGACGGGCTCATTTTGACGAGTCAGCCGATTTAATCGGTTCCTCAGGTTCTTCATCTAAAACGCTGTTTAACGCCGATATAGCGACCTCTATCATAGAATCATCCGGTTCTTTTGTAGTTACAAGCTGAAGAGCGAGACCAGGAGCGCTCACTATTTTTACAAGGAGATTATCGTTTCTTCCCGCCCATTTTATTATTTCATAAGATATACCGGCTATAAGGGGAACAAGCAGTATTCTTGATACAATTCTTATCCATACCGTATCTATATTTAAAAATAAAAACACCAGCATACTTACAATCATTACCAAAAATAAAAAGCTTGTCCCGCATCTTTTATGGAGTCTTGTGTGTTTTTTTACATTTTCAACGGTGAGTTCATCGTTGTGTTCAAAGCAATTTATTGTTTTATGCTCCGCTCCGTGGTACATAAAGACACGCTTAACATCTTTAAGCTGAGCCGTTAATATAATATATCCAAGAAATATTAATATTCTCACAAAGCCCTCGATTACTCCGAGAAAATAAGCCTCTAAGTGAAGCACTTTGTTGCATAAATTTCCTATCCACACAGGCAAAACCATAAATATGGCGATAGAAAGTATTATTGAAAGAAAAACACTGAAGTAAATTATATAATTTCCAAGGTTATCACCGAATTTTCTGTCGAGAAATTGTTCAAAACGGGAAGGCTTTTCATCTTCTTCAGCTGAAACATCGCTTAGACCAGACATTTCGGCTGATCTTGATATTATTTTCATACCGAGGACAAGAGAATCAACAAAGGAAACAACGCCTCTTATTATAGGAAATCCCCATATTTTACATCTTTCGGAGTAAACTCTTACAGGTTTTTTCTCAATATTTATTTTTTTATCGGAACTGTTTCTTACGGCAAGGGCGTATATTTTTTTACCTCGCATCATTACACCCTCTATAACAGCTTGCCCACCTATGCCTTTTCCGCCTTTAGGACAGCGGTTTTTATCCTTATCCATATAATCGCTCCTTTTTTGTGTTAATTCTCATTGACATTTATGTTAATCCTCAGTTAGAATAATTAATTAAAGAAAATAAAAATTATATTATTATATAATTTTGCCGTTTAAATTTATAATGTGAAACAATAAAATAATTTCTTGATTATTGGATTTTATTAAAGCCTTATTGTTTATTGTTTTGCCAAAATTAATAAACTTGTTCAGAGTCCTTAAACATAGCTATAAAAATGAATTTTTCTGATAGGCAAAGTTTATTTCTCAGAGATACTTGTATTGTGCTTCAATAAAATCAGTCAAAATATAACGGCGAAAGATGTATTTACACGCTATTTTATAGGTTTTTGAATAGGCATGTTATAAGGTTGTTAAAAATAATTTTGTATTGTGTCATATTTTACGGCGTTTCCCTAAAATAACTGAATTTCATTATAACATTTTAAATAATGTACGTCAAATTAATTTATTATGAATTATGGGAAATACTACGTAATTAGATAAAACAGATTTGTGAGTATGCTTTTCATGATAAGAAAAAGTTTGAGAATCGGCGTTTTAGCTTTCAGCGGAAACTGGCTGGGTTGCCGGCGTTTGAGTTTGCGGCGCAAGTATAGTCGGAGACTGTGTTAAGAGGTTTTGAAAAAGTAGTGGAAAAATATCATCGCAAATCTGTTTTATCTAATTACGCGTGTCTCCTATATGTTTAGACGAGTTTTAATCGCCAAACAAATATAAAGACAAAAAAGTATTTTATGGACGTGGAGGTACCAAGAAATCAGCGTTTTCACTTTGGGAAAGCCGATTTAAGGCTTGTTTTCCCGCCGATCTCGATTCGAGAAATTTTGAGTAAAATAATTTTTTTGTTTTTTATGTTACGCGGATACATTATATTCATTTTTTTAATGAGATTAGTATTGCAATCAGTTGCCCCAAAGCAAGTTGCTTATCCATAAACTCGCTATAACCCCAGCTATATTGGCGAATATAGCCCCATGTAGAGTATAACGGGTTTTTGTTATTTTTACGGATATAAAGTATATACTCATTGTATACGCTATGGTTTCTGTTGAACTCATCATTACGCTTACAAAGCGCCCGATAAAAGAATCTGGTCCGAAAGTCTTGTATAAATCCAAAAGTATGCCTGTTGAGGCGGATGAGGAAATTAAACGCATAAATGTAAGAGGAACGGTTTCTTTTGGGTATCCTATAGCGTCAGCGAGTGGAGAAACGCATTTCTCAAGGAGAGAGAGGGCACCGGAGGCTCTAAGTATTCCGACAGAAACCATAAGACCTATTAATGTTGGTAAAATTTGCAGAACAGTTTTTAAACCGTCTTTAGCGCCTTCCACAAAAACATCGTATATCTCAACTTTTTTTGAATATCCGTAAAATATTATAAACACGAATATCAAAGGAACCATTAAATCAGAAATTAATATTAAAAAACTCATTTGTATTTCCACCTCTCAACAATTTTCACAAATAAAATACCAGCGACAGTTGAGACAAACGTGGCGAAAAGCCCAGGGCCTATGATTTCAGAAGGGTTAGCCGAGTGATATTGAGTACGATAGGCTATTAAATTTACGCAAATAATCTGCAGACTCGACATATTAAATATCATAAACATACACATTGAGCGGCTCGCGTATTTTTTATTATGATTTAATTTTTGCATTTCCTCCATCGCGTTTATTCCAGCGGGGGTTGCCGCCCATCCTAAACCAAATATATTGGCTATTATATTTGTTGATATGTAATCGAGCGCTTTATGATTTCTTGGAATTTCAGGAAATAGAAACTTTAAAAAGGGCGCCATTTTTTTTGAGAGTATTTTTATAAGTCCGGAGCTTTCCGCTATTTTCATAAGTCCCGTCCACATTGATAATATACCTGTCATTGTTATACAGGTTGTTACGGCTTCTTTAGACGAATCTATGGCGGCGTTTGTGACATCAGGCATTTTTCCTGTAAAGGCGGCGACGGCTATACCTATTAAAATCATTCCTCCCCACAAATAATTTAGCATATTATTCCTCCTTATATATTTTAAATATTTGATAGTTTGAGAATTAATTGGCGTTTTATTAAAATATATTATACTTTTATATTTAATATGTATCTTAAAACTAAAACAGTTATTATTTGTATTATTTTGGAAATGGTTACAAATAAAGTTTTACAAAGGTAGTATTACATTATTTTACAAAAATGAGATAATATGTTAAAAAAATCAATAAATTGATAAATATATTATGATAAAATGCACAAAAAGATAATATCGTAAAAAAACTTTTTTTGTAACATATTGACTTTTTGTATTATATATGATACTATAATGTCAACAGGAGCGATTGATGAGTTTTTACTATAGTAATTCTATCTATAAAAAAAGAATTTCAGAAAAATATTTTATAAGCGCGAGGTGTTTTGATTTTTAAATGTCTAATGCGTAAAGAAAATTTTTAAGCGATTTAAAAAGTTTTCAGCAAAGTATTTTTTCTTTTCCTGATTTATATTAGAATCGCTATAATCTTAAATAAAGACACGTATATAAATATATTAATATGTTGATGGAATTGATATAATCATAATAATGTAAGGTTTTATTTATTATGATGTCTTTTAATTAATATTATAGTTAAACAGCTTGAAAATGAGAAAAAAGGAGGCGCGATGAAAATTATTTTCGCTTTGTGACGGAGGGAGAATATGATTAACCGACGCTAATACGGCAAAAGGATTTTCAGCCAACGAACTTATTTATTTTTGAATTGAATAATAATATTATTTTGAAGTGGAGGTGGTTTTGGTGAAATCAACAGGAATTGTACGTAAAGTTGACGAACTTGGACGAATAGTTTTACCCGTCGAGTTAAGAAAAAAACTTAATATTAATATTAAAGACCCATTGGAGATTTTTACAAGTAATGATAGAATTGTATTGCAAAAGTATGAACCAGCCGACGTGTTTACAGGAGATATGGACGATCTTATTGAATATAAAGGTAAGAAAGTTTCTAAAAAATCTATTTGCGAATTGGCTGAAATCGCGGGTTTCGAGATTATTGCCAAAACGGGGGGAAATAATTTATCTTTTGACGCGCGCAGTAGCGCGACCGATATTATAGATGATAAAGAAGACGACGATTTATAATTAGTGTTATATGCTGAAAAGACGGGGTATTTTGGTTGAGAATTTTATTTAAACACATACCTCTGTGAGATTTAACTGTATATATAAACTCTAATCGTGAAGCCGCTTTATATTATTTTTGTGGCGGCTTCGCGAGAAAGAAATTTTAATAGTTTTTTGTAATTATATTTATTTTTAGAAATTTTTCTCATCAAACGCGTAAATTAATCCTGAAGATTAAAGCGGAAGTTATTTATTCCGCTTTTTTTATTTTAGATACTTTTTCTTCTGAAGGCGTTATATACGCTGTTTTATTTGTTTCATAAATTACCATTCCGGGTTTCGCGCCCGATGGTTTTTTCACAAATTTTTTTTGTGTATAGTCCACGGGAACAAGAGCCGAGTTTTTTCCCTTACTGTAAAACGCCGCCAAAAGAGCGGCTTCGTTTAAAGTTGTGTCGGGAACGTCTTTTCCTTCTGTGACGATTATAACGTGAGAACCAGGTATTTTTTTTGTATGAAGCCATATATCATTATTTCGAGCGATTTTTAAAGTAAGCTCGTCGTTTTGATGATTATTTTTTCCAACGTAAATATTAAAACCATCGGAAGAAATATAGTGTAAGGGATTTGATTTCACAGGTTTATTTTTTCCTTTTTGTTGTTTTAGTTTTTTGATAAATCCTTGTTCGTAAAGTTCTTGCCGGATTTCTTTTATATCCTGTTCATTTGACGAGGTTTGTAAGGAAGTCAATATCCCCTCAAGGTATTCAAGTTCATCGTCGTTTTGTTTTATTTGTACTTGAAGCGCTGAGAAAGTTCTCTTTTCTTTGTTATATTGTTTAAAATATTTTTGAGCGTTTTCAGAGGGGGTTAATAAAGGGTTTATAGGAATTGTTATATCTTCTAAATTTTCATCATAAAAGTTTTTTGTCGTGAAAGAAACGGCGCCTTTAGGAACGGCATATATATTTGCTGTTATAAGTTCTCCGTATAATCTTAATTTATCACGGTTTGAAATTGATTTTAAAGTTTTAATCTGTATATCTTTTTTCTTTACGCATCGTTCAATATTATTTGTTATAAGTTTTTTTAAATCTTGTGATTTTTGATTTATTCTGTAAAGCAAATCTTTTTCAGTATAGAAAAATTCCAGTAAATCAGAGATTGATGAGAATTTTTGTTTTTTATATGAGCTATATTGTGTCATTTCAATAGAAGAGAAATCAATAATTTTATTTTTTTCTGAGTAAATTATTTCAGGAGAGAAATCATTATTTTTTATTTTCTCAACAATTAATTTAAAATTCTCATATAATTTTTTTAGGTTAATCTCAGATGTTTCTCCTACATTATCGGAAGCGTCAAGTCCGGTCCGGAAGCAAATCTCAGACGCGAATGACGGGCTTATTCCATTATAAGATTCATAAATCAAATTCTGAAGCTTTTTTTCAATATTGTTTTTAACTGAAAGGAAAAAGTTTTCCTCATTTAACAGAAACGAGTCTATTTTTTTTGAAGGCGGAGAAAAATATTTTTTCCCTGGAAGAACTTCTCTGACAGAGCTTTTTTCATGGCTTATGTGCTTTATGGCATCGAGAATTATATTATTATCATCAATAAGAATTATATTACTGTGCTTTCCCATAATTTCCACAATAAGTTTTTTTTCGGAATAATCTCCGAGCTCATTTATAGATTCTATATGAATAATAAGTATTCTCTCAAATTTAGGCTGTGTTATATCAATTATTTTTCCGCTCAACAGATATTTCCTTAAAACCATACAAAATAGAGGAGGTTGCATAGGGTTAGACTTGTTTTTTTCCGTAAGATGAAGTCTAGGCTGTGAAGCGTTAGCGGTAATTAAAATTTTATAAGCTTTTCCAAGACTTCTTACGGAAATGATTATCTCGTCATTTTCAGGCTGATATATTTTATCTATTCTTCCTCCAAGTAATTTTGTTTTTAACTCATTTTTTATATTTGAAATCGCTATTCCATCAAACGCCATAATAAAACCTCCAAAGTTTTTTTATAAATTATTGCAATAGTTTTCATTACATATTATAATAGAAGATACGGTATACAGTCAAATGTTTTAAAAAATTAAAGAAATATTGATTAATTTGAGAATATATACTTAAAAAAGTTTTTTGTTATTATATAAAGTACTGTTATGATTTCTGAGACTAACGGCGTTTAATTAACAGAAGTGTTTAAAACATATATGTTAACGAGCTGATGATATTTTATTGTTTTATTAATAATTAATCAATATTTTCTCTGATAAGGGGGTACTGTTATGAGAAGTATGACGGGATATGGAAGAGGTGAATGTACTCTACATAACCGTAAATTTGTTGTGGAAATAAAATCAGTCAATCACAGATATAACGATATTAGTGTTAAAATACCGAGAACAATGATTTCATTTGAGGATTATGTGAAGAAAATTGTCTCTAAACAAATTTTCAGAGGAAAAACGGACGTTTATGTTTCTTTTGAGACTTATGATAAAAACGATATAAAAATAAATTTGAATGAAGTTATTGCGGATAGTTATATTGAGGCTCTTGAGAATATAAAGATAAGATACGGGGCGCATGACGATATATCTGTCGGTCTTATTTCCAGATTTCCGGAGGTTTTGACTGTTGAGAGAAACTCTTTTGAGAACAGTGATGAAAATGAAATTTCCGAGCCATTATTTAATGCTGTTGGAATCGCTCTTTCAAACTTTATGAAAATGAGGGAAAGTGAAGGGGAAGCTTTAAAGAAAAATATTTATGATAAACTTAACTCTATTGACGAAAAAGTTAAGTTTGTTAATGAACGCGCCCCTTACGCGGAAAAAAGGTATGAGGAAAGGCTCAGAGAAAGGCTTAAAGAGCTTGAGGATATGGGTTATGATGAGAGCAGAATCCTTACGGAGGTAGCTGTTTTTTCTGAGAAAGTATGTGTTGACGAGGAAATAACAAGGCTTATGAGCCATATTTCTCAAATGAGGTTATTTTTAGAGGAGACGGAGCCTGTGGGGAGAAAACTTGATTTCCTTATTCAGGAAATGAACAGGGAAGTAAATACAATAGGTTCAAAGACTACGGATTTGAGTGTTACCAATACTGTTATTGAAATTAAAAGTGAAATTGAAAAGGTAAGGGAACAAATTCAAAATATTGAATAATAAAAGGAGTTTTATTTATGAACAGCGTTAATCTTATTAATATCGGTTTTGGAAACATTGTTCCCGCCGGCAGAATTATTGCTATAGTAAGCCCTGAGTCGGCGCCCATAAAAAGATTTATTCAGGACAGCAGAGATGAGGGAAAGCTTATTGACGCTACTTATGGAAGAAGAACAAGAGCCGTTATTGTTACGGACAGCGGACATATTATTTTATCCTCAATTCAACCGGAAACTGTAGCGAACAGAATTGTCGCGAAAGATATGGAAAATCCTGAAAACGATGATATGGAAATTGAGATAAATGAAACTGGCGAAGAATAAAATTTTTAAATTAGGAGATATTGTAAATGACAAATGGAAAAGGCATTCTTTTAATAATATCAGGTCCGTCGGGAGCGGGAAAGGGAACGGTTGTCTCAAAACTTAAAGAAAAAAGCGGATATTCTCTTTCTATATCGGCGACAACAAGAAAACCGCGGCAAAATGAGATAGACGGCGTTCATTATTTTTTTAAATCAAAAGAAGAATTTGAAAAGATGATTGAGGATAAAAAACTTCTTGAGTACGCTGATTTTTGCGGAAATTATTATGGAACCCCGACAGATTTTGTTAATAAGCGGATTGAAAATAACAAAACCGTTATTTTGGAAATTGAGATACAGGGAGCCTTACAGGTGAAAAGTATTTATCCGGAGGCTGTACTTATTTTTTTAACGCCTCCAAGTATGGATGAGCTTGAGAAACGTCTTGTGGGAAGGGCCACGGAAACTCCCGAAAAAATAGAACTGCGCCTTAAAAGAGCGGTAGAGGAAATTGATAATATTGATAAATATGATTATATTGTTATTAACGATTCTGTGGAGCGGGCGGTTGTTGATATTGAGCATATTGTTAATGCTGAGAAAATGAAAGCTAAAAGAAATCTTAATTTAAAAGAAATTCTGATTGATTACAGCAAATCTATTTAAAGAGAATTTTATAAAAAATATTTTATAAGCGTGAAGTAATTTAAAGAAGTTTAAAGCGTATTTGAAAACTGAAATACACTCGAAACATTATGAAAATAAAGCGAAATTGAAGAGTTTTCGCATGGTTTTTACGATTTTTTGATATTTTTAGTATGATTTTAGTAATTTACGATAATTTTAAAGATATACAATACCATAAAATAATTTTTTTCTTTAATACTGTATTAGAATTGACATAAGGTTATTTTTATAATATTTAAACCGCAATATTAAAAAAGAATATATTGAAAGGGGTTAATTAAATGCTTAAACCATCTTACGCTGAGTTAATGGAGGTACTTAATAAAGACACGGAGGAAGTATCTGAAATTACAAGTAGATATACGATTGTTATTGCCGCCGCGAAAAGAGCGAGACAGCTTATAGCGGGGGACGAACCAATGGTTAAGGAAAAACAAGGGAAACCTTTATCAACCGCTGTTGAGGAAATAAGACAGGAGAAAGTAAAAGTAGTTCCGGAGGGGCAGGGGACTGTTTTAAATCTTAAAAAGGCTTTCAGTGATGAAGAGTATTTAGAAATGAATCAAGAATTCGCGAGAAAGGATAATGAGATATTTGGGGAGAGAGAAGATGATTCGGAACTTGATATTTTTTCGGAAACGGACGATGAGGGTTCAGATGATTTAACTGAGGATGACTTAGAAATATCCGACAATGATTTTGATGATGATTATGACGATATTATGTCGGAAGAAACTTTTGATAAAGAAGAGTTAGAATAATTTTATATTTTTTGAAAGACGGTATATGAATGAAATATGCAGAGGTAATTATTTCCATTGCTCATAAAAACGTAGATAGAATTTTCAATTATATTGTTCCTGAAAGTTTTGAGGCGGATTTACGTATTGGTATGCGTGTTATTGTTCCTTTTGGAAAAGGAAATAAAAATTATGAGGGATATGTTATCGGTTTTTCAAAAAGCTCGGAAATCCCTTTTAATAAGTTGAAATACATTGTATCAATTATGGACAAATACCCGATATTTTCTGAAAATACGATTATGTTAGCGAAATTTATGAGGGAGAAGTATTACACTACTCTCGCAGAATGTTTAAGATGCATTATGCCGTCGGTTGTAAAAGACAAAGTTTCGCGGTATGTATATCTTAACAGGGAGAAGAAAGACTTTAATGTTCTTTTTGATAAATGTGTTTCAAGAGGCAATCTTCAAAGCAGAGTTTTAAATTTTCTTTTGGAGTTTGACGGAACTTCAGTAAATGAGATAAAAATGTTTCTCGATATAAACTCAGCTCCTATTACAGCCCTTGAGAAAAAAGGTCTTATACAGATTTTTGACAGGGAAGTTAAAAGAGAGGTTCTCGATTTTTCGCACGTTAATTTCACAAAACCTTTTGTTCCTACTGATGAGCAAAAAATGGCCATTGATTTTATAAAAAGTAAATTATACGAAAAGGAAAAAAAGCCTGTGTTGATTTATGGCGTGACCGGAAGCGGAAAAACGGAAATTTATTTACAAATTATCGACGAGGTTTTAAAAAACGGAAAACAGGCCATTGTCCTTGTTCCTGAGATATCTCTCACTCCTCAAACCGTAAACAGATTTATAAGCAGATTTGGGAAAAGAGTTTCTTTTACGCACTCAAGGCTTTCGGTGGGTGAGAGATTTGACCAGTGGAAAAAAGCGAGAGAGGGAGAAATCTCAATTATGATTGGACCGAGATCCGCTGTTTTTACACCTTTTTCTAAACTTGGGGTTATTATAATAGACGAGGAACATGAACATACATATAAGTCGGAAACAACCCCTAAGTATGACGCTAGGGAAATTGCCCGTGAAATAGGGAATATAACAGGTTCTCTTACGGTTTTGGGAAGCGCCACTCCTGACATATCGACTTATTATAAAGCGAAGATGGGCGAGTTTGACCTTATAACGATTAAAAATAGGGTAAACAGGAGTTTTCCCGACGTTAATGTTATTGATATGCGAAAAGAACTTGAAAAAGGGAATAAGTCCGTATTCAGCGATGAGCTTCTTAACGCTGTGGAGGATAATCTTTTAAATAATAGGCAGACTATTTTATTTTTAAACAGGAGAGGATACTCAACTTTTGTTTCTTGCCGTAAGTGTGGTTATGTTATGGAGTGTAAAGATTGCAATGTAAATTTTACTTATCATTTAAGCAACGATAGGCTTGTATGTCACTATTGTGGCAAAAACATCTCTAATCCAAAGAATTGTCCTCAATGCGGTTCTAAATATATAAAATATTTCGGAGCTGGTACTCAGAAGATTGAGGAGGAAACAAAAAAACTTTTTCCGGAGGCGAGGATTTTACGTATGGATATGGATACTACATCCGGAAAGCATGGACATGAGAATATTCTTAAAAAATTTGCCGCGGGAGAGGCGGACATTCTTATAGGCACACAAATGATAGCCAAGGGCTTGGATTTTCCAAATGTTTCCCTTGTGGGCGTTATAGCGGCGGATATGTCCCTTAATTCTGGGGATTTTAAGTGTGCTGAGAATACTTTTCAAATGTTGACACAGGTTTCAGGTAGGGCTGGCCGTTCCGCTATAAAAGGCAGGGTATTTATTCAAACTTATAATCCGGAGCATTATAGCATAAAATTCGCTAAAAACAATGATTATATTTCTTTTTATGATTATGAGATAGCCGTCAGAAAACAAATGATGTATCCTCCTTTTACAAATATATTTTTTATTATGTTTACAGGAGAGGATGAAAAGAAAATTATCAAGGCTCTTTATAAATTTCTTGATATAATGCTGAAATTCAATAAAAATAATCAGTTTGAGCATATAGGCCCAGCCCCGGCGGTTATTTCTAAAATAAAAAGTCAATATAGATGGAAAATTATTGTTAAGGGCGTAGTTGAGAGGAATTTAAAAAATTATGTTTTATATTGTCTTGACAAGCTTAAAGAGGGCAAGGATTTAAGTGGGATAAACATTAATATAACTTTAAATCCGGTATATATTATGTGATTTAAGAAAGGAACTGTTTTTAATGGCTATAAGGGAGATACGAGTTGAGGATGACGAAATTTTACGAAAAAAGTCAAAAGATGTAAAAGAAATTAATGAAAAAATAATAACACTATTAGACGATATGGCGGAAACGATGTATGACGCCAACGGAGGGGGACTTGCCGCCCCACAGGTGGGTATTTTAAAAAAAGTTGTCGTTATTGATGTTGGAGACGGTCTTATCGAGCTTATTAATCCTGTTGTTATTGAGACAAAGGGAGAGAAGGTTATTGAGGAAGCGTGTCTTAGTTTTCCTGGGCAAATGGGAAAAGTTTTACGTCCTGAATACGCTAAAGTAGAAGCTTTAAACAGAAACGGTGAAAAAATTGTTATCGAGGGCAAGGGAGTTTTGGCGGTCGCTTTGTGTCATGAAACGGACCACCTTGACGGAATTTTATATGTCGATAAAGTTATCGAGGGCTCTGAGTAAATTTAAGAAATCTATATTTTTAGATTTTGGGTCAAGTTATAGTGTATACAAAAATTATGTGGAAATTGTTAAAGTTATTGAAGCGGTAACTTTTATAAAATTATAAAAGATAAAACCGTTTTAAGTTTATTTTATTTTTCGCGAGTCTTTTAATTTTTAGATACGCTGTAATTTTAATTAAATATGTATATAAGAGAGAAGTTATGATAATTTTTATAAAGTAACAGAGGTGTATGATTTGAGGAGTCAAAAAACGGTTGTTTCTGTGATAATACCGAGCTATAACGGCGCTAAATATATTAAAGACGCTATTGATTCTGTTTTATCACAGAACGTTTCTTTGGAAATTATTTTTATAAACGATTTTTCAAATGATAATACTGATGAGATAATGGAAGAATATATAAAAAAATATGATAATATTGTGTATTTAAAAAATAAAAAGTCTCTTGGGGTATCAAAAACAAGAAATAAAGGCGTGGCTCTGGCTAAAGGGAAGTATATAGCCTTTCTTGACGTAGATGATTTTTGGGAAGCCGGAAAGCTTATGAAACAAATTAATTTGCTGGAAAAAAACAACGCTGTTTTTTCTTATACGGGGAGGGAACTTATAACAGACAGCGGGAAAAGTACTGGCAGGGTTATTTCGGTTCCTGAAAAAATTGATTACACCGAACTTTTAAAAAAGAATTTAATTCCTTGTTCCTCAGTCGTACTTTTAAAAAGTGTAGCTGAGGAATTCCCTATGGAGAGGGACAGTTTGCATGAGGATTATTTAAATTGGCTTATGATATTGAGAAAATACAATATGGCTTATGGAATAAACAAACCTCTTTTAAAATACAGGCTTACGCCAAAGGGAAAATCAAGGAACAGATTCAAATCAGCCGTTATGACTTACAGGGTGCACAGAGAGCTAAAGACAAATGTTTTTTTGTCGCTTTATTATACTTTGTCACATTTGTTAAACGGAATAAAAAAATATTCTCTTGGAAGCCGGAAAGGTGAAAAAAATGAGCTTTAAAAAATTTATGCTAAAACGTTACAGAAAATTTAGTGATTTAAAGATAGTCGCTACGACTGCTTTTTTTATGTACTCGAAGCTCATGGGGATAAAAAACAAAAACTCAAGTGAATTTATTATAAATAAGAAAATTAAGAATGAAAGCGATTATAAAAAAGTACTTGATAAGCCTATTTCTTTAAAAGAGGTAAAAATCGCTTTTGTATGTGATGATATGACTTATGAGGGTTTTTCTCTTGAGTGTAAAAGCGTGTTTCTTACTCCTAAAAACTGGTTTAAAGTTATGGAAGAGTTTAAACCGGATGTGTTTTTTTGCGAATCGGCGTGGTCGGGAATAAAAGAATACAATAATTGCTGGAGAGGTAAAATTTATAAAAACGGAAATGTTATTTATGAGACGAGAAAAGTTATTTTTTCTATAATAAGTTATTGTGAGAGGCACAATATAAAAACTGTTTTTTGGAATAAAGAGGACCCTACCTATTTTGGCAATTTTAAATATGATTTTATTGACACAGCTTTAAATTTTGAGTATATATTTACTACTTGTGAGGAATGTGTGGAAAAATATAAAAGATTAGGCGCGAAGAACGTTTATGTACTTATGTTTGGTTTTTCTCCGAGAATCTTTAATCCGTTAAACTCTTTTCCTAAAAATAATGAGGCTGTTTTCGCGGGAAGTTGGTATAATAATGAGAAAGAACGATGCCTCGATATGGAAAATATTTTTGACAGCGTGTTAAACGAGAAAATAGATTTGAAAATATATGACAGATATTTTAACTCTGATAATCCCGATACGGTTTTTCCTGAAAAATATTCGGAATTTAACAAAGGGAACATGCCTTTTAGCAAGCTTGGCGGTATAATTAAAAAGGCGAAATACGCTGTTAACGTAAATACTGTTAAAAACTCAAAGACTATGTTTGCGAGAAGGGTTTTTGAGATTATAGCCTGTAATACTGTTATTATCAGCAATTATTCAAAGGGATTAAAAAAAATGTTTGGAGACGGTATTTGGTTTGGGGGAGAAAAGTTTTTTTATTCTTTAGATATTATTGAGAGAAATTTATACTATGTGTTTAAAAATCATACAAACTATGTGAGGATGAAATATCTTTTGGACAAACTTCAAATACCTTTTTGGGAAAAGGAGAAATTTGTCGCCGTTATATATATGGAAAAAACTTTGTTTGATAAAAAGGAACATTTTAATAAAATTAAATTAAAAAATAAAAAATGTTATATTGTAAAAAATGATAGGTTTTATGAAGTTGAAAGTAATTGTATGGTTTCTTTTGATTTTTTGAAAAATAAGTTTTCTCATTTTATCTTTTTTGAGAAAGATATTGATATTGATTTTGAAAAAGTTTTTTACCACTATTCATATTTAGACAGTCATATAGGGGTTAAATTTATAAAAAACGGCGATTTGAGTTTTTTTAATTATAAATATAGAATTATTTCTGATGATATGAATTCAGATATTGTTTTTTCTATTGACTTACTTGAGGATTTATATAATAATTTTAATATGAAAACTGAAAAATACATTATATAGATTATTTTATAATATTAGTTTTATTCGAGGTGATTTTTTTGAAAGTTATTTTTATGGGTACTCCTGAATTCGCTGTTCCTACTCTAAAATTTCTTATTGAGAAACATGATGTTGTGGGAGTTGTTACACAACCGGACAGACCTAAGGGGAGAGGGAAAAAAACGATTGCCCCTCCTGTTAAAGATATTGCTCTTGAAAACAATATACCCGTTTTTCAGCCCGAAAAGATAAGAGATGATGAGTTTATGTCCAAACTAGAGAAATTTGAGGCTGATGTTTTTGTTATTGTGGCTTACGGACAGCTTTTACCCGAAAAAATTCTTAATATGCCTAAGTATGGATGTATCAACGTTCACGGTTCTCTCTTGCCAAAATACAGAGGCGCGGCCCCTATCCAGAGGGCGATTATTGACGGTGAGAAGATTACGGGGGTCACAATTATGTATATGGAAAAGGGCCTTGATGCAGGGGATATGATTATAAAAAAAGAGATTTATATTGACGACGGGGAAACATACGGTTCTTTACATGACAAAATGGCTCCGGTTGGCGCCGTCGCGTTGATAGAAGCTCTTGATCTTATTGAAAGAGGCGAGGCGAAGCCTGAAAAACAGGATGACAGGTTTTCCTGTTACGCTAAAAAAATTGAAAAGGGATTTGGAAAAATTGACTGGAATAAAAATTCCCGTGAAATTTTAAATTTTATAAGAGGTTTAAATCCTATGCCTTGCGCATATACTCTGCTAAATGGGGAAGTATTTAAAATATGGAACGCGGAGGAATTTTCAAAGGGTGGTAAGAGTATGGAAAAAGCAGGGACGGTTATTGAGATTTTACCTAAAAAAGGTTTTGTTGTAAAAACCGGTGATTCGGCTCTTGTCATTACCGAGGCGCAGGCGAAAGGCGGTAAAAAAATGAACTGTTCCGATTATTTAAGAGGGCATAGTGTTGAGATTAAAACTTTACTTGAATAGGGTGTGTTTGTAAACATTTTATTAATATATAAAACTTATAAGATATGTAATCGTATATTTTATTAAAAGGTATTTCTGTTAAAAGTTAGTTTTAACATTAAACAAACGTTTTCGTAAATTTTTTTGGGTTTACGTGTAACGACTTTAAAAGGAGGTTTTTTTATGTTAGACATAAACAGTGTTTTTATGCTTGTCAAACAAGTCAGCGGATATTACGACGGTATGGGAATGGGAGGTTTTGGATATGGTTTTTTTGACCCGACTATGCTTATTATAATACCGGCTATGATTTTTGCTATGATTGCCCAGGCGAGGGTGTCTTCCACTTTTAACAAATACTCATCTGTTCCGTCAAGGCAGGGGTATACAGGGGCGGATGTAGCCAGGCAGCTTTTGCTTTCCGCTGGAATCACGGATGTAACGGTTGAGAGAATTTCCGGAAACCTTACTGATCATTATGATCCTAAAAATAAGGTTCTAAGGCTTTCTGATTCTGTATTTGGCTCAAAAAGCGTAGTGGCTCTCGGTGTAGCGGCACATGAGACTGGACACGCTATTCAGCACAGGGAAAGTTATTTTCCGCTTACTTTTAGAACAGCTATTTTTCCTGTTGTAAATATCGGGTCTAAGCTATCTATGCCGCTTATTATTATTGGCCTTGTACTTGGTTATTTTAGTTTTAGCAATACAATTCTTTTGGCTGGCATTATTTTGTTTTCTCTTGTCGTGTTTTTTCAGCTTATTACTTTACCTGTTGAGTTTAACGCGTCAAGCAGAGCTTTAAAACTTCTTGGACAATATAATTATCTTTCTTCCGATGAACTTAAACCGGCTAAAAAAGTTCTTTCGGCTGCCGCTTTAACTTATGTAGCCGCTGCCGCTGTTTATATAGCTCAAATATTGAGGCTTCTTCTTATTTTTAACAGAAGAAACGATTGATTAATGCTCTCCGTCTTTTTGACGGAGGGGTTATTGTAGAATTGACGAGGAATAGTCGGATATAATTAAATTTACGATAAAAGCTTGGATGTGTTTATTTATGGTCAACCCGTATCGAGTAATAGATGAGAAAACTTGGAAAAGGGCATCGCATTGTATGATTTTTAAAGACAGTGTTGAGCCGTCGTTTTGTATAACTTTTGAGCTATATATTACGAATTTTTTAAAAAAAGTCAGAGAAAACAAATACTCATTTACTTTAGCAATGGTATATGCCGTGTGTAAATGCGCTAATGAGATTGAGGAATTTAGGTATAGATTTTTAGATGAAAAAGTTGTTTTATTTGAAAGGATAGATACCGCTTTTACATATTTAAACAAAGATACAGAGCTTTTTAAGGTGGTTAATGTTCCTATGAGAGACACTATGGAGGAATATGTAAAATTGGCGGAAAAAATAGCGGGGGAACAAGAGGAGTATTTTGCCGGACCTTTGGGTAACGACGTTTTTCAATGTTCTCCAATGCCGTGGATAACTTATACCCATATATCTCATACCAATTCAGGGAAAAAATATAATTCAACGCCTTTGTTCGATTGGGGAAAATATTATGAGAAAAACGGGGAAATTGTTTTGCCGTTTTCTGTTCAGGCGCATCACTCATTTGTCGATGGAATACATATTGGCAAATTTGCCGATAGGCTGCGGGAATATTTGATGAGCGATAATTTATGACGGATAAGGATTATTATTTTAAGGAAACATCTGTTGAAAGATTATAAGATGTTTCCTTAATTTTATATAAGAATGAAAGCTGTTATTAACTTGGTCTAAAAGCTATAAAAAGTTTTAAAACGCTGAACTTGTTTATTTTTAAGTTAAGCGTTTTCAGTTAAAATAAAAAAATTCTAGTGAGAAGTATTTTGTTAATAGGTTTATAAAGGGTTGTTTGGTGTAAGTTGGCGGCGTTTTGATATAATTTTAATAATAATTATAAAAAATATGTTTCTTTAATATTTATGTAACGTAAGATAAAAACTGTAGTTTTTAGGAGAGAGCGAGTAAGGCAAGAAAAAATTAAAAAATGTATAATTATACTAATCTTATTTAAAAAATGGATATAATATATCCGTATATCATAGAAAAAAATTATTTTACTCAGGATTTATTGAATTGCTAATGCTTCTCTTTATGTTTTTGGTGTTTGTTTTACGAACACATTTCGCTGAAACAGTGTCGTGAAAAACGCAAGCCGTTGAGCAACCAACTTTCGCCAAGCGAAAGCGCTGACAGTGACGCTGCTGTATTCATAAAATGTTTTTTTGTTTTTATGTCTCTTTATACGTTTTTTAACGAGAGATTAGTATTAATTATTATGACAACTTTTATTTTTTTAAAATTTATTCAGAAAAACGTTGAATTTGTTTATAATATCTGTATAATTAATTATGAGGGTCAATTTTAGCACCAGTATATAAATTGTTAGTTGTGATTTTTGGGGTTAAAACGGCAGTTTTTTAAAAAGTATGAAAAGTTTGATATAGATTTTATTTTTTGGAGGTTTTGGAATTGAGCATAAGAGTTGGGTTAGGCTATGACGTTCATAGATTCGCGGAAAACAGAAAGCTTGTTATTGGCGGGGTGTGTATCCCTTATGAAAAGGGGCTTTTAGGTCATTCCGACGCTGACGCGCTTGTTCACGCTATTATGGACAGTGTGGCGGGCGCTTGCAAAAAAGGCGATATAGGAAAACTTTTTCCTGATGATGACCCTGAGTTTAAAGATATATCAAGTCTTGAGCTTTTAAAGAGAGTTTATGAGATTATTAAAAACGATGGATATAAAATTATTAACATAGATAGCGTTATTGTCGCACAAAAACCTAAGATGGCGCAATATATTAGTAGTATGGAAAAAAATATTTCTGAATGTCTCGGCATTACTCCCGAAGATGTAAGCGTAAAGGCGACAACGGAAGAAAAGCTTGGTTTTACAGGAAGAGAAGAGGGTATCGCGGCAAAAGCGGTTTGTCTTGTCGAGAAAAGCTGAGGCAAAGTTCCTAAAACAGATATATAACAGAGGTGTAGGAAATGAGATTAAAAAAAATATTTTTTATTATTTTAAAAGCGGTTATTATTTTCAGAGTTGTCCTTTGCGTTAAAAATGAGGCGGACAGACAAATAGAGACTATAAGAAAAAAAGACCCGGCAGTAAAAAGTAAAGTGGAAGCTTTTTTGTATCCGTGTTTTTGGGCGTGTCTTTTTCACAGGGCCTCTCATAAATTTTACATGGTTAAATTGTTTTTTATCGCCAGATTTATTTCGCAGGTTTCAAGATTTATCACGGGTATTGAAATTCATCCAGGCGCTAAAATAGGCAAGGGATTGTTTATTGACCATGGGATGGGTGTTGTTATCGGGGAGACCTGTGAGATAGGAGATAATGTTTTGATTTACCAGGGGGTAACATTAGGCGGTACTGGTAAGGAGACTGGAAAAAGACATCCAACTATAGGAAACAATGTTATGATTGGAGCAGGAACTAAAATTTTAGGGCCTTTTAAGGTAGGCGACAATTCAAAAATCGGCGCGGGTTCTGTGGTTTTAAATGAGGTTCCGCCTAATTGCACTGTTGTGGGAGTTCCGGCGCGTGTTATAAAAAGGCGGGAGGTTTCTAAAAGCGATTGTCCGTCAGATTGTCTTGACCAAATTAAATTTCCAGACCCTATTGAGATGGAAATTTGCGCTTTAAGGGTTAAAGTTAAAAAAATAGAGGAAAAATTAAATAAAAGCGTGTTTTCAGACATTAGGCAATAATTTATTCATCGTGTTTTAAAAATTATAAGGAGAGAAAAATAGTTATGAAGCTTTATAATACACTGACAAGAAAAAAAGAAGAGTTTGTTCCTTTAGAGGAAAACAAGGTTAAGATGTATGTATGCGGTCCTACGGTATATGATTATATACACATAGGAAACGCCAGGCCTTACGTTATATTTGATACTATCAGAAGATATTTGGAGTATAAAGGATATGAGGTGAATTATGTACAAAATTTTACCGATGTGGACGATAAAATTATAAAAAGGGCGATTGAGGAAAATGTTTCAGCTAAAGAAATTTCTGACAGGTATGTTGCGGAGGCACTTAAAGACGCCTATGGTCTCAACGTGGAGCCAGCTACAAAAAATCCGAGGGTTACAGAGGAAATGCCTCATATAATCGAGATGATTAAAATTCTTGTTGAGAAAGGTTTCGCTTACGAGGTTAACGGAACCGTTTATTTTAATACTAAATCCTTTGATGGTTATGGCAAGCTTTCAGGAAAAAATATTGACGATCTTGAGGTGGGAGCGAGAATTGAGGTAAATAAAGAAAAGAAAAATCCTATGGATTTTGTTTTATGGAAACCATTTAAGCCTGGAGAGCCTAAATGGGATTCGCCATGGGGAGAAGGCAGACCAGGCTGGCATATTGAATGTTCTGTTATGGCGAAAATATACTTGGGAGATACTATTGATATTCACGCCGGAGGAGAGGACCTTATTTTCCCTCATCATGAAAATGAAATCGCTCAAAGCGAGGCCGCTAACGGAAAACAGTTTTCTAAATATTGGCTTCATAATGGTTTTATTAATGTGGATAATGAGAAAATGTCAAAATCAAAAGGTAATTTTTTTACTTTAAGGGAGATAGCAAAAGAAATTCCTTATGAAGTTATAAGGTTTTTTATTTTGAATGGGCACTACAGAAGTCCTATTAATTTCAGCCGTGAACTTATGGAAGCCGCGGGAAATGGCCTTGACAGAATAAAAAACTGTGTCAAGGATATTAAGTTTATAACGTTAAATGGAAAAGACTCTAAACTTTCCGAAAATGAGCAAAAGCTTATCTCAGAGTGCGTTAAATTTAAAAATCGGTTTGAGGAAAGTATGGATGACGATTTTAATACAGCCGACGCTGTCTCAGCTATTTTTGAGTTTGTTAAATTCGCTAATGTAAATATTGGAACAGAGTCAACAAGAGAATTCGCTGATATTATTTTGTCTAAAATTATTGAGTTATGCGATATTCTGGGAATTGAGCCTTTAAAAGAGGAAGCGGTTGCCGACACAGGGGAGATAGAAAAGCTTATTGAGAAAAGGCAATTAGCTAAAAAAGAGAAAAACTGGGCGGAAGCCGACAGAATAAGAGATGAGCTTTCGGAGATGGGCATTTTAATAGAGGATACACGAGCCGGCGTAAGATGGAGCAGAAAATAATATTATGAGAGAATTTTTTGATTCGGGTTCAAAGGAATTTAAAATAAATGCTAATGAATATTCACCGCTTAATCTCGCTTATATAGGCGACGCTGTTTTTGAGATTTTTGTAAGAACAATGGTTATAAAAAACGGAAATATGCCTGTTAATAAACTCCATAAGGCTTCTAAAGAATTTGTAAACGCGAGGGCGCAAGCGAGAATGTTTGAGAAAATAAAAGATTTGGTTAATGATGAGGAATTAGCGGTTCTTAAAAGAGGAAGAAACGCTAAAAGCTTTACTTCGGCGAAAAACGCTTCAGTTATTGATTACAGATACGCTACGGGGCTTGAGACTTTATTTGGATATTTATATATAAAAGGCGACATTGACAGGCTTGGGGAAATTTTTAATATGTGTGTTGAAAAGGAGAATTGAGTTTGAGAGAGAACAGGAGAAAAAATGATTTTGGCAAAAGAGGGAATTATCAAAAGAGTTCCACCGGAAAGTCTGATAAAAATTTACACAGTAAATTTAACAAATATTCAGAAAAGAATGATTATGATTTTGATGAGAATTTTCAGCTTGAGGGAAGAAATCCGGTACTTGAGGCGATAAATAGCGGAAGAACTATCGACAAGATTATTGTGAAAAAAGGAGAGGTTGAGGGAACTTTAAGAGTTATCGTCGCCAAAGCTTCTGAGCGAGGAATAGTTATTCAAGAGGTAGATAAAAATAAAATGGCGGAAATAAGTAAGTCTAATAACTGTCAGGGGGTTATAGCCTTTTGTCCCGCTAAAGAATATGTAGAGGTATCGGATATTATTAAAATCGCTGATGATAGGGGAGAAAAGCCGTTTATTATAATTCTTGACGAGATAACGGACCCTCACAATCTAGGGGCGGTTTTAAGAACAGCCGACGCCAGCGGAGTTCATGGAGTTATTATTCCAAAAAGAAGAGCGGTGGGGCTTACGGCAATTGTAAGCAAAACATCGGCGGGAGCTGTTGAGCACATACCAGTAGCGAGGGTTACAAATATCGCTAATACTATTGACGATTTAAAAAAACATGGTATTTGGATTGCTTGTGCCGATATGGAGGGACAAGAATATTTTGACGCTCCTCTTGATGGGGCGGTAGCCGTTGTTATCGGAGGCGAGGGAAACGGAGTAGGCAGGCTTGTCCGTCAAAAATGTGATTTTTCCGTTAAAATTCCTATGCTTGGCAAAATATCTTCTTTAAACGCTTCCGTTGCGGCGGGTCTTATTATGTATGAGGTTGTTCGTCAAAGACGCGGCGGGTGATTTTTGTGAGTGACGAGTATTTGCTTGTTGACGGATATAATATTATATTCGCTTGGGAGTCCCTAAAGAAAATCGCCGATATTTCCCTTGAGGACGCAAGGGACAAGCTTATCGATATTTTAGGGGATTATCAAGGGTATAAAAAAATTAATCTTATTCTTGTTTTTGACGCTTATCTCGTTAAAGGAGGAACTGGAAGCGTTTATAAATATAATGATATATATGTTGTGTATACAAAAGAAGCGGAAACCGCGGATAACTACATAGAACGCACCGCGACAAAGCTTAAAGGAAAATACAAGGTAACCGTCGCCACATCAGACAGACTGGAACAAGTTATTATTATGAGCAAAGGAGCCGTTAGAATATCGGCAAGAGAGCTTGAAGAGGATGTTAAACTGGCTAAAAAACACATTAAAGAAAAAATCGAGGAATTTAAACCTGTTAAAAACAATATGCTTATAGATAATCTTGATAGTGAAACAGCCGCGTGGCTTGAAAAAATGCGAAGGGGATGAATCGTATAATTATTTTTTCGCAACAGGGGGAGAATTATGGAAAAAAAGGTTTTATTTACACATAAAAGATATGATGAACTTAAAGATGAGGAACTTATTGAGCTTATTCACGAGGGTGATGATCAAGCGCTGGAGTTTATTATAGAAAAGTATAAAAAACTTGTTAAGGTGAAAGCGAGACCTTATTTTATTATTGGGGCTGATAAAGAGGATATTATACAAGAGGGGATGATTGGGCTTTATAAGGCTATCAGAGATTTTAACGGAAGCTATGTATTTTACTCTTTTGCCGAGTTATGCGTTAAACGCCAGATTATAACGGCTATTAAATCGGCGGCGAGACAGAAACATATTCCTCTTAACTCATCTCTTTCTTTGAATAAGGTAATACATGAGGAAAAAGACGGTAAAACATATATTGAGTTTTTTGCCGATAAATTCTCAAATCCAGAGGAACTTTTTATCGGACGTGAGGATAAAAACTATATTGAGGAAAAAATCGCCGATAATTTAAGCAAGCTTGAATATGAGGTTTTGCGATTGTATCTTAAGGGAAAAAGCTATTATGAAATAGCCGGTATTATTAATAAAGATGAAAAGGCTATTGATAACGCTTTACAGAGGGTGAAGAAAAAGATTGAAAGAATTTTAGTTGAGAGAAAAAATCTTGAGACAAGCGGTAGAGCTAAAGTTGTTTATTAATAGAATTGTTTTAAATTACCGTGATGTCGTGAATAATTTTTTCTAAAGGTTAGAGTATTTTTTTTTATTGAGAAAACATCTAAAAAAATATCTATATTATTCGGTGAAATAATTAAAAAATTTTCATTTGAAAATATAATTTTCGAATCGCCGATTTTAACTTTATTTTTTTGATATTTATGTTATGGACTGCCGTTTTTACGGCAGTCTGTTAATCATATGGGGGCTTTTTATGAAAACTTTAGTTGTCGCTGAAAAACCGTCTGTGGGACGTGACATAGCGAGAGTGCTTAAATGTGGGAAAAGGGGCGAAGGTTTTTTATTTTCCGACGAGTATATTATTTCATGGGCGGTAGGGCATCTTGTGACGCTGTGTGATCCGGAGGATTATGACAAGGAGCTTAAAAAGTGGAGAATAGAGTCTCTTCCGATTATACCCTCTGATATTAAAACAAAAGTTATTACAGACACAAAGAAGCAATTTAATGTTCTTAAAAAGCTTATGAACGATAAAGATGTTTCTGAAATTGTATGCGCTACCGACAGCGGACGGGAAGGCGAGCTTATATTCAGGTATATCTATAATCTTGTTAAATGTAAAAAGCCTTTTAAGAGGCTTTGGATTTCAAGTATGACAGATTCTTCTATAAAAGATGGTTTTGCTAATCTAAAAGACGGAAGTGAATATGATAATTTATATTTATCCGCTAAGTGCCGTTCAGAGGCTGACTGGCTTGTTGGGATAAACGCGTCAAGAGCTTTTACTCTTAAATACGACGCTCTTTTGAGTATAGGAAGGGTTCAAACGCCTACACTGGCTATTTTAGCGGAAAGGCAAAAGGAAATAAATGAGTTTGTGCCCAAAACTTATTGGGAAATAAACGCTGTTTTTGACGGATATAAAAGCGTATGGATTGATTTAAAAGAAAATGACAGCAAAATTTTTGGCAAGGAAAAAGCTTTTTCTATAGCGGATGAGATTAAAGGAAAGCAGGGGGGTGTCACTTCTGTTGAAAATAAGGAAAATAAACAACCGCCTCCGTTTTTATATGACTTAACGGAACTCCAAAGAGAATGTAATAGAAAATATTCTTTCTCAGCGAAACAGACTTTGGGTATAGCACAGGATTTATATGAAAAAAGAAAGCTTATAACATATCCCAGAACGGATAGCAGATATTTATCGGACGATATGATTCCGAAAATAAAATCCACTTTGTCAAAAATAAATTCTGTGGAACAATATAGAGAATTTTCGGAGTACGTTGTTGGTCTTGAAAAGCTTCCTCTTGGAAAACGAATTATTGATAATTCTAAAATAACAGACCATCACGCTATTATTCCCACAGATACAAAAATAAATATTATGGCTTTAAGCGACGCTGAGTTTAAAGTTTTTGATTTGATAGTAAGAAGATTTTTGGCGGTTTTTTATCCGCAATACATTTATAATACAACAAAAATTATTACAACGGTTGATGTACATAACTTTATTACCAAAGGCACGACTATTATCCAAGAGGGTTGGACGGTTTTAAATATTCAAAGCAGGAACGATAAAAAAGAAGAAGATACTCTTCCAAACGTAAAAAAAGGCGATAGCGTTATGAACGAGGCATCAGAGGCGGTTGAAAAACAAACTGTCCCTCCTAAAATGTATAATGAGGCGAATCTTTTATCGGCTATGGAAAACGCGGGAAGGTTTGTGGATGACGAAAGTCTTAAAGAACAACTTAAAGAGGGAGGACTCGGAACCCCGGCAACAAGAGCGGCTATTATTGAAAGACTTTTGCAAGTTGGATATATTCAAAGAAAAGGGAAAACCCTTATTCCTACGGAAAAGGGGATGAAGCTTATAGAGGTTGTTCCGCCGGAGCTTAAATCTCCTGAAACCACGGGAAAATGGGAGAAAGGTTTATCATCGATTTCCAAAGGGAAAATGGGTGATGAGCGTTTTATGGGAAGTATAAAGAGATATGTAAACTATCTTGTTGAACAATCAAAAACCTCAATTAAAAGAGTAGATTTTCCTAAAGATGAGAGAAATTTAAAAAAAGGCGGAAAAAGAATTACTGTTTTAGGAAAATGCCCTAAATGCGAAAACGGAGAAATTCTTGAAAACAGCAAGAGCTTTTATTGTACGAACTGGAAACGGGGATGCAAATTTTCACTTTGGAAAAATTGCATTGAAAACTATGGAAAAACAATTACAGCGAAGGACGCGAAAACTTTAATTAAAGAACGAAAGATTATTAACTCAGACATTACTTTGCCGCAAACAGGAGAAAAGTGTGCCGGTGATATTATTTTAAAAGATGATAACTCGGGGTCGGTTGAAATAGTTAATTTACAGAGGAAACGGGAAAATTAAGAATGAGTATTTTGAATATAATTTGTGGATTTATATTTAATACGATTAACTTATTATTATTACACGAAAATGAAAGGTTTTTGATAGAAACACAAGAAAATACATTGAAACTATCTTGTATGATATAGCTAGAAAACCCGCGTTATCGCGTGTCAACATTGGGGTATTTTCCCAAAGAGCCTGGTTTGGGGAGGACCTCTGGCAAGCATTTTGCGGGATATTAGCGAGGGAAAATTTCTAGGTGTGGCTACACCTGAATTGTTTGCTGTTTGTATGTGCCATTTCTTTTGGAGAAATATAGAAAGCAAATTTACGTATAGATTGTTTGTATGTTATAATAGCGATACTATTTTACAAGGAGCGAATAAGTATGAAATATAAAGACTATTATAATAATGATTACATTTTCAATTTTTCTCAAAAGATATTTTCAGTAATGCCAGACTTTGGTCAAGAAAACTTTTGTCATTCTCTAATCAGCAGGTTAGATGACAAAGAATTATTCGCAAGGTTTAATTATATTGTTGATGCTATGCGAGAAAGTATGACTGGCGATTATTCAAAAAATATCCAGGCGTTTTTTAATATGCTGGGGCCGGAATTAGCACAGCCAGAGGGAATGTTTAATTTTGGATGGTGGCTATGGCCTATTGGCAGATATGTAGAACGATATGGAAATGAGAATTGGAGTTTATCACTTTCCTTTTTGAAAGAACTGACAAAAAGGTTTACTGGTGAGTTCGCTATCCGCCCTTTACTGCAAGAACATCCCAAAGAAATAATGGATGAGTTAATAAAGTGGACGCTTGATGAAAATGTTCATGTTAGACGGCTTGCCAGTGAGGGCGTTAGAATACGGCTACCTTGGTCGCAAAAGTTATTTGCTGCGTTGGATGAATTTGAGAGATATACAACTATTCTTACAAACTTAAAAGATGATCCGGAGAAATTTGTTCAAAAAAGTGTGGGTAATAATCTCAATGACTTGTATAAAGATGCTCCGGAAAAAGCGGATTTTATTATTTCACAATGGGAGAAATTAGGACAAAGCAAGGCGCAAGATTGGATTATTAAACACGGAAGAAGGAATCAAAAATAAGGAAAGAGTTTTTCCCTTAGAATACAATAATTATTCTGTATTGGCGGAAGAAAGGCGCATCTGAAAACTATCATAAGCTATAAGTTATATACGCGAAATATCCAAAAAATTATTAAAAAATAAACGAAAATGCTTCAATTAAACAGAAAAGCCTTTCTGTTTCGTTTTATTTTTTATCATTTTTCGCACGTATCTTAGTTTTCAGATACTCTTTAGAGTATTGAAACGCTGACCTGTGAAATTCTCACTGATTTGGCAGACAATATTAAGGTTTACGAAAATATCAATATTAGTGTTCATTTCAAATTTCCGGATGAGTTCCGTGAGATTGACGAGTATATTAAAATCAACGCCACTGACACCGCCGAGGCGGACTGACCACAGACAAAGCGTAAAATCTTTTTGGCAGTGTCTTTTTCTAATAGGATTTAATAATATGTTTTTTTGTTTATTAAGACTATTTGTGTTTAAGCGATTTTAACAACCAACATATAGTTTTTTATTAAAAATTTATAATATTGTTTAATTTTATTGACAAATATTATGATTTTTCAGTATAATTATTATATATTGATATGTTAGGTGGCGAGTTGGAAATGGACATATTTAAATTAAAAAAAAATAATACTTCTGTTCTAACGGAAATTTACGCTGGAATTACTGTATTTATGACTGTGGCTTATATATTAGTTATAAATCCCGAGATTTTAAGCGGTGCGGGAATGGACAAAAACGCTGTTTTTACCGCCACGATTTTAGCGTCTGTTATCGGTACTTTATGTATGGCTTTTTTTTCAAATTATCCATTTGTACTTGTTCCGGGTATGGGAATTAATATTTATTTCGCTCAAACCGTGGCGAAAGTGTATGGCTGGGAAATTGCTCTTTGCGCCGTTTTTATAGAAGGCGTGATTTTTATTCTTATTTCCCTTATAAACGTAAGGGAAACTATATTTAATATTGTTCCTAAAAATCTTAAATACGCTGTTGCCGCGGGAATAGGTCTTTTTATTACTTTTACCGGACTTAGAAATTCCGGCTTTATTGTTGTCGGCGAGAATTTTGCCGTTAGTTTTGGAAATATAAAAGACGTTGGACCATGCCTTACGGGAATAGGCATAATTATTATCGGGGTTATGTCATATTATAAAGTTAAAGGAGCAATGCTTTGGGGAATTTTAATTATATACGCTATGGGTATAGGATGCGAGCTTATAGGTTGGTATGAGGTATCAGATAAAGTTCCTAGTCTTATACCGAAAGAGATTGTGAGTTTTCCGTCTTCTGTTGGGAACGTGAGTGTTGTAAAGGCTTTTGAGTCGGTTAAATTTGACGGTATATCTTTATTTGATTTTTTTATTGTTATTATTTCATTTTTATTTGTTGACTTATTTGCTACAGTTGCCGCTTTTATCGGATTTTCGGAAAAAGTGAGTATTGCTGATGAAAATGGAAAGGCTCAAAGGATAAGGCGGGCCATTTTAGCCGACGCTGTCGGAACTGTTGCCGGAGCCGCTGTCGGAACCTCATCAATTACAACTTGTGTTGAAAGCGCCGCGGGAATTGTTCAAGGAGGTAAAACGGGACTGACTTCTGTTACCGCTGCGGTTTTGTTCTTTTTGGCGTTATTTTTTTCTCCAGTTTTTTTCTCCATACCAAGTTTTGCCACAGCTCCCGTTTTAATAATAGCTGGTTTGTCTATGACGGATTCTGTAGTTAAAATAGATTTTTCTGATTTTACGGAATCTATACCGGCGTTTCTTACAATTATCGTGATGCCTTTTTCGGGCAGTATTGTAAATGGATTGATGTTAGGGATTTTGAGCTATGTTATTTTGAAAGTATTGACAGGAAGAAAGAAAGATGTTAATATTATAATGTATATTGTCGCTTTTTTGTTTTTTATAAGATTATTATTATAAATGCTTCTGTGTAAGTGACATTTTTTTTACCGCGGTGGTGCGCGGAATTTGTTATATTAACCGTCCGAACAGAAATTTTTTATTTATGTTTTTTGAGCGGCTTTTTTTATTTTTCACGAAAGCTGTTATAGTTTTATATATTTCTGCTGTTATTTGGCTGTATACAGTCAAAAGAACTAAACTTTATTTATGACGGTCTTACATATATAAACGGTATGTATGAATTTTAATTTCAGAAAGGAGTTTTTACTAATGAAAAGAGCTTTAATAAGTGTTTCCGATAAAACGGGTATTGTTGATTTCGCTAAAAGAATAAGTGGACTCGGCATTGAGATTATTTCCACAGGCGGTACATATAAAACCCTTGCTGACGCTGGCGTTTCTGTTATCGGTATTTCTGATGTCACAGGATTTCCCGAATGTCTTGATGGAAGAGTTAAAACGTTACATCCTAATATTCACGCCGGACTTTTAGCCATGAGAAGTAATTCTGAACATATGAAACAAGTTAAAGAGCTTGGCGTGGATTTAATTGATATGGTTGTCGTTAATCTTTATCCTTTTAAGCAGACAATTTTAAAAGACGGCGTACAACTTGATGAGGCTATTGAGAATATTGATATTGGAGGACCTACCATGCTTAGGGCGGCGGCTAAAAACTACAGAGATGTTTCCGTGATTATTGACCCTAACGATTATGATAAAGTTATTGATGAAATTAAAAATAATGGAAAAGTCTCAGAAAAAACTAATTTTTATTTGGCGGCTAAAGTATTTAATCATACCGCCTATTATGACGCTCTTATCGCTAATTATCTTCAAGATAAAGCAGGTATTGAAAAGTATCCTAAAACTTTAAGCATGACTTTTGAAAAGATTCAGGATATGAGATATGGGGAAAACCCTCATCAAAAAGCGGCTTTTTATAAAGAAGTCGGAAATAACAGCGGTATGCTTACAGGCATTAAACAGCTTCACGGAAAAGAACTTTCTTTTAATAATATTAATGATACTCACGGAGCCTTAGAGCTCTTAAAAGAATATGACGAGCCAACCGTTGTTGCCTGCAAACACTCAAATCCATGCGGGGTGGCAAGCGGAACAAGCATTTACGACGCTTATGTAAAAGCTTATAATACCGATCCTGTTTCTATTTTTGGAGGTATTGTTGTAGCGAATGGAATTATTGAGAAAGATACAGCGGAAGAAATCAGTAAAATTTTCCTTGAGATAGTTTTGGCTCCTGATTTTACTGACGATGCTTTGGAAATCCTTACTAAAAAGAAAAATATTCGTATTCTTAAATTGGATGACATAGGTAGAAAACAGCATCAAAACGCTTTTGATATTAAAAAGGTTTCCGGCGGGGTTCTTGTTCAGGATATTGACAATGAGTTATTTAATGAGGAAGAACTTAAAGTTGTTACAGAACGTAAGCCAACCGATAAGGAAATGGATGATTTGCTCTTTACATGGAAAATTGTTAAATTCGCTAAATCTAACGGAATTGCTATAGGAAAAGATAAGCAGTCAGTAGGTATCGGGCCAGGTCAAGTAAATCGTATTTGGGCGACTAAGCAGGCTATTGAGCACGGTATTGAGCAGCTTGGTGAAGATGTTGTTAAGGGGGCGGTTTTGGCTTCTGACGCTTTTTTTCCGTTTGACGATTGTGTTCAGGCGGCGGCGGCGGCCGGAATCACCGCTATTATTCAACCAGGAGGTTCTGTAAGGGATAAAGATTCCATTGAAGCTTGTGATAAGTATGGTATAGCTATGGTATTTACGGGTATGCGCCATTTCAGGCATTAAGATTAGGGTTAAACAAGCTTTAGCTAAATTGAGAAGCAAAAAATTAGCGGTGTTATTTTTTATAAGTAACCACTGATTTTTTGGATTTTTTGGTAATCTTTTTAAAGAAAATTAAAAAGTAAGATATTAACGAATATATACGATTATTTTCTGAGTATAATTTATAGATATAGGAAATTTACACATTATAGGGTTGAATTGAGTTAGAGACATAAGGAATTGTTTTTAGTGATTAAAAAAGGAAATAATATATTTTTTTAAGACTTAAATTTCAAATACACAATAAATAGAAATTTAAATTTTGCTATTTATTGTGTATTTTTTTTGTGTATAATTTATTGTAAAAATTGCAAAATATCAGTGTAGAAAGTGCTAAAATAGTTTTGAGAACAATATAAAAAATTTATAGCGATTTAAATATAAACTAAACAAAGAAAGCATATTTTTTTAAAATTTCTCAAATAGCTTCTAGATTTTATTTTAAATAAAGTTGCTGTAAGTTAATGCCAGTCTAAGTAATAAAAATTTATTAATCGGCAGTTTCTATAATTGACACTAAACATTTTAGTATAAAACAGGAGGTAATTTAATGACTGATAAAGAATTACTTTATATCGAAGATGTTTTGGGACACGAAAAATATTTTCAGAGCAAATGCAAGCAAACGGCTAATCAAATAAAAGATGTTGATTTAAAAATGTATGTTGAGCAAATGGCGCAAAAACATTCTAAGATTTTTCAGAGCTTTTATGGTATACTTTAAAATAATACAAGGGAGAGTCATTTATGGAAGATAAAAATTTAATGGAAAATATTTTACTTCTTGAAAAAGGTGTATGTGATTTATTTATGCATGGAACTTTGGAATCATCTACGGAAAATGTACATCAGGCTTTTAATAACGCGCTTAACGAAGCTTTATGTATGCAGGACGAACTTTATGGCAAAATGGTGTCTAAAGGCTGGTATACCACAAAACAGGCGGATCAGGCGAAAATAAACTCGCTGAAACAAGAATATAGTTTACAGGCACAGTAGAAAAACAAAAATACAATATACGGAAAATTGCCGTGTATTGTATTTTTTATTTTACGGAGACATTAAAAATGAAATTCGAGAGAAAAAGGTAATAGTATTTTTACAGTTTAGCGGGAGGATATTTTTTAGTATTTCAATTTATTTAGCGTTATAGAAATTTGGGAAATCTTTAAAACAGAATAATAAAATAATTTTTTAATAATCAGATTTTATTGAAGCTTGTATGTTCATTATTTTACTATTTTGTTATACGTGGTGGAATTTTATACGGTTTTTGAGTATTTAAGAATTTTTGTTTTTAATTTTAAAGTTGAGTTTTCTACTGTGTTTATTAGATTTTTTAATTTGTCCGAATCGTTTTTTTGCCTATAAATATCAATTAAAAGCATATAAGCCTTGCTTAGATCACATTTTAGACGAATTGCCTCATTTAATATTATTTCAGCGTCAGATAAATTATTTCTCTCAAAAAGTATTTTTGCCCATTCTACAAGAGTCTGCATATAAGAGTTGTAATGTTCCTCATATATTGTTATTGTTTCAAGATTTGAAAAACCATATTTGAATTTTAAATCTGTGTTTGAAATCTGTTCATCAAATTTAATCATTGTAAGAGAAGCTTTTTTTAGAACGAGTTTTTGTATATCTATTATTTTTTTGTTTTCGGAAGTCTCATCATAATTTTTTATAGGAAGTACGGCTTCATCGGGAATTATATAAAATTCTTTATCTATTTCCCTTTTTTTGCTTAGATTGGCTTTTCGTTCTCTCTCTTGTATATTTTCAAGAGTTTTTTTTAAGTCAACTTTATTCTTTCTCATCATAATTTGTATTCCGAGAACCGTTCCTAAAAATAAAATAAAAAAAATAGGCATTTGTATTTCTCCTTAAATTTTATTTATGTTTTACATATAAAAAAATTGTGTTATAATATATAAGAAAGAGTTAATTTTATTATACACTTATTACAAGAAACAAGTCAATGTCTAAATAATGAAATTTTGCGTTTACCGCGGTACGATCAATAATGGAAAGAACATAGAAACAAATTTAAAAAATATTATTATTATTTTATTATTCGCTTATAAATATTTTTAACCACATTAATTATAATTAAAATAAAAATAATTTTAGAAAGAATAATTTACTTGTGGGTTATATAAAGAAAGTCACTAAATAACTTTAAAAGTTTTGAGCGGAATGATTTTTTATTTATGCTCTATATATTGTAGTCGATATAAAATATTTTTATTTTGGAGGCATTATTATGTCTTACATAGACTTAAACGAAAAGCAAAAAAAAGCTGTTTTTCATAATATTGGTCCTATGATGGTTTTAGCTGGGCCAGGAAGCGGAAAGACAACTGTTATTCTATACAGAATAAAAACCCTTATTGAGAAATATGGCGTTTTGCCGAAAGAAATACTTGTTATAACATTTACTAAATCCGCGGCTAATGAGATGAAAAGTCGTTTTAAAGAAATTGATGAAAACTCACAAGTTTTTTTCGGAACTTTTCATTCTTATTTTTTTAGAATTTTAAGAAACAGTTTTGGCTTTGATTTGGAAAATATTATTAAGGAAGATGAAAAACGAGCTATAATAAAAAAAATTATTACTGAGAAAGAACTTATTATTGAAGATGAGGAAGAATATGTAGCTAATGTTTTAAACGAAATTTCTTTTGTTAAGAATGAGCTTATTGATTGTGAGAGTCATAAAACATCCAATTTTGGAAAGATGGAATTTACATCGCTTTTTAATGAGTATGAGAATATTAAATCTCAAAATAATAAAATTGATTTTGACGATATGATTTGTAAGTGTTATCAATATTTAAAACAAAATGACGATATTCTTGAAAAGTGGAAAAAGAGATACAAATATGTGTTAATAGATGAGTTTCAAGATATTAATAAAGCCCAATATGAGTGTATCAAGCTTTTAACGGACAAAACGGGAAACATTTTCATTGTTGGTGACGATGACCAGAGTATTTATAAATTCAGGGGAGCCAGCCCGGAGTTTCTTATGAGGTTTCCAAAGGATTTTGATGGTGTTAAAAAAATTATTCTTGATATAAATTACAGGTCTACCACTCAAATTATAAATTTATGCAACGCTGTTATAAAGGGAAATAAAAACAGATACGAAAAAATTATTAAAGGGACTCAAAAAGACGGAAATATGCCTGTTTTAATAAAAAGTGATGATATTGGCTCTGAAGCGGTGGAAATCGCGAAAAAAATTATCGCGTATAAAAATAAGTTTAATTTGGGTTTACGAAGAATCGCCGTTATTTACAGAACTAATATACAAGCGAGGGCGATTGTTGACGCTTTTATGGATTTTAATATCCCTTATCAGATTAAAGACGAGGTTCCGAGTATTTATGAACATCGTGTCTCAAAAGATATTTTCGCTTATTTTAATTTAATATTAAATTCAGAAAACGACCAGGCTCTTGAGAGAATTATAAATAAGCCTAAAAGATATATAAGCAAGGCTATTTTGGCGGAAGCTAAAAAAATGAGAAACGATTCTTTGCTTAACTCTTTATATAGTGTAAAGGATATTAAATTATGGCAAAGCGAGCGTCTTGACGAGCTCATATATCATTTGTCTGTGGCGAGAAGAAAAACAACTTACGAAGCTTTTAAATATATAAGAAAAACCATCGGTTATGATGACTACATAAAAGAATACGCCGCTTTCAGAAAAGTTACACCTAAAAGTCTTTTTGAGGTTCTTGATGAAATTCAAGAGGGGGCGAAAGGTTATGAGAAAATTGAGGATTATCTTACGCATGTAGCTGATGTCACTCTAGAAATGAAAGAAAAAAAGGTAAGTAAAAATTCTAATTCTGATGGGGTTGTTTTATCGACTATGCACAGCGCTAAAGGTCTTGAGTTTGACGTTGTTTTTGTAACTAGCGCTGTGGAGGGGGTTATTCCACATGAGAAAAGCACCTCTTTTGATGAGATTGAGGAAGAAAGACGCTTATTTTATGTCGCTATAACAAGAGCGAAAAAACTTTTATATATTTCAATTATTAAATCAAGATATGAACAGGATGTAAAGCCCACAAGGTTTTTGAGAAAAATTATTAAGAATACCAGATAAAAACGCGGAAAAGCTGTAATTTATTCGAGTTTTATAATTTAGAATGGTTCATATATATTATAATTAAAGCGTGTGGAATATATAATGTTTAAAATAAAAATATTATATTTTTATAGATTATTTATAGTGAAACGATAAAAGAATGAATAAGTAAACTTTACATATCAGGGAAATATTTTTCTGTTTCCCGTTAAAAATTTTGTGAATTGATATAATTTGATAAATGAAAGGAAGAATAAAATTTATGAGAAGGATGAATAATGAGAGAAAAAGAATTATTGTGGGGATTATCGCGGCTTTATTGGCTGTAATTATGATTTTAGGTGCTGTTTACCCATTTTTTAATTAAAATATATAGAAAAACAATAAAACAATGAATAGTCAGGTTTTAATAAAATTTGATATATAAAGCAATTATTTTAACATAAAAATTTTATGGGGTACTATGGTATTATTTAATGGGTTATCGATAAAGTATTAGAACGTATCTGAAAACAAAAATACGCGCGAAAAATTATAAAAAATAAAACAGAAAGGCTTTTCTGTTTAACTGAACCGTTTTTGTTTATTTTTTAATAATTTTTTGGATATTTTGCGTATATAACTGATAGCTTATGATAGTTTTAAGATACGCCCTAATTAACACGGATTTTAAATGTATTTAAATAAAAAATTATTTGAAATTTAAATGAGTTTTTGTATATTTTGCCATTATTTAAGTTTAAAATATATTTTTATGACTTGAAATTTGTGAGTTTCTGATAACCTTTATAAAATTTTTAAACAACTCTTATTTTATTTTTTTGTAATTTTTTTTGTGTATTTTAGCTTTTTGAATACGTTTTAATGTTAAATTGTTTTGACAGTAATATTATGTTTATGGTATATTATTTATAGTACAATAATAAATGATATTATTGTTTGGATGGCTTAAAATCGGCGGGCATGGATTTTGCCGCTAGTTTTTGATAAAATATTTACTATTATTCTGTGATTAAAACTATTAACCGGCGTCGGCGTACACGAGTTTAATTGAATAGTATATATTGTCTAGCGCGGTAGCTTTTGGCTGGAAAAAGCGGTGTTTAATCGTTAGTCTATACGAGTTTGCTTAGGGAAAATTAAATAAAGTATAGCGGGTAGAATAAATAATAGTAAGTATTTTCGCTTATTTTTTCATGGTTTTTATGTATTTTACTTTTATTTTAAATTTAAAATATATTTTTATAAGTTAAAATTTATTAGTTTTAAATAATCTTTATAGGGTTTTCAGATAGTTCTTAAATAAATTTTACAAAATATACATGGAGGTGTATCTTTTGATTTTTGATAAATTAAAACAAATTTTTAAAGGCAGAGATGATGATAAAAATATTGCCGAAAGTTTAATTGAGGATAATAAAGAGGCTTTAGACGAAAATATAGTATATCCCGAAAGCGCTGACGAATCTTCAACAAATATGGATAATGACAATAATATCCTGGAAGAAATCGACCCCGACGCTTTATTTGTTCCTGAGCTTAATAAAAGCGAGGAAGAGAATTATGATGAGTCGATTGATTTATTAAATCCTGATGATTTAGAGGAAGCGGTAATTAATCAAGCTCCTAATGAACCTGTTGAGAAAGTGGATTATGACGCTGAGATTGAGGAGCTTTTGCGTCAGGACGCCGAGACAGAGATTAAAGATGTTGATTATGAGTACATAAATGATATTTCCGTATATGATACAATAAGAAATGATAAAGAAGACGTACTCGCAGAAATAGATAACGAGCTTAATGGCGAGAAGCAAGAGGGAGAGGATAAAAAAGACGAGGGTCTAAATATAATTTATATCGCGTTAATAGGCGTTTTGTCTATACTTATAATCGCTGTGGTCATTTTGATCTTTGTTATGGGTTCTTTAAATATTAAAGGGAAGAATCATAAAGAAGTAAAAGAGCCTGACATAATTGATGTTTCTTCTTATAAATCGAATGAGGCTAATTATATTTATTTATCGCAGAAAGGAAAGCTTGACGATGAGGAATTTGAGTTATCGAAAATGCTTGTTGACTCAAAGGCTACTTTGTTTTACTTTAAAAATAAATTTGATATTCAGAAATATAATATTATTTTGAGTGATAATAATAATAATTTATATGGAATGGATTTATCGTTTATACAAAATATGTCTCAGGACACTGAAAACGAAAATGGTGAAACTATTTTACGTTTTGAGCCTCTTGATCTTAACGCTAAAAGTATAAAACTTTCTTTGTATAACGCCCAAGACGGCAAGCGGCTTGATTTTGAGTTTGATTTTAATGGGATTCTTGAAGAAACGCCTGTTAAATATATTTTTGATGAGAATGTTGAGTCTGGTAATTCCGATGTTAAATTAAATATTGACAACGCTGTTTTTTCAAGCGCCGGTTCTACAATTAATTATACCATTAAGTCATCGGGAAGTGGTTTTTCTATTGTTCAGGACAGAGGAAAACACAGTGAGAGCATAATTCTTGAGGAAGGCGCCACAAATATTAAAAAGCTTAAAAAATATCCTTCCATGTATTCTTTTGATAACGGAAACACTATTCTCGGAAGAATGGATTTCGGAAGCACGGAAAGTTTAAACAGTAAAATTTATTTTACTTTTGAGGATCTTTTTAAGAGTTATTCTGTAAACAGAGACATTAAGGTTCAAAGTATCTATGGTACGGCTGATAAAGAGCCCATTTCTTTTGATGTTGGTAATTATAAAATAGTGATTGAGGGAGTGGGTTCTTATAATGATAGAATTGTACTTGTGATGCACGGCGAGGATAAAAACATAAAATATGACGCTGATAATCCTAACGCTAACAGGGTTGAGGTACGTCTTGACGCTCAGTTAGTTTCTCAGACCGCTTCGGGCATGGAGATAATATTAGACGGCTCAAGCCAATCAGCCGAGTACGGCACGGATATGTCTTTTATGATAAATGAGAGCAACAGGGATTTGATTTATAGTTTTGGAGCTAACAATTTAATGGTAAGAGTCAATTCGGCTCTTATTAAAACGGATGACGTTAAATGTGAGTTTGATTTAAGAAAAGCTAAGACAGAAGATGATAAAGACAGGGTGAAAGCATCTAATGATGTTATTGATATATTTAAGGGAAGGCTTGCCTATAAATCAGGTGAAAAAAGTATAGAGGCTGTTAATGGCTTTAGCGATAAACTTATGAGAGAGGGAAGTATTTTATCTGAATATGAGCCCGCTGAAATTACGGAAAGAGCTAAATATTCGGCTCAGATCATAAGTTCGGCTTTAATGGGCGATAAGTTTTACGCTGTCGTTCAAGAGGTTTGGACTGGTGTAAATGTGTTTAAAGAAAATCATTTCTCAAGAACTCATAAAATTGTAGCTCAAAAAGGTGACTATTTTTGGACTATTATAGAAGATAATGTTATAAAATAAAATTAATTTGTATTAATTTTTAAGTAAATAAGGAAATTGAGATTTACGTAAATTTAAAGGATGGTTTAAAAATCATTATAGATTTTTAAACCATCCTTTAAAAATTGTAATGAATATGAAAAGGAGAGCTATATTATAAGCAAGTTTAAATATTATAGGTTTAAAATAATTTTATATTAAATACAAATAGTTTTTTATTTTTAGAATACAATTTAATTTTTTACTCAGAAGTTAAATTTTCCCATTCAGAATATATTTGAAGCAATTTTTCCTCAAGAGCGGTTTTTTCCTCATATATTTCCTTTGATTTTTGTGCGCTTGTATATATTTCCTCTTTTTCTAAAAGTTTATCAAGGAGGGAGATTTTTTCCTCTGTTTCTTCTATTTGTTTTTCTATTTTTTTTATGAGATTTTCTTTTTTTCTCTTTAAAGCTGTTTCTTCTTTTTGTTTTTGCCAGTCTGATTTTCCTGAGGAATACAAATTTCTCTCAAAAAAGGAAGCGGGAGTTTCTTTTATTAATGTTTTTTTCTCCATATAATAATCGTAATCGCCGTTATAAATTATAGCTTTGCATGGCGTCAAATCTATTATTTTCTCAGCTGTATTGTTTATAAAATAACGGTCATGGGAAATATAAAGACAAGTTCCCTCATAGTTTCTTAAAGCTTCCTCAAGAATTTCTTTTGAGTTTATGTCAAGATGGTTTGTGGGTTCGTCCAAAATAAGAAAATTAGCGTTTGAAAGCATTATTTTCGCGAGAGCGACGCGACCTTTTTCTCCTCCGCTTAATGAGGATATGTCTTTGAAAACATCGTCACCTGTAAAAACGAAAGCCGCCAGGGTATTTCGTATCTCAAAATTTGTAAGTTTTGGAAATGAGTCAGAAATTTCGTCAAAAATAGTTTTTTCTGTACTTATGCCTTGATGTTCCTGATCATAATAACCTATGTTAATGTTAGCGCCTAATTTTATTTCTCCAGAGGTTTTTTCTACTTTGTTTAATATCATTTTTATTAATGTTGTTTTTCCGACTCCGTTAGGACCTATTAACGCTACTTTATCACCTTTTTTTATCTCAAATGAGATGTTTCTAAAAAGATTTTTGTCGGCAAAGTCTTTTTTTAGATCTATTACTGAAAGAACGTCGTAACCGCTTTCTATTTTGGGTTTTAACGTTATTTTTATTTTATCGGGAAGATTTTCGGGTTTATCAATAAGTTCCATTTTATTTAACGCCTTTTCACGGCTTTCCGCTCGTTTTATTGATTTTTCTCTGTTAAACGAGCGAAGCTTCTTGATTACTTCTTCTTGCCGCTTTATTTCTTTTTGCTGAGTTATATAATGATTTAACTCAATTTGACGGTTTATTGCTTTTTTTTCGGCGTAAAAGCTATAATTTCCATTATATATCGTGGATTTTTTATTTTCAATCTCAATTATTTTCGTTGTCGTTTTATTAATGAAATATCGGTCGTGAGAAATTATTATCACGCAGTTTTTATAATTTTTTAAAAAATCCTCAAGCCATTTTATCGATTCTATGTCAAGATGATTTGTCGGTTCGTCAAGTAAAAGTATATCAGGAGAGGAAAGAAGCAGTTTTCCGAGGGCTATTCGAGTTTTCTGTCCCCCGGATAAATGAGTTATTGGGGTTTCCGACTCGTTTTCCGTAAAGCCCAGTCCTTTTATTACTCCTCTTATTCTGCTTTTATACTCATATCCGTTATTTTCCTCAAGTTCGGAAGAAAGCAAGGAATATCTTTTCATTAATGAATCAAGCTCAGAGTTTTCAGAATTACCCATTTTACGCTCTATTTCCGACATTTCTTTTTCTATTGAGATAATAGTATCAAATACCGTTAAAAGCTCATCATAAATTGTTTTATCGCTGTCAATCTGTAAATCTTGGGAAAAATACCCTATTTGTATACTTTTGGGAAAAGAGACTGTTCCATCGTCACAAGGAATTTCAGATGTTATTATTTTGAAAAGCGTTGATTTTCCCGCACCATTTACTCCGACTATAGCCACTTTTTCCTGCTCATTTATTGTAAAGCTGATATTTTCTAAGATAATATCAGTGCCATAAGATTTTTTTATATTGTTGCAAGACAGTATCATTTTAAACCTCCGTAGAAATTTTAACTCGTTTTTTACTTTCAAAGTCTGGGTTGATTTATAAGTTTTTATATAGTTATCACATAGAAAGCGAAAGTTTTAGCACAGGTTAAAAATATTGTTTAATATTGAATTACAATGTTTCGCCATATGATATATTTTACCAAAAAAGGTTTAAGTTTAAAAGAGGAAAGATTGACAAAAATTAAATAATAATGGTATACTTTTATTACATTATGTCAAGATAATTTAGGAAAATCCGATTAGTTTTTATAAGTTACCGTTTATGGTTATTTTGTTTTACATTATAGCGCTTCGCGGGATTTTTGGTGTGACACAATAAAATAATTCCATTATATATTAGTTTTATTAAAGCCTGCCTGTTTATTTTTTTATTATTTCGCTATAATTAAATATAAGTTTTTGTCGAACATAATTAAAACAGCTTTAGCAAAATATTTGTTCGCTAAATATTAAATATACGTGAACGGTATATTTAAAAGAAATTTAATTAATCGAATATTCCCTTATAAAAACAAAAAGGAATGATTTCATATATGGAGAAAAAAATATCATTAGCGGTTATAAAGCGATTACCGAGGTATTACAGATACTTGGGCGATTTGCTTGATAATGGGATTACAAGAATTTCCTCTAAGGATTTAAGTAAAAGGATGAATGTTACGGCGTCTCAAATAAGGCAGGATCTTAATAATTTTGGCTGTTTTGGTCAGCAGGGATACGGTTATAATGTTGAGCTTCTTTATGAGGAGATAAAGAAGATTCTTGGAATAGACAAACAATATAATTTAGTTATTATTGGTGCCGGAAACATAGGGCAGGCTCTTGTTAATTATGTGAATTTTCAAAGAAGAGGTTTTAATTTTATAGCCATGTTTGATATAAACCCAAGACTTATTGGCATGACAATAAGGGGAATTGAGATTTACGATATTGATACCTTGGAAGATTTTCTTAAAAGTCATGACGTGGATATTGTTGTTTTAACGCTACCCAAAAACAATGCCGTTAAAGTCTCTAAAATAATAATTGACTGTGGAATAAAGGGAATATGGAATTTTTCTCACATTGACCTTAAAACACCTCCAAATGTCGTTGTTGAAAATATTCACCTTACCGACAGTATGATGACGCTTTCATATAAACTTAATAATAAGGATTATATTATAGATGAAGAGTAAAGAATAAGAAGTAAAGTACCGCAATTTTTTTTAAGGCGGAAAGTTTTATTCTGAACAGATTTATTATAGAAATATTTATTTTTTATTATTTAGGTCATAATTGTTGTAAATAGAAATTTAATATTGTTTGAGTTGTTTAAATTGGATTTATGTGGTATAATACTTTTGATTTTAATTTATATACGCCAATTATATAATTTTTGAGAGAGTGTGTGTTTATATCCAATCAATTAAAAAAATAACAGAGAATACAATTTTTTAGCAATATATATTTTGTATATTTAAAAACTTATTTGGATGTATCAAACGCTTAAATTGTTCATATTTTTATTATCTAAAATTTGAGGTAAGCTTATATATAATGATAATGTGTTTTTTCTTTCCTCATTTTTACAAACTCACCCCAATTTATATATCTCAAAGCGTTTTTCAGATATGCTATAAGAAAAAAATAGTTTTTATATATAAATTCTTAAATTTGAATTTTAACAAGGAGGATAAAAATGAAAGAGAAGAGAGATTGGTATGATTATACTATAGGAATATGCTTAATTATTGTTCTTGCTGTCATACCGCTTTTTGTGAGTGCGGTGAGAACGGATATTACAATATCGGAAAGCAGTATACGAGGGGGAAGCTCTGTAACAGACGTATTTTCGTATTATAAATCTTTAGCGCTTTGTTTTGTCGCCTTTTTTTTGGGGGCTGTGTTTTTAATGTTTGTTCCTGAAAAGGGATATAAAAAGTATAATTTCGGACATCCGATATTTTTCTGCGGTTTGGCTTTTATGTTTCTGGCTTTTATCTCATTTATTATGACACCTTACAAGGATATTGCTTTAGCCGGTATAAGCGAGCGTTATGAGAATGTTTGGGTTCTTTTGTCATATATGGTATTTATGATTATCACTTTCAAATATTGTGAAAATCAGTTTAGGATGAGATTTATTGTGTTCGGTATTTTTTTAGGCGCGTTTATTATTGGTATAGTGGGTTATTTCCAATATTTGGGTATGGATTTTTTTGAGACGGATTTAGGTACGAAATACATTTTGGGCAAAGATTATACGGGAAAACCTATAACGGCGAGGTTTGACGAGGTTTACTCATTTTTGTACAACCCTAACTGTGTTGGTATGTTTTGTGCCTTAGTTTTGCCTTTTACTTTAACGCTTGCCATATCTTTGCCTATTTTTACCGAAAAGAAATTTGGAGTTGACGGAATATTTAAAGTATGCGCGATTATACTAAGTTTTATATTGGCATGCAATCTTATCGGAAGTTCTTCCGAAGGTGGATTAATTGCTGTATTTTGCTCACTTTTTATGGGAGCTGTTATCGCGCTTATTTATATTTTGAAAAATAAAAAATATAAGGAATGTTCAAAAATCTTTTCAGCTTGTATTACGGCTTTAGTTGTTGTTATTATTTTGGGAGCGGGTTATTATGTCGCTAACAATGAAAGTGTACAGTCGAAAATTAAAGATAATATAGATATTTTTATGGGTAACACTCAGGCGAAAACAGGGTATTATTTTCAAAGTTTTTCTGTTGATAATGATAAAAACAGAATTGATATTTCGACTTTTGAAAATGGCGGTGACCAAAATCTTTATGTTGATTATGACGAGCGTGGACAGGTTGTCAAACTTTCAGATAACAAGGGGATAATCGGGGAATTTGAGTTTAGTGTGGACGCTATTAAAAATCTTGAGAATAAACAGGAAATTTTTAACGCGACAACATTTTATGGTACGGAACTTGAAGTAGGCGTTTATCTTAGAAAAAATGACACAATTCCTTTTTTTGATATAAAAAATGGAAAAGTATTCATACATTTTACTGTTTCCGATAGTGGAAAAATTTCTGTGACAGATAACTTCTATGAGTTATACTCTCCTGATAAAAAAGCTGAAAGAATAGGGTTTGAGGGTAGTGAGACGTTTGGTACTGGACGAGGTTATATATGGTCAAGAAGTATACCTCTTGTTTTGTTAAATGGGCTTAGAGGTATTGTTTTCGGAAGCGGTCCGGATAGTTTCTCTGTTGTTTTTCCGCAGTATGAGCTTCAGGAAAAGCTTATGTATTTAGGAAATCCTTATATAATTGTTGATAAACCTCATAATTTTTATTTACAGACCGCTATAAATACGGGACTGTTATCTCTTATAGCGTTAGGCGTGCTTTTCATCTTGTATATTTACAGGACTATAAGAAGTATTATGAGAGATGAGGTAAAAGATAGACTTGTTATTTCACTTAAATTTGCTTTTCTTATGGGAATTGTCGGGTATCTTATCGCCGCTTTGGCGACTGACAGCACAGTTTCAGTTTCACCAGCTTTTTGGATTATGATTGGGGCGGGCTTCGCTGTTACGGAATTTTCAGGTATTAAACGAGATTATCTTAGTAAATAAAAAAGTATAATAGTTATGTTGTGTATTTTAGTTTATTTTTCGCGTTTATAGCAATCCGCAAAATTTTTAGCGGGAATCAATAAAATAATTCTTTGATATATATTAGGTTTATTAAATTCTTTTTATTTATTCTTTTATTGGTTTGCTATATGAGATTTGTTATTAAATTTTGGTGATTAAGCGTTTATAAAAAGCTTATTATGGATTTTTATGGTTTTAATTGGCTCTTAAAAAGCGGAGGGAATTTATGGGTAAGGTTAAGAATTTTATTAGCGGAAGTATTAGCAAAGCTTTATTATACATTATTCTTGACGCGATATATATAAATTTTTCCATTCTTATAAGTATTGGATTATGGTTTGACGGAAGTATTCCAGGAGGAAGCAAAGTAGCGATTCCCGATACAGTGTGGATTTGGTATTTATTTATGGTTATTCTGGCCCCTGTTATTTGCTGGATTGTTTATGCCGCTTTTAGATTCTATAATAATTTATGGGAATATGCAGCGATAGAAGATGTTTTCAAAGTTATTATCGCGAATACTATTATATTTATTTGCGTTTATTTTATCGACTCTTTAATTATTTCAGGCAAACAACTTTTGATTTTACCTAAAAGAATGATATTTGTGGCCTGTGTATCCAATATAATTTTATGCGTGCTTACAAGGTTTGGCGGGCGTATAGTCAAGAGAGTTTTTAACTACGCCGGTCATATGATGAGTAAAAAAGCCGGTTATAAAAGAGTTATGATAATCGGAGCGGGAAACACTGGAAATGATGTTATAAAAAAGATATTTAAAAATGAGCCGAGATTTGAGGATAGAGTGCCTGTTATTGTTGTTGACGACGATAAGGAAAAAAATAACACAAATATTAACGGTGTAAGAGTTGTGTATGGGACGAAAAGTATTCCAAAGCTCGCTAAAATGTATAATATTGATGAAATAATTATAGCGATTTCAACAGCGACTAATATACAGCTTAGAAAAATTATTGATTATTGTACAAAGACCGAGTGTGTATTAAAAAAGGTTCAGCCAATAAGCGATATTTCAAACGGCGTTTTAGCCACTCAAAACTCAATTATGGATATAAATATCGCCGATTTGCTTTCACGTGATGAAATAAATATTGATGTTAAAAGCATATCAGGTTATTTAAAACACAAAATTGTGCTTGTTACCGGAGGCGGCGGTTCTATTGGGTCTGAATTGTGCAGGCAGATTTCCAAGTTCTCTCCGTCAAAGCTTATAATTTTTGATGTTTATGAAAACTCCGCTTTCGAGATTTATAATGAACTGAGAGAAAATTATAAAGAAACAGAATTTATTATTAAAATTGGCTCGATTAGGGATAATGTTTGTCTTGAGAAATTATTTAATGATTTTAAACCCGCCGTGGTTTTTCACGCGGCGGCGCATAAACATGTTACTCTTATGGAGAATTGTCCGGAGGAAGCTGTTAAAAATAATGTGTTTGGAACGATGAACGTGGCTATTTTCGCTGACAAATATAATGTTGAGAGATTTGTCCTATTGTCTACGGACAAAGCGGTTAATCCAACAAATGTAATGGGAGCCACAAAAAGGGTTACTGAGCTTATTATTCAGAGTATGGCTGTAAAGAGTGAGACAAAGTTTATGGCTGTAAGGTTTGGAAATGTTCTTGGAAGCAACGGAAGCGTTATACCTATATTTAAAAGGCAAATTAAAAACGGCGGGCCCGTTACGGTTACTGACCCTGAGGTTGTCAGGTATTTTATGACTATTCCTGAGGCGGCGAGGCTTGTGCTTCAGGCGGGAGGAATAGGGCAGAGCGGCAAAATTTTTGTTCTTGATATGGGCGACCCTGTTAAAATAAATGATTTGGCGAAAAATCTCATACGACTTTCGGGATATGTTCCGGGAAAAGACATAAATATTATATATATAGGCTTAAGACCGGGGGAGAAATTATACGAAGAGTTAATTATGGAGGATGAAAAGGATGAGTTATCAGTGACTTATCACGATAAAATATTTATTACTAAACCTGTTGAGATTGATTATACGTTATTTAAAAAACAGCTTGAAAGACTTAATGACGCCTCGTATGCGGGGAGTGAGGAGACTTATAAGGTATTACAGGAAATTTTACCTAATTTTAAAAGACGTTAAAACGCTAATATATATAATATATTTTATTGTAGGAAGTAAATTTTACGCAATATTAGCGTTTTTTAACTTAAAAAATACTTAATCAAAAAATTGTGAGAAATAAAATAAATGTATTTTAGGGAGATGGCTATTATTTTGTTTTTCATAATTTTTTCTGTTTATTTTATTTTTTAAACATAATGTAATTTAAATTAAGCAATTAAACCTAAAAACAAACAAGTTCCGCGGCTAAAAATTATTTTCGTTGTGTTGATGGCAGTCAGCGCGGGTTTTTGGCTACGCTATTTTTCAAGTGCCTCGCGAAAATAATTTTTATCTCGTCTCCTTTTGTTCATTTTTAAATTGGATTGTTATAAATTTATAAGTTCCTTGCGGCAATTCTGGCATAATTAAGAAAAGAATATTTTATCCATATCAGCGCTTTTGCTTAGCTAAAGTCGGTTTGTTTTTTTAGGCCCAAAATGTAAAGAAATATTGAATAAAATATTTTTTCTATCTTTTATTTATTCTGGAATTGATGTAAATAGGATTTAGTATTAAAGTTTAAGTAGTTGAGAATTTATATTATTTAACTTAGAGCGAGAGGTTTTTATATATGTTTAAAATTAATGATTTACGATTACAGGAGATAAATTAATTTTAGGTAAGTGCCTATAGGTCATTAAAAATTAGTTGTCTATTAAATATAAAGAGGTATTTTTATGTACAAATATATTAAAAGATTTTTGGATATTTTTTTGTCTGTTTCAGCCCTTATCGTTTTCGCTGTGCCGATGGTTATTTTTTCTGTTATTATAAAGTGTGAGTCAAAAGGACCGATTATTTTTAAGCAAAAAAGAATAGGGAAAAACAAAAAGGAATTTTATATTTATAAATTTAGAACAATGAGGGCTGACACTCCCAAAAACGTTCCGACTCACCTTTTATCGGACCCTAAAAGTTATATTACAAAATCTGGAGCTTTTTTTAGAAGAACAAGTATTGATGAACTTCCGCAGCTCTTTAATATCATTAAGGGAGATATGAGTATAATAGGTCCAAGACCCGCTTTATGGAATCAATATGATCTTATTAAGCAAAGAGATAAGTTTGGGGCGAACGATTGTCTTCCAGGGCTTACGGGACTGGCCCAGGTAAATGGGAGAGACGAGATAGAAATAGAAAAAAAGGCGGAATTTGACGGGGAATATGTCAAAAATATTAGTTTTTGGCTTGACTTGAAAATTTTTTTTCTTACGATAAAGTCTGTTTTTAGAGCGGAGGGAATAAAAGAGGGAAGGTCTAATTGACGTGTATTTAGAAATTATATGACATTTGTTTATGATTTGTAGCAGGCTTTTACGAGGTTAAGTTATTTTTCCGGTGAAAAAAGTCCTCAAGAAATTATGAAAAATAAATCGATGTACATAAAAGATTAAAAAGTAAAATCAGTGTGGACGGAAAAATATTTTATATATAAAGTAATTCTATTTAGGCGCTGTCTTAAAACTAGAACATACACAAAAAAATTATTAAAAAATAAAACAAATTTGAAGTGTGTTTGTTTTATTTTTCACAATTTTTTGTATATTTTAGACTTATAAAAAGCAAAGTATTTTTTATTTTCGATTGTTTTCTCGAAATATAATTTTGCTGTTTGAATTGAGATTAGCGTTATTGTGTATTGTGGCTTAAAATTAACATATGTACAGAGCATACTATAAAGGCGGCGATATATAATTATTTTTTATATAATATTCTTTAATTTTGTTGATGTTTTTATGATTTTTTCTATAAATTTATTTATAAGGTTATTGACATATAAAAATAATATAAAAAATAAAAAAATGTGTGGATTTTTTAAAAAAAATAGTGTATAATTTAACGTGTGGTTTTAATAAAAGGTTGTTTTTTATCAATTAAAGTTTAATTTGATATATTGTAGCGTTATATTAGTGTATATTACTTTATTATTAGTTTGATATATTTGCTTTTTATGGAGGTATAAATATGGAAAAACGCGGTATGAAAAAAGGAACGGGAGCGGCGAAAAGTACCGCAAAAGTCAAGATTATGATTGTTATTGGAGCTGTTTTCGCCGTGGCGGCGATTATCGGAATTATATCATGGGTTTTGTGGTTTTCCAACACTAAGGAAATGAGAGATGTTCTTGACGTTGACACAATTTATCCGAATATACTCGCGAATGGTGTGAATATAGGAGGAATGAAAAAAGAAGACGCCATAAAAAAACTCCAGCGAGACGCTCAGGAACCCTTTGACCAAAATGAGATAACGTTTATTATTGACGACGAGGAAGTTAAATTTACTTATAAACAGTTTAATGTTAAGCTTGATATAGAGGGAGCTGTGGAAAAGGCGTATAATTACGCGAGAGAGGGCAGTGTTGAGGAAAGATATGAGTTATATGAGAGGTTAAAAATTAATGATGTTTATTCTTTTGACATTGATTATTTGACTGACGAGGGAAATTTACCTGAGGAAACTGTCACGACAATCCGAAGCGAACTTGAAAAGGGACTTAAAGATAAAGTTTATATACCGCCGAAGGACGCTACCCTAAAAAAGGACGGCAGTGGTTTTACAACTACGGCGGAGGAAAATGGACGTGAACTTGATTTGGACAGAGCCGTTGACACGGTTGTGGAATATATTACAATAGGCGAGGGAGACGGATTAACAATTCATACGCCTACAAAGGAGATAGAGACACCTGTGAAAGAAATTCAGGCAAATGTTACGAAGGCGCAACTTTCACAGGTTAAAGATGTTATAGGAAAATACAGTACAAAATACTCAGGAAGCGGCAGTTCGGGAAGGGTTATTAACATGCGAGTTGCCGCTTCCCGTTTAAATGGAAAGATTATTAATCCGGGCGAGGTTTTTTCAACAAACGAGTGTTTTGGTGAAAGCACTCCTGAGAATGGATATAAACTCGCCGGAGCATATATAAACGGTAAGCTTGACCAGGATTACGGCGGAGGAGTCTGCCAAGTGTCATCAACATTGTACAACGCTGTTTTACGGGCGGAGCTTGATGTTGTTGAGAGATCTAATCATTCACTTACGGTTGGATATGTTCCAAGAGGGTTTGACGCTACTTTAGCTGGGGATTATATTGATTTTAAATTTAAGAATGACACGTCTGTTCCTGTGTACATAGAGAGCGGACTAACAGGCAACCAGGTATCCATTACTCTTTATGGAAAGGAAATTCATTCTCCTAACAGAACTCTTGAGTTTAAGAACACTTTTACAGGAGGAGCTTATAAAACGTATAAAGAGGTTTATCAAGACGGAAAATTTATTGAAAAGGTTTATCTTTCAAGAAGCGTTTATAAAAATATAAAAGATAATGGAAACGGCGTGCCGGTTGAGGTTAAACTTGATGAAAGCACGACGGCGAAAGCGGTTGTGACGGAAGCGGCGACAGAGCCTGTATCCATGCCTACAACTGTAAATAATGAAAGTCAGAAAAATAAGAAAAAGTCTGAAACCGGAAAAAATGAACAGGCGACAAATGACAATGTAACGAGTAATTCTCAGGAAGCGCATACTGTTACAGAACCGACGCCGCCTGATGAAAATGAAGGCGTTAACTCAAATATTGGTACTGACACGAATATTGACACTGATATGAATGAGAATTTTACGGACGATTTGATTGTTTCGCCGAATGATGTTGATAGTATAAATTCTTCTATGTAGAAAAAAACTGTTTAAAAATTTTATCAAAATTTTTAAACAGTTTTTTATATATAAATGGCGGAAACATTAATTATTTATAGTCAAATAACTTTAAAATGAGCAAAAAGAGGTGAGCTGAAAATTATTTTTACAAGTTAGCAGAGGGAGAGCATAGCCACAGTCCTATGCTGACTGACGCTAACACAGCAAAAAGTATTTTCAGCCACCGAATTTATTTGTTTTTAAGTTGTTTGACTATAAGATAGTGTCAGAGCTTTTGCTAAGAGAAGCTATAATTGAACGGGAAATTAACACACCCGCCGCCCCAGCCTGAGCTAATCCCCTTGTTATGCCGGCCCCGTCACCTCCGCAGTATAAACCTTTTATTTCTGTTTCCAACGTATTTGAGAGCTTTGGCCTGGCGGAATAAAATTTTGCCTCTACTCCGTAAAACAGAGTGTGTTCTGAGGCTATTCCCGGAGTAACTTTATCGAGAGCGTATATCATTTCTATAATGCTTTTCATTGTGTTATACGGAAGAACAAGACCTAAATCTCCAGGAATAGCCTCTTTTAGTGTTGGGGCGACGAAGCCCTCTTTTATCCTTTTTTCAGTGGAGCGCCTTCCTCTTTCTATATCGCCGAATTTTTGAATTATTACGCTTCCATTTGAGAGATCGTTTGCCCGTTTACATATTTCTATGGCGTATTCATTTGGTTTATTAAACGGTTCAGAGAATTTATGCGATACAAGCAACGCGAAGTTTGTATTTTGAGAACCTAACGCTTTGTCGGAAAATGAATGGCCGTTAGCCGCTATTACTCCAGAATGATTTTCTATTACGACATGTCCCGACGGATTGCTGCAAAAAGTCCTTACTTGTGTTCCTACAGATGTGTTAAATAAAAATTTTCCCTCATAAAGATTTTCATTTATTTCTCTCATAATTATATCAGACGTTTCCACACGAACCCCTATGTCAACCTGGTTATTGTACAAAGAGAGTCCTTTTTCCTTTAATATATGACCGAGCCATTTAGCGCCGTCTCGTCCTGGTGCTATTACTATATTTTCAGCGTAATATTTATCACCGTTTTCGATTTCAACTCCATCTATTTTTTCACCATTATTATCTTTTTTTGTTATTACTGTTTTTACCTCTGTTTTAAACAGCATTGTAATTTTCCCTTTTAAATACTCAAAAATATTTTTTAATATTTGTATATTGTTCTCTGTTCCTAAGTGCCGTACGTTTGCTTTTAAAAGTTTTAAGCCAGCGCCGTAAACCTTTTTTTCTATAAGGCGGACTGATTCTGTATTGGGATTTGTCAGCGCAGTCGTCGCTCCATGTCTGAGGTTTATTTGGTCAACGTATCGTATTAAATCTAAAATACGTTCGTTTGATATATAGTCTGAAAGCCAACCGCCAAATTCTGTCGTTATATTGAATTTTCCGTCGCTGTACGCACCAGCTCCGCCGAAACCCGCTGTTATTGAACATGAGGGACTGCATGAGGCGTAATCTTTTTTTAAATCAGCGTGTGGACATAATTTAAGTTTTCCTTTTAATATAGGGCACGACCTATGATAAATATCATTTCCTTTGTCAATTAAAAGGACTTTTAATTGGGGGGCTTTTAAAGTTAACTCATAACCGGCGAAAATACCTGCGGGGCCTGCGCCTACTATTATTACGTCATATTTATTTTCCATAATTATTCCTCCCAACAAAAATAAGATGTTTTTCTCAACATTAATAAATATATGATATTTTATATATACATTATATCATATTTTATTATTTTTGAACAGAAAATAGTAATATTTTTGTTGTAGAGTATCTAAAAACTTCGTGACAGTTGTTGAAATTATACAAATAATGAATTTTTAAAACAGCCAATTATAATTAATCAGTTTAAAGATAAATAAGTTCAGCGGTTAGAAATTCTTTTTGCTTGTGTTCTCGGATAGTCGCAAAACTTCACTTATGTGTCCAAGTCAGTCAGTACAGTTTATAGACTATTTTCCCTTTTTATTGTCTTACTAAAAATAATTTTTATCTAAATTCTTTTTGCTTATTTTCAAGTTAAAGGAATTATTTTATTGGTTTATTATAATAGACTTATTTCGAAATCGTGTAATTACAGCAATTCCATAAGAAAAAAATATTTTATTCAAAATCTCAGCGAATGGGGAGCTTTTTAAGAGCCGAAAACGTTAAGAAATCTTGAAAAAATATTTTTCCCGCATCCACTGGTATTTCATGAGACTTTGAAATAAGTTTGATTAAGAAACATATTTTGTCAAAGTGTTTATAACGGAATTTTTACCGCTGTTCAATTCTTTAAAATAATTTATTATTTTTGGATAAAGAGAAGTTTTACATAAATCCAATCCGAAAATGGATGTATTTGAAAGAATTTTTTCTAATGGTTTTTCAATGTTATTATTTTCCCCAAATTTAATTTCATCTGTAATCGGTTTTAAAGTTTCTATATAGGGGTCAGGGCTTAACTCGAAGTTTTCGCCTTTATCGTTATATCCTGTTAAATATCGGAGCCAGCCGGCTATTATAAGAGGAATATACTCTAAATCTTTTAAGTCAAAAATTTCTGAGTTTAAATAAGCTTTTATTGTTTCACCAAATCTTATCGATAATTTTTGTGATGTGTCGCAGGCTATTCTTTGAGGAGAATCAGGCATAAAATTATTGGGGAACCTAACTGTTATTACTTCGTTTAAAAACTCTGATGGATCTATTATTTTTGGATTTATAACAACGGGCAAGCTCTCTTTTTCACTTAAATTTTTTATTAATTTAACAAGTACAGGATTTTTCATTTCCTCAGATATTTTTTCGTATGAAAGCAGACAGCCGAAAACAGCGAGAGTTGTGTGAAGAGGATTTAAGCAAGTACAGACTTTCATTTTTTCGGTTTTATCCACAGTTTCTTTATCGGTAAACAAAACACCTTTTTTATTGCTTTTATTTAAGGGGATTTTTCCGTTTTTAAAATCGTTTTCAACTATAAGATATTCTGTTTCCTCTCCATTTACAAAAGGTGCCGTATAGGTGTTTTTTTCTGTTATAACAGGGTCTATGTTTTCTATACCGTCGTTTTGGAGTATTTTTAAAACCTTGTCTGAGGGGCGGGGAGTTATTTTATCTATCATAGACCATGGAAATGATATTTTTTCTTTTATATAATCAATAAAGTCATTTTCGATAAAATCATTTTTTATCCAGTTTTCAGCGAACTCAAGTATCGCTCTCTCGAGCTTAGTGCCGTTATGCGAGCAGTTATCCATACTTAAAAGAGTTAAAGGCAACTGTTTATGTTTAAAACGCTCAAAACATAACGCTGTTACTTTACCTATATAGCTTTCGGCTATTGACGGAGGGTTTTTAAAATCATTTTCTATATTTTTAAGGAATTTACCGTCTTTATCTTTTAAATTATAACCTTTTTCTGTTATTGTAAATGAGGCAAGTTTTAAACTGTCATTTCTGAAAATCTCACGGAGCCTCTCCATATCATTTTCATTTTCCTTTGTCATACATAAAGATTCCGTTATAGAGGCGATTATTTCTTTACTTGTTGAACCATCAGACTTTAATGTTACGTTTATTGTGAGGTTGTCATATTTTCTCATTGATTTTTCGATTATCTCATAATCATATCCCTCGACTGCTGTTATACCTGTCGCTATTAACCCCTGATTTAAAAGATTTTGACATATGGAGGCGGGAAACGCGCGAAAAATATTTCCGACCCCGAAATGTACCCAATGAGGCGAGAGTTTAGTTTGTCTATGAACTTCGTCTATATCAAATTTTGGGAGAACATAGCCTTTTTCCTCCCAAAATTTTTTATTTTCAAGATTTTTTAAATTTAATTCCATCTTGTTTCTCCTTTTATTTTTTGGAAGATTTTTCTATAGCTTCTATTAACCCATTTAGATAGGCGGCTCCTAACGCTCTGTCATATAATCCATATCCAGGCATTGCCACTTCTCCCCATATAGCTCGTCCATGGTCAGGCCGTACGGGACCGTTAAAGTTGGTTTTATAAAGAGTTTTCATTATTTCATACATATCGAAAGAGCCGTCAGAGGAAAGATGAGCTGCCTCATCAAATTTTCCTTTTGAGTGATGAATAAGATTTCTTATGTGAGCGAAATATATGCGTTTTCCGAAGGTTTTTATTATATCGCAAATATCATTTTCAGGATTTGAGCCGAGCGAGCCTGTACAAAGTGTTAAACCGTTGAAATCATCGTTTACGCCTTCAAGAAGTTTTCGTATATTCTCTTTTGAGTTTATTATTCTCGGAAGCCCAAATACGGGCCACGCAGGGTCGTCAGGATGAATAGCCATTTTTATATTATTTTTTTTACACGTGTCTTTTATTTTGTTTAGAAAATATATTAAATTTTCCAAAAGTTTTTCCGAGGTTACGTCTTTATATGTTTCAAAAAGTTCTTTTATTTTTGAAAGACGTTCAGGTTCCCATCCTGGCATTGTAAATCCGTTGCTGTTTGAATTTATCTCATTAAAAATTGTTTCGGGGTTTATTTTATCTATTAAATCCTGGTCATAAGATAACACCGTTGAGCCATCGGTTCTTTTTTTAGCGAGACTTGAGCGCGTCCAGTCAAATACCGGCATAAAATTATAGCAGATCAGATGTATGTCAGCTTTAGCGAGGTTTTCAAGAGTTATTATATAGTTTTCTATATATTTATCTCTTTCAGGAGAGCCTGTTTTTATTGAGTCGTGTATATTTACGCTTTCTATTCCCTCAATTTTAAGTCCCGCGTTTTCAACCTCATTTTTAAGTTCTAAAATTTCCGGGAGATTCCATATCTCACCAGGCTGTTTATTATATAAAGTGGTTATTACACCCGTTACACCAGGAATCTGGCGTATTTGCTCTAAAGTCACGGAATCATGACCGCTTCCGAACCATCTTAAAGTCATCTTCATTTATGTTGCCTTCTTTCATTAATTATTTTTTGTTACGGCTTATATCGTATTTTAGAATTATAGTCAAGCGACTTATAGCGAAACAATAAAATAATGAATGGGCGAGTTTTAATAAAGCATAGTATATCAAGAAATTATTTTATTGTTTCCCGCTAATAATTTCGCTAATTGCTATAGAAATAATCAAGCTGTATATGGTGATACCATTTATACAAACGGATAAGAATATTTTTTACGGACGCTTAATTGGCTGGTATAGCTTTATGTCTAAGCGGAGTGGCTAATATTTTAAGTTCTTTGACTTGAGTGTTTTTAAGTTAATTGACTATAGTTACGTATTGTTTATAAAAAAACAAAAAAGTTTTTTAGTAACCCATTATTTTTGGAAGCCACATACTTAATGGTGAAATATACGTTACGAGAAGAAGTATTAAAAATATTACTCCGTAATAGGAGAGTAGTGGTTTTATAACATTCTCTATTTTTGTGCCGGCTATTTTTACACCTACAAATAAAATATTTCCGACGGGCGGGGTTATTGTTCCTATACATAGGTTAAACACAAGTATTATTCCAAACTGTATGGAGTCCATTCCGAACTGCTGGCATACGGGAAGAAATATTGGCGTAAAAATTAATATCGCCGGCGTTATATCCATAAATGTTCCTATGAAAAGCAAAGTTATATTTATTATAAGCATAATTATTATAGGATTTTCGCTTATGCTTAAAAGTGTTTCTGATATGGCTGTCGGGATTCCCGTGAACGCCATTACCCACGCCATTATACTTGACACTCCTATTAGAAATACTATTATTCCTGTTGTTTCGGCGCTTGTTCTGAAAACTGTGTAAAGATCTTTAAATTTTATTGTTTTATAACAAAATGATAATATAAGGCTATATACCACGGCTACAACGGAACCTTCCGTAGCTGTGAAAATTCCGAATATTATTCCTCCGATTACAATTATTATAAGAAGCAGGCTTGGTATCGCCTCAAGAATAATTTTTATACCTTGAGAGAGAGAGGTTCTTTCCTTATTTTTATATCCTTTTCTTTTCGCTATAAAGAACGCCACAACCATACAGGCGAAGCCCCACAAAAAACCGGGTATATATCCAGCCATAAACAAAGCCGCTACTGATGTTCCGCCGCTTACAAGAGAATAAGTAATCAAAACGTTACTGGGAGGAATTAAAAGGCCAGTCGGGGCTGTAGCTATATTTACGGCGGCTGAGTAATCTCTGTCATAACCTTCTTTTTCCTGAATCGGCCCTATTATTGAACCCATCGCTGACGCTGACGCTACACCAGAACCGGAAATGGCGCCGAACATCATATTCGCTATAGCGTTTGTATGAGCAAGCGCTCCGGGAATTCTTCCTGTAATAAGTTTAGCGAAATTTATAAGCCTTAGCGCTATTCCTCCTTTATTCATTATATTTCCAGCGAGTATGAAAAATGGAATCGCTATAAGTGTAAATACGGATATTCCTGAAAAAACTCTCTGAGCTCCCGTTAAAACCGCCGACTCAAAATTCATTATAGGGAGAATAGCGAATATTGAGGCTATTCCCAGTGAAACGGAAATAGGCACGCCCATTAAAAGCAGTATTATTAAAACTATCGCTATTATTAAGCCTGAAAGCAATGCTGTTTCCAAAAAAAATCCCTCCTTTATTTTTTTCCTGATTTTATAGCCGATATGGACTCGCATATATTTATAAAATTGTATATTACGGTTAAAGCCCCGCTTATTGGGACTATACAATATATATAGGACATCGGTACTCCAAGCGACGCTGTTATCTGCGTTTTTGTAAGTTTTGTTATCGAGAGACCGCCGTATATCAATATTAACGCCGAAAATATCAGTATTAAAAGTTCCACTATAATATTTAATATGTGCCATGAGTTTCCTTTTAATTTATCGGCGAGATACCCCATCCTCATATGTTCTCTTTTTGAGAATACAAGAGACGCAGCCAAAAGAGCGAGCCATGTAAATGAAAATGTGAGAAGTTCCTCCGATATGGTACTCGGCGAGTTAAAAATATATCTTGTTATAATTTGATAAGAACCTATTATTATAAGAAACGCGAAGATGATTATACATATAATTTCAAGAGCCTTGTTTAAACTGTATTTAAATTTTTGCAATATTTACATCTCCTTTTCTATTTCGTTTATTCTTTCGTATAACGGTTCAAGTTTTGGATTTTCACCTATTATTTCATTGTGAAGATGGATGATCTTATTTCTAAAAGGTTCTATATCCGTTTCTATAAACTCAACCCCCATTTTTTTTGCCTGAGCCTTAGCCGCTTCTATTTGTACGTCCCAATTTTCCCTTTCGACTTTGGTGCATATAGCGGCGGCATCGTCAAATATTTGACGTTCTTCATCTGTAAGGCTGTCTAAAAATCTTAAATTAGCTATTAACATATCAGGCACCATTTGATGATGATTATAAGTATAATATTTAGCTACTTCTCCATGTTTATTATTTGTAAGAGCGAGCTCATTATTTTCAGCTCCATCGATAACTCCCTGCTGAATAGCTGTATATACTTCTCCAAAACTCATGGGAGCCGCCGCCGCCCCGAAAGCGGACATCATTTTTACATTTGTCGGGCTTTGCTGTACTCTTATTTTTTTACCTTTCAAATCATCAGGTGTTTTTATAGGGGTTGTAGCGTAAAAATTTCTTGTTCCGGCGTCAAGCCACGCTACAGTTTCAAATCCCGCCTCTTCTGTAGATGTATATATGTTGTCTGTGAAATTTTTATCCTCCATTACTTTATGATAGAGTTCAACGTTTTTGAAAAGGTAGGGTATGCTGAAGATTTGATATATGTTGTCGAAAGTCTCAAGGTTTCCAGTACTTGCCACGGCGTAATCTATCGCTCCTGTTTGAACGAGCTCTATGGCTTTTACCGAGGCTCCTAAAATCTCGTTAGGAAAAATCTGAATATCGTATTTATCGCCTAATTTTGACTCTACGTATTCCTCAAAAGCCAGAAGCCCCAAATGGTCTGGGTGTGTCTCAGACTGAGAATGTGATATTCTTACTATTGTTTTTGAGTTTGCTAAAAAATTACATCCTGATAAAGATATGACGGTTGTAAATAAGCTTATGATTAAAAAAAGTTTTTTAATTTTATTTTTATTGGGAATAGTCATAAAATCCTCCTCATAAAACTTTGTTGCTATTTATTATGAGAGATTTTTTTTATTTTATACTAAATATCAAATAAAAACGTAGATTTGAGATAATAAAAGGATAGATTAAGAAAAATAAAAAAGTTGTTTTAAAAGTGTATTTAAAAACTCTGTATCTATATATAAAATTGCCTAAAATTTTAACTGTTAAAAAAAGTTGTATTTTTCATAATTTGGGGAGTATTTTAGTTTTCAGATATTTTGAAACTAAAAAATGTCTAAAAAGTTATAAAAAATAAATCAAATAAGCTATTATTTTACTTTAGCTTGTTTGATTTATTTTTTATAACTTTTTAGACATTCGCTCTAATTAAAATTAAAGTTTTTTAATTTTAAGAATAAAAAAAGCGGGTGATGGGAATCGAACCCACGTCCTCAGCTTGGAAGGCTGATGTTCTACCATTGAACCACACCCGCAAAAAATTAAAAAATATTACTTATTATGTGTGTAAAGCACGAGACGGGATTCGAACCCGCGGCCCTCGCCTTGGCAAGGCGATGCTCTACCACTGAGCCACTCGTGCACATAAAACCACAAAGCGGGTGATGGGAATCGAACCCACGTCCTCAGCTTGGAAGGCTGATGTTCTACCATTGAACCACACCCGCATAAGCAAATGCCCAGAGACGGAATCGAACCGCCGACACGAGGATTTTCAGTCCTCTGCTCTACCGACTGAGCTATCTGGGCGAAACATTCGCTTAACTTATCATTGTTATTCACAACAACAAAATTTATTATAAAGCATAAATTTAAAAATGTCAATACTTTTTTGAAAAAATTACAAAAAATTTTTAAAGGCTGGATATACAATTAAATTTTAGCTAAAAAAGTAAAAATTATAGAAACAATTTTAAATAGATTTTTGGGTTATTGTGACAATTTTTAATTTATACTGGAATTATTATAGAGAATGATTAAATTGAAAATTCGTTTATTGTTTTCATATCAAGATTTTTAATTTTAAATGTTTTACCACTATATGTCATATAACTATTTTCATTTCCATTTTTAGGAATAGAGACAGAGCCGGGATTTATATATATATAATCATCGTAAGTCTCAAAGGCTTGAATATGAGTGTGCCCGTGAATTAAAATATCTCCCTTTTTAAGGGGAGGAAGATTCTGTTTGTTATATTTATGTCCATGGGTTATAAGCACGCCTTTATTATCAAGGCATAAAAATATATAATCGGCAAGTATTGGGAAATCCAATACCATTTGATCTACCTCACAATCACAGTTTCCTCTTACGCATAATATTTCTTCTTTCATTGAATTTAAAATTTCTATTACTTTTTTTGGCTTATATTCTTTTGGAAGGTCGTTTCTTGGACCATGGTAAAGCAAATCTCCCAAAAGAATTAGTTTATCGCTTTTTTCTTTTTTATAGATTTCTTTTATTTTATCACAATAATAAGCGGAACCGTGTATATCTGAGGCGAACATTAATTTCATTTTTATATCTCCTTGTATCTTTGGCGAAAAACTTTTTAATATTTTAGTTTTAAAAATTTAAAAGTATTTAAAAAACTTTTAAATTTCAGCGTTTTTAAGAATTGTGTCGTAGTTTTGAAATTGTGTTTTTTAATAAATATTTTTATATTGAAAATTTAACCCATATTTGATTATAATGATAAGTGAAGAGATTTATTTTGTCAATATGGTAATTAAGAAATGAGGATATTTTTTATGAGAAAATTTAAAAAAATGTATATAGAGATAACTAATATGTGTAATCTCGCTTGTGCTTTTTGTCCTAAAACAAAAAGAGCCCCAAGATTAATGTCTTGTGATGAGTTTAAAATTATCGGAGAGAAGCTTAGAGGGTTTGGGGAATACATTTACCTCCATATTTTGGGCGAGCCTTTGACACATCCTGATATTGATAAAATTTTACATATAGCTGGTTGTTTGGGCTTTAAAGTTATTATTACAACAAACGGAACTCTATTAAAGGACAAAAGGGCTATTTTACTCTCAAATGACAGTGTTCACAGAGTAAATATCTCTCTGCACAGTTTTGAGGTCAATGATATAAAAATGAGCCTTAACGAATATATTAAAAATATCGCTGAGTTTTCCCTCGAAGCTTCCGATAGTGGTAAAATATGCCTTTTAAGGCTTTGGAATGCCGATGGGGAATCTATAAAAGCGGATAATTTACTTAATAAAGAAATTTTAAAAATACTTGAAAAAGAATTTAGACTTAGTTATACTATTAATAGTACATTATATGAGGGAAAAAATTTAACGATTAAAAAATTTATATACATGGAAATGGCTCAAAAATTTGAGTGGCCGGATATTTCAAAAGATTTAAAAGGCGGCAGCCGTTTTTGTTATGGGTTAAGAGATCAGCTTGGTGTGCTTTGTGACGGAAGCGTTGTTCCTTGTTGTCTTGATCATGAGGGAGATATTTGTTTTGGCAATTTATTTGAAAGTTCACTTAACGAAATTTTAAATTCTGAAAGGGCGGTAAAATTTTATGATGGATTTACCGCGAGGAGAGCGGTTGAAAAGCTTTGCGGAACCTGTGGGTTTGCTGAGAGATTTCGGAAAAGGAGAGATACTTTATTATGAAATTTGAGGATATTATGGATAAAATCAGACTTGGACTTACAGGAGAGGTCGAAAAAGACGTTATTTATATTATGCAAAAAAATGCCGAGTATAGAAAATCACCTTTTGCCGAAATGATTAATAAAGAAACAGGTAAAATGATTTACGATATGCTGCCTGATGAGGAGAAAGTCTTGTTTGGGCAGGTTTTACAAGATGATAATGGGGAAGTGAAAGAAAAAATAAAAAATGCCGAAAAAGAGATTTTTGACGGAAATTACGCTGAGGCTGTGAGAATAATAGAGACTATTATTCCTAACATACGCGATGACGTACAAGACGAGGGAAGATTTGACTACTTAAGTCTCAACAATTTATTTGAAATGTATATTTACACTGAGATTTATAAAAAAGGCAGGCTTGTTAAACCTACAAAATTTAATTTCGCTTATATTTATAAGCTTTATGGATTTTCTCTGTTTAAATTGTCTAAAGATGACAAGGCCCGCGAGGCTTATGAGAAAGCTCTTTTCTGGAATCCTATAGGCGTTGATTTAATGCTTGATTTATCTCAGATTATGTATATGGCGAAACAGTATAAAAATTTTATTGAACTTTCAAAGAAGTGCCTTAAATATAGTTATGAGATTAATCAGATTTCTCTTTGTTATTATAATTTGGGAAAATATTACAGTGAAAAAGAAAATTATAATTTAGCGGTTAATATGTACATATTGTCTCATTATTTTAAACCTAACAAAGCCGCTTTTAAAAAGCTTGAAAAGATTTCCGCTGAAAAAGAAATCAGTATAAATCCTCCGTCTGTTGAGGAAATGAAAGAGATTTGCGACAGGGCTGATATTCAGATGGGTGTGAATCCCGATATTGTAAAGCTTGCCGCGGGCGCTGGGACAAACGCGAAGAAAAATGGAAATATTGAGGCGGCAAAGTATTTTTATGATATTTTATTTTCTCTTACAGGAGATAAGTCGGTTTTTGACGCTGTTTTTGATTTTATGAGACATATAAAAAATGATTCTAATGATAATTAAAAAACAGTAAAAATAAAATTTAAAACGTATAAAAGTAATAAAATATGCGTGAAAAATTATAAAAAAATGGGGTAAACTCAATAAAACTTTTTTCTGAGTTGTGTTTATTTAGTTTTGGTAGGGTTTGGATATTTTGCGGATTATAAACATTATATTTTTACGAATTTATTGTTTGCGTAGTTTCAACAATTGTTATATAGTTAAAAAAACGCTATAGTTTGGAGGTAAAATATTATGATAGGCAACGTTATTTTTGATGAGTATGGGAATGTGGTCAGCGCCGCTCCAGAGTATTTTGAATTTATAGGCGCTCAGAATTTTAATTCTCTTATGAGCAATATATACGAAAAAGATAAAAGCAAAGTTAAAGATATTTTTCAAACTATTGGTTATGGGGAAAAGCGTTATTTAATTATTCGCTTGTTGAATTATGAGCGCAGGTATGAACAAGTATTTATGGAAATAAAACTTACAGATGACTCGGAGGACGGCGATAAACGGATTTACGCTGATATTTACACTATTGAGAATTGGATAAACACAATAGAGGATAGAAATTTATCAATTTATAAATACAGGATACTTCTAGATATTTTAGGAAAGATATATTTTGAGTATTCATTTGACACAAAAAAAATAAAATTTTATTTGATTAATAAAAATAAAGACGTTGAGATTTATAACGGAAAATTTTCCGAATGGAAAGAGTATCTTATTTCAAATAATTATATTAAAAGTAAAAATATTTCCGTTTTTCAGAAGCTTTGCAAAGATATTGAGTCAGGAGCGCAAAATTTCTATTATGAAATAAATGATTCCAAAGTTTACGCTGATGAGGAGTATTCGTATAATGTCTTCAGAGGAGAGACTTTGACTTTTAAAGAGAAAGCTTTATTAGTCATCGGAACTTTAACGGCGGAAAGCGAGTCGAGTGAGAGAGAAATCGACAAAATAGGCAGGGACGCCCTTACGGGCCTTTTAAGTAAAGAAAGTATAGTAAAATACGCTACAACGCTTATAAATAAAAAGCCTGATTTTTCTGTTAATATAGTTGTCATTGACGTTGATAATTTTAAATTAATAAATGATAATTTTGGGCATCTTTTTGGTGATGAGATTATTAAGGCTGTTTCAAGCACTATAGAGGAAATTGTTAATGGCAGAGGCGTTGTCGGAAGGTTTGGCGGAGATGAGTTTGTTATTGTGTTTTCCGGATTTAATGATAATATGGAGCTTAGAAGTTATCTTAGAGCCATAAGAATGACAATAGCGGAAAAGTTTAAAGGAGTCAAGGGAGAGGTTGATTTATCTGTTTCTATGGGTACGGCAAAATATCCGACGGATGGGAGCGGTTATGAGGAACTTTTTGAAAACGCCGACAATTGTCTTTATATAGCTAAGAAAAAAGGGAAAAACAGATATATAATTTATGACGAGGTTGTCAGCACCGCTAATTTTGAGAAGAAAGACAAACAGAATATAAGCGTTATTGAGTCAAGAGAAAAGTTCGCCGAGGTTGTGTGCGGGGTTTTCGACATACTTTTGAA
>CAJTVH010000004.1:29921-41999 GCA_910579745.1 uncultured Clostridia bacterium | reverse complement strand
GCGAAGAGGGTATTGAAGAGGTTATAGGTATTATTGGAAAATATCGGGATTTAAGCCGTATTGCTTTATTTTTCGGAAAGGAACTTGAGAGAGTTGTTTTATGGGGAGATAAGAGGTATGTTTATGATAACGCTGAATATATTTATAAAGGCAGTTATTTAACTAATTTTAACTCAAACGGAGTATTTGTTATACATAGCTCAGCAAGTATAGAAGGTAAAAACTCTGATGTATATTCTGATTTTTCGGCTCAGAGGATATATTCGGCTGTGCAGTGTCTTATTTATGACGACAAGGGTGATGTTGTTGGATTTATTTCTTTTGAGAAATCTTTTCAAAGAAAAGGCTGGACCGAAAATGAAATTTATAATTTTACAATTATATCCCATTTAATTGGGGAAATATTAAAAAAAGCGCAATAAAAATTTTATTTTAGATATGTGAAAAAGTGTGTTAAAAAAATTATTTTAATAAAGAAATAAATTTTTTAACACGCTTTTTTAATAAATTTGTTTGAAAGTTTTAAAATGAATTACATGTAAAATATACCAGACAATATATTGTAAGGGTTTAAATGTCAAAAAAATAGAGTTAAAAGATATAATTTTAGTCTTACTTGTGTTCAGACGCTATTTTGAGGGTTTCCTAAAAGGTTTAATGTGTGTTTTTTTATGAAGTGATATTATAAGATTCCATACCACAGAGCAAAAAATATATCCTATTACGAGACCTAATGATGTATGGAGGGTTTCTTTTCCAAAAGAATAGAAATTTTTTTTGTTTTCTTCTATTAGCGAATAAACTGTATAGTATAATCCGCCTCCGGGAAGCATTGGAATTATTGTTGGCGCGAAAAACACATTTATAGGCGCTTTTTGTATTTTTGAGAATACGGCCGAGTATAAATACGCGAAAGAGGAGGATATTATTGACGACGTAAAAATGGAGTCGGTTATAAAAAAGCTTAAAAGATGTATTCCCCATGATAGACCGCCTCCGCTTCCCATTATGGGGATTCTCTCTCTTTTAGCGTTAAGCGCGGCAGCGAAGCCTATTGAGCCGATTGAGGCGAGAAATACTTGAAAAAAACTTTCAGTGATATTTATCATTAGAAAAGACCTCCGATTACAGCTAGAGAAAACAAAAAACCTCCAGCTATCGATAATGTTGTAAGTAACGCCGCCACGACTTGAGTTGTTCCTGTCACAAAGTCGCCGCAGAACATATCTGTTATTGAGTTTATTAAAGACATTCCGGGTATTAAAAGCATTATATCACCTATTATTATTTTATCAGCGTGCGTACCTATTCCTATAATAGAGAAGATTATCGCCATAATTCCCATTAATGCGGAAATTATAAAAGTATATAATATTCGGTTTAAGTTTGGTTTTAAAATATATTTATTTCCAAAGAACAAAATTAACGTTATTATTACAGAGGAAAAAGCGTCTTTTAAATTTCCTCCGAAAAAAATTGAGAGTGAACCCGCCGCGAGCATATATCCAAAGCATATTTTTTTGTTTGAGTTACTTGAGTTTTTTTCTATATCAGATATTTTCTCAAGCACATAGGAGGGAGGTTCAGGATTTTCGCAGATTTCTCTTGAAAGAGCGTTCGCTTTTTCAAGAATTGTTAAATTCATTGATGAACTGTATATTCTTTTTGTCTGCGTCAATGTTTTTCCATCTTTTGTTGACGCTGTAATAATTATAAACGACGCTATTGAAAAGACCTCAGGATCTTTTAGATTATACGCTTTACATATTCTTATCATTGTGTCTTCGACACGTCTTACGTCAGCTCCGTTTCTTAAAAGCAGAGACGCTGTTTCAAGGGTTATTTTTAAAATATTCTCTATTGAGCGATTTTCTTTTGTATACATAATTAATTATATTTCCTTTTTATTTTTTTGAAATTTTAGGCATTTTGAAGTGAGTTCGATGTGAAATAACAGCGGACCATAGTTTCACACAAAAGTTTTACCTCTCTTTTTTTAATGAGTACATTGACATACGCGGACGGCGTAATTAGGCTTTTGGCAAAATCACAAAAGCTGACAAAGCGAGCTGAGTTTAAGGCAAAGCCTCAAGGTTTTTATACTCAAAGAGTATTTTTAGAGGCTGGGAACCTTTTTGATGTATAAAAAGGTTCCGTTAACATAGATTTTTGTCAAATTCACATTATTTTAAATGATTTTTAAAGTGGTCCTAATATGGGTGAAGAAAATAAAAAAGTATTTTTGAGTTACAAGACCGTTTTATATTAGGAAGAAACGAGGGATTATAATTTTATGATTTATTATGATATTTCTTATCACTCAGTTAAAATTTTTTATTGTGGAATTTGACTATAAATTAAGAGGTTATTTTTTGTGTAAAAATATTCTCGAAAAACTGTTTTATTCAATTATACAGTATTGCTTTAATATTTTTTTGTGTTTATTCCTATTATGCCTCCGAAACCGCCTCCAGCCAGGCCTAAGATTAAATTTATTAGGGAGCTTGCCGAAAGTTTATAATCCGGAACAACACAAAATCCTACGATTATCATTATCGCCGAATATATGAAACCCGCTATAAGACCCCATATTAATCCTTTGTTTTTTACTCCTCTCGCTGTGTCAAATCCTGATATTAAAACGGAAACGACGACAGTTATCATTATTACCGTGCTTAAATTTTCTTCCGTCGTGTCAGTATAAGTTAGAATAATTGAGTAAACTATAAAAACTATTAATGTGACAGCGTAAGCTATTGATGTACCTTTAAGAAGATAAAGAAGAGGAGAATTGTTTTCTTCAGAAATAATCCTGGTTTCAGATTTTGTCGTTTTCAAAATATCACTCCTTGTATATATTTTTGTAAAACGGAAATACACGTAACTTAGAAATAAAAATGATTTTATAACAGAACATATCTGAAAACAACCTGAGAATGATAAATTTTCTCAAAATATAAATACTTTTTTATAGTCAAACAACTTGAAAATGAGTAATGATGAAAGAAGATAAAAATTATTTTTATGAAGAAACAAGAGAAGTCTACGCCTATTCTGGCCCATTAAACATCTGTAAAAGTATTATAAGCCATCTTATAGACTATATAACATTTATTAACTTGAATATTTTTAAGTTGTTTAACTATAGATGAGAAAAACTTAAAAAAATTATGAAAAACAAGTATATTTAAAACTTATTTTATTTTTTTGACTTTTCTTTTGTGTTTTAGTTTTCAGATGCGTTGTAAACAGCTTTTAACAAGTAAACTAAAAATTTATTTACTTAAATTTTCTTTAAGATGAGAATTTGATTTTATTAGAGACTGTTCGGATCCTAAAAATTTGTCTTAACGAGATATTCTTAAATTTTTATTTACAAAATTAAAGGATGTTTAATATCAGACGCTTTGTAGTATTATAAAAATTATTTTTACTCTTTCCGCACGGTGTTCTTTATTATTTTATGCGATAAATTTGATGAATATTAATTTTATTTATTAATATATTATGTTTGACAAATTTTTATATTTGGAGTATAATATATGGGTATTTTAGACAGGTTGTGTTTTAAAATCAAAATGGTAGTAAAGGCAAGGTTTCATAAAAGTGGGATAATTGAAGGCAAGTGGTGGTTTCATAATATGTCAACGTTTTTAAGGTATATACTACATTAAAAATTTTAAGGAGAGATTTCTATGAAGAAAACTGTCGGCATAATGATTTCTTCTCTTATGCTATTTACAAATTTAAGTTCTGTAAGCGCTATTGAAAACGCTGCTTCAGGCAATGAAAATGTTAAAACATCATCAATAAGAAAGTTTATTAAGATTAAAAAACCGTCAGAGACTGAGACTGTAACGACGCAGATTAAGGTGCCCGTAACAGAAACCGTGACGGAAACCACAACATTGCGGGTTGTAGTGCCCATAACAGAAACCGCTGCAGAGACTACAACACAACAGGTTGTAGTACCCGTAACAGAAACCGTAACGGAGACTACAACGCGACAAGTTATAGCGCCTACGGCTGAGGCATCATCGGAAGTCACGACACAGCAATCCACAATTTCGCCTGTAACGGAAACAGTGACACAGCAGAATGTCACCGCGGCCTCGGTTAAAGATATTGTTTTTGATAAAAACACAAATTTATTTTCCGTTCCAGAGGGATATTACATATCGGATAATATGCGGGCGCATTTGGACAGGCTTAATAAGAATCTTAAAACAAAGATAGTTATCCAAGTCGATTCTATAAAAAGGTCAGTTACGGCGGCGGACATCGCCTCATTTACCAATATTAATACAGGCGCTATAGATTATAACAAAGTATGGAGCTATTGCGGAAGATTGATGGACACATATAATACAGCTCCTTACTCAAGAAAATTCAAAACGCATGACGGTGTTATTGTGAATGTTCCCGTTGGGGATTACGGCTGGAAAGTTGATATGACGGGTTTGACACAGAATGTATATCAAAGTCTTATTAATTTTAAAGATAACGTATTTTCTTATAAATCATCAAAATCGGCCTTCGCCGGAGCCAAGACTATATATGGAAACGACATAGGAGGGACATATATTGAAGTTGATTTAACAAATCAAAATGTTCACTGGTTCAAAGATGGGGTTTGTGTTTTATCAGATTATTGTGTTACGGGAAAGAAAAGTACGCCTACTCCGGCGGGGACGTGGTCTTTAAAATGTAATGTGGGAAGTAAAACAAGACTTACAGGACCGACATGGGATGTTATGGTTAATTATTGGGCGCATTTCTCACAGGGATGCGGGTTTCATGACGCTACGTGGCAGCCGTCTTTTGGACTTGCTAGGTGGAAAGCGGGCTATGGATCTCATGGATGTGTAAATCTTTCATCTGCGACCGCTAAGAGAGCTTTTAACATAATGCAGATTGGAGAACCTGTTGTTGTATATTACAGATAATAAAAAATTATAAGAATTTAGAGTGTGTCTAAGAACTAATATAAGTGTAAAAAATTACGAAGAATATAATAAAATTGAAGCCTTTTCGTTTTATTTTTTATATTTTTGTATAATTTAAGTGACTTATTATAGTTTTAGATATGTCCTATAGTAATTCGCGAAATTTTTAGCGCGAACCAATAAAATAATTCCTTGATATATTAGATTTATTAAAGTCCATTTGTTTATTCTTTTATTGGTTCGCTATAAGTGGGAAAATGTTTTGATAATAAAATAAAACTCTGAAACAATAATTTTTGTTATAAAGAGCAGACGAATGATTTTATTATATTTTTTATGGCTTTGTCGCTCATATGTTTATACGGAAATTTGTTTCGGGGTTTTATTGTTTTAAGCGCTGATTTTAAAAATTAAATTGATTTTGTAAATATTTTTTTAATATATATAAATTGTATTTACAATCGGTCTGATTTTTATTATAATAAACAAATAAATATATTATAGGAACTTATGTCAAAGTTAAAATGATTTTTTATTAAATTTTGAGGCGGTTCTTATTCTCAGTATAATGGAGGTTTTTTATTATGTTAGTTTGTGGTAAGTGCGGAAAGGAACTTGAGGAAGGTACGAAGGTATGCCCTGAATGTGGGGAAAGTGTTGAAAAAAGCGGGATTGCGGATGGTAAAGTTTTAGAAGAAATCTCAAAAAATGATAACAGTGAGGATGAGTCAATCATAAAAAACAATAGTGATGAAAGTGAGTTAAATGATGATATGACTGTTTCCGAAAAAGAGTCAGAAATTGATGATTTTGAAAATTCAGAGGTTTTATCTTCAGACGCTTTTGGAAATGTCCAAAAGAGCGGAAAGGCGGAAAAGTTTGTTAAAGGGTTATTTTTAGGTATTGTATGCATTGTTATTATAGGTGTTGTATGTATTTCGGCTGTTACTATTTATAACAGTTCTCCTGAGAGAATATTTGAACAGGTTAAAGAAAGTGGGAGTTTTAAAAAATATATAACTGAAAAAGGTTATAGTGTTGATAAATATTATCTTGCTGATATAATAGGCGGAGACAGTGAGAAAGAACTTCTTTTTGAGATTAACTCAAAAGACGGTATTTCCATGAAAATGGTTTACATCGCCAGAAAGGATAATTCAGGCGAGTATAAAATAGGTATGTTTAACGGTATTGGCGGAGAACTTATTGAAAATATTGAAATGTCAGCTTCTAACGGAGAGAATGAGAAAGAATTTCTCGTATGTTTAAAAAATGTTTTGGAAGCGCCTAAGGAAAGTATTGATTTTGTTAAGCTTCAGCTTTCTCTTGATGATGATGAGAAAGCGAAAGAGGCTTTTGACAGTATGTATGGTTCAGGTTTAGGATTTGAGCAATACGGAGTATTTAAAATGAGTAATTATACTTTTGTGGAGTATGGCGGTAAGAATGCGGAGGATAATAATTGTGACTTTATATTTGGTTTGACCCCTGAAAAAGTTCTTGTAAAAAGCAAAGACCCTCAGACGGAAGGTTTTGCTTATCAATATATGGATTTTAGTCAGCAGACTGACCAGACGAACTCAGATGAAACCGCTGTGTCTGAAGAAGAGTTTAATAAGTATATTGACGAGTTTAAAAATGGAAAAGAAGTTTTTGAGAGTTTTGACGTTTCTGAGGATGATGTGGAAGCCGTGAGTGAGGCGTAATCTTTTTCATTTATAGTTTTTTACTTACATTTATTTGTTAGATTTATATATTTCGCGGTTAAGATTTGACTGCGGTTATCTGAAAATTGAAACAATCTCAGAAATCACAAAAAACAAATCTGAAACATATTTTTCTTATAGTGAAACAATAGAAGAATGAGCAATAAAATTTTAATAAACTTGATATGTTAAGGAATTATTTTATTGTTTGGTGTTAAAAATTTTGCGAATTTATAATGTAAATCTTATACAAGGCAAGTATTTGAGTAAGGACATTGATTTTTATATGCGTAGAGGCGTTATGGAAAATTATTAATATAAATTTAGACGGGCGATTGATATGGATAGTTACAGGGAAAAATTGAATAAACATAAAAGGATAGTTGTTAAAGTCGGAACTACCTCACTTACTTATGATAACGGCTGTATGGATTTTAAAAAAATTGACAACTTATCGTGGGTTTTGACCGATTTAAGAAACAGGGGAAAGGACGTTATTCTTGTATCCTCAGGCGCTATAGCGGTGGGCGCCGACAGGCTTGGTCTTAAAGAAAGACCGAAAGACATTGTTGGCAAACAGGCAGCGTCAGCTGTGGGGCAGGCTGTCCTTATGCAGATATATCAAAAGTTTTTTATGGAATATAATCAAAAGGTTGCTCAGATTTTAATAACAAAAGGAATTTTTGACCATGAAGTTAAAAGAAGAAACGCTAAAAACACAATGGAAGAGCTCCTTAAATTAGGGGTTATTCCTATTGTAAATGAAAATGACACAGTTGCTATTGAGGAGCTTAACGAGTTCAGTGATAACGATACTCTTTCGGCATATGTCGCCAAACTTTTGAAGAGCGATTTATTAATTATTTTATCGGATATTGACGGTATGTATAGAGGAGATCCCAATATAAACTCAGACGCTGAAATAATTCACACGGTGTTTGGTGTAAATGATGAGATTTATAGTCTTGCGGGCGGTTCTAACAGTTCTCTTGGAACAGGCGGTATGGTTACAAAAGTTAAAGCGGCTAAATTTGTTAATGACAACGGCATTGATATGATAATAGCTTCAGGGGAAAAGCCTACAGTTGTTTTTGATATTATAGAGGGAAAAAATGTCGGGACTTTATTTACGGCGAATTGATTTTAAGAAGATATTAAAATTAAAAATTAATTTGGAAAACTATAGATAAAATAATCTTTTGCTTTTTTGAGGGTGAATACAGATTATGACGGACAAAAAGACTTTGCGAAAAATTTTTACACAAAAAAGAAACATTATCTCTTATGATGAAATTTATAGGAGAAGTCTTAAAGTTTGTGATGCTTTTTTTGATATGAAATTATATAAGGATGTGAAAAAAGTATTCGTGTACATTAATTATAAGTCAGAATTTGTTACGTCAATTATTATCAAAAGGGCTTTAGATGACGGTAAAATAGTGTGTGTTCCTGTTATGTCGGGGAAAAAACGTGAGATGTTTTTTGTTGAGATAAAAGGGTTTGAGGAACTCTCAAAAAATAAATTAGGGATATTTGAACCGAAGCTTGACTTTGACAAGGTGTTAAATTCTGATTTTGAGACGGCGATTATTGTTCCTGCTTTAGCTTTTTCAAGAAGTGGTCACAGGCTTGGGTATGGCGGCGGATTTTATGATAAGTATTTAAGTGAGGCGGATAGTTTTTTTAATATAGGCTTGGCTTTTGATTTTCAAATTTCGGATGAAGTATTTAATGATGAGTTTGATATACCGGTGGATATTATATTGTCGGAAAATGAGAAAATATTTATAAGGAAAGATTTATATTATTATAATTGAGTTTTATAGGGGGATTGGCTTGTTATGGATTTAAATGATATAGGAATTATAGCTAAAAAAGCGGCATTTGATATGCTTAAAATTTCTACGGTTCAAAAAAACGAGGTTTTAAAATTATCAGCGGAAGCCCTTATTAAAAATATAGATTTTATTCTTGAGGAAAATAAAAAAGACCTTGACACGGCGAAAGCTAACAGGATTTCAAATGTTATGGCTGAAAGACTTACATTAACAAAACAGCGTGTTTTGGACATGGCCGACGGTCTTTTACAGCTTGTAAAGCTTGATGACCCTATAGGCGAAGTTATTGATATGAAAACTCTTCCTAATGGATTAAGGGTTGGAAGAAAAAGAGTTCCGATGGGAGTTATAGGGATGATTTATGAGGCGAGGCCAAATGTTACTTCTGACGCTTTCGGGCTTTGTTTTAAAGCGGGGAGCGCTGTTATTTTAAGAGGAGGAAAAGAGGCCATAAACTCAAACAAAGCTATTATTAAAACTTTTAAGAACGCTTTTAAAGGAATTATTAATCCTGATGTTGTTCAGCTTATAGAGGATACAAGCAGGGAATCATCTATCGCTATGATGAGAATGAAAGACTATATTGATGTACTTATACCAAGAGGCGGAGCTGGTCTTATTAAGGCTGTTGTTGAAAACAGCCTTGTGCCTGTTATTGAAACCGGCGTTGGAAATTGCCATACTTTTGTTGACGAGACGGCTATTATACCAGACGCGGTGAAAATTATAGTCAACGCCAAAACACAGAGACCGAGCGTATGTAACGCCTGTGAAACATTACTTGTTCATAAAAATATAGCCAATAATTATTTGCCTTTAGCCATAAAAGCTCTTCGTGAAAAAAATGTTGTGATTCGAGGGGATGAAAATGTTTTAAGGATAATTCCTGACGCTGTTTTAGCTACAGAGGAAGATTGGCGGACAGAGTATCATGATTATATTCTGGCTGTTAAAATTGTCACTGATATTGATGAGGCCGTTTCTCATATTCAGAAATATTCTACAGGACATTCGGAAGCTATTGTTACTCAAAATTATACAAACGCTGAAAAGTTTATCACTGAAGTTGATTCAGCCGCTGTTTATGTAAACGCTTCCACAAGATTTACCGACGGAAATGAGTTTGGTTTCGGAGCGGAAATAGGAATAAGCACGCAAAAGCTTCACGCAAGAGGACCTATGGGGCTTAAAGCGATTACAACCACAAAATATATTATTTATGGAAATGGTCAAATCAGGCAATAATTGTAAATATTATTTTTAATATTTTAGTTTAAAGCTAAGAAATATCGTATTGTGTGAATTTTTAGTGGTAAGAAAGTTTTTGAGAAAGTCAAATTTATATCAGTTAAATTTTAGGAAATAATAAATTTTATTGATTTTTTAAGTATAGTGGATATTATAGGATGTAAAAAAACGTTTTAGAAATTAATTTTAACTTCTAAAACGTTTTTTATTATTATATGATTTATTTACTTAATCTTCAGTTTCTATAGGGAATCGGAAATCAGAATTTAACGATTTTTCTAAAAGCAGAGCCGCGTCCGCCGCTGTTACAGAATTATTTCCGTCTAAATCTCCGTACATAATATTATTTATTGTGATAATTCCCTCATAAGCGGAAGATTTTAAATTCTTAACATTTGTTCCCGATATTGCTTTTAATTCCCTGACTGTCATTATTAATTTTGACGAGACATCTCTGTTAAAAGATCCTGCCGTTTTAAATTCCAAATAACAAAGTATTCCGGCTCCTATTGTGTTTTCGTTAGATTTAGCTGTTATATGTATAACTTTGTTTACTGTATCTACGCTGAAATTTATATCAGAAAATAAATTACCATTTTTAAAAGAGTCGGCGATGGGTTTTAAATACATGTCGCTATAACGTATATCAACTGAAAGAGAGGATATACCTGTTGAATTTCCTGTAAGAAGTCTTACAGGGACAGATATTTTTTGTCCTTTTACAGTTGAGAAATCATCAACTTTAAAAATTAAAGTCTCATTTAAACTTGTATTTGCCGTAACTGTTATTTTACATGCCGCCGTAAAGTTCCCGTCGTTTGACTTAGCTGTTATTATCGCGGAACCTATGCCTTTTGCTGTAATTACCCCGTTAGTATCGACTAGGGCGGTGTTTTTATCAGACGAGGCCCATGTATATGTTTTGTTTGTGGCGTTTTTCGGAACAACTTCCGCCTCTATTTTTATTGTCTCGCCTAGCGCCAGAGTCAGAGCGGTTTCTGAAACTGTTATTCCAGTAACGGGCTCAATGTGTGAGAGAAGATATGGATAACCGTCGTTTATATCTTTATTCATTCCCCATACAGAATTAAAGTCCCAAAAAGTATAATTTTTATTTTGATTTGATATATCCTTCATATCAGTTTCAGAAAGACCGAAAACCCAGTTTTCAGCTGTATCCTGTACAGTTTTATTATAAAAACAATTTGCGTAAAGCGACGATGTGCCGTTCGAGAAAGCACTCGCCGTTTTACCTATGACTTTGCCGGAACAATAACTTGTTTTTATGTAATTTTCAGACTCATTATACCCTATAAAGCCACCGACGTATGTATTATAACGAGAGGTATTTAAGCAAGTTATATTTCCTATTGAGTAACTATTTTCAATTTCCGCCCCTTTGTTAAGGCCTATAAGTCCTCCAATATAGCTGTCGTAAGCCGTTGTGCTTGTTATGTTTGAGACGTTTGAGCAGAAAGTTATTAAACCGCTTTCTGAGTAACCAGCTATGCCTCCGAGGTATCTAAGATATGTGTTTATTGTTCCGGTGTTTGAGCAGTTTGTTATATTTCCTTTTGTGTATCCGGCAATTCCACCGAAATAAATTGTATCTAAATCTTTGGCGATTCCGTTAAACTCGCATTTTGAGATTTCTCCCTCAGAATAACCGGCTATACCGCCGGTCTTAGCGTTTCCGTTTTTAATTATGACGCTTGATGAACAGTTTGCTATTGTGCCGAAATTGTTTCCGGTGATTCCTCCGAGGGAAGTTTCCTCATTGTACGGATTATCAGCGGAAACTAATCCCGATACGTCGCAATTTTTTATTGTTCCCTTATTTGAGCCGGCGATAACACCGGTAAATTTATTACCGATTATTGATGATACCTCGATGGTAAGATTTGAGATTGTTCCCGTGTTTTCTGAAAAAAAACCAATATTTTCATGGGAATTTGTGGCGGATCCTATTGTAAGATTTATTATTTTATGATTATTTCCATCGAAGTTTCCGGAAAAACCGTTTTCCGACAATGCCCCTATGGGAACCCAGCTTCTCGTTATAAGCTCTATATCGTTTTCCAATCTGTAATAAGCCGAAGCTGAGTACTCATCGTTTAATATCGCTAAAAGCTGTTCCTCATTTTTTATTAAATACGGGGCGTCTTCTGTGCCGAAACCATCCATTTCAACGGCGTAAGCGATAACGCAGCTTAAAGAAAAAAATATAAATGTTAAAATCGCGCATATGGTTAGATTCAATAATTTTTTCATATAAACATTCTCCTTTTTTTATTAAAAAAACGTTAAATTTGATTTGACTATTATAGAATTATGTCAAAA
>CAJTVH010000004.1:0-29911 GCA_910579745.1 uncultured Clostridia bacterium | reverse complement strand
GGCAAGTTACTCTAAAACTAAAAATTAAATATTTATGGAAAATTTGTTAATAGTCTTTAATTATAGTAGTATTATTATAATATAGAATTATTCTGTAGTCAATAATTCAAAAATACATAATTTTGTTACAGAAATAAAATTATGTGGACTTTACTGTCTTATCATGTTATAATATATACATAATTATTTGTCTTGTAAGGTGGTTTGATAGTTTGATTTCGCTTGAGGGAATAAATAAGAGCTATAAGAAAAAAGTATTAAACGGGATTAATCTTAAAGCCGATAAAGGCAAATGTGTCGGGATTCTTGGAAGTAATGGCTGCGGAAAGACAACTTTGCTTGGTATTATGGCTGGTGTTATTAAATATGACAGCGGGAGGATTTTTTATGATGGGCAATGTATTAGCGGAAAGAAATTATTTTATAAGTATGTTGGATATGTTCCTCAGGAAAATCCTTTGATTGACGAGGTTTCGGCGAGAGATAATATTAAACTTTGGTACGGAAATAAATTTGACGATTCCATTTTGGAAAAGCTTGGCATTAATGAGTTTATTGACAAAAGAATATCAGAGCTTTCGGGAGGAATGAAAAGACGGGTGAGCATTTGTATCGCGATGATGAAAAGGCCTAAAATTCTAATTCTGGATGAACCCAGCGCCGCTCTTGATATTTATGGCAAGAAAGAGGTTGTTTCTCATATTAAGGAGTTTATCGCTGAGGGTGGAACCGCCGTTATAAGCACCCACGACAGAGATGAGATTGAAATTTGCGATAAGATTTATTTGATGAAAGAAGGGGTATTGACAGAAAAAGGAGACCTTTTGTCGTTTTATTTAAAATAAATTTTATTTTAGGAGATGAAGAAATGGAAAATAACAATTCTAACGGAAATGAAAGTATTAATAATGATAATGTGAGCAATACCGGGACCGTTTTACAGGAAGCAAGCTCTCCCGCTGAGAACTCGGACGCTCAAATCACCAGAAAGAAATTCCCTAAAAAAATTTTGGCGGGGGTAATCGCCGCTGTCATTGTGATAGGGGTTTTTGGGACTGTATTCGCTAAATCGAATTTATTTAAGTCAAATATGGAAATAGCTATGGCGGCGACAACCAAATCTTTTTCAAAGTATATAAATGTGGATGGCAAGGATAATACTATATTCTCAAAAGTTTTTAACGCTAAAATAGCGGAGAAAGCGGTACGTAATCCTAATTTTGACGCTTCTGTCAAAATAAACGCCACTATTAATAAATGTTCCGTGCTTCCTAAATGGGCAGAGAACATGGGCGGAGAGTTAAATATAAATGTGGCTCCGTCAAGTAGAGAAGAAAGTTTTGACATTAAAGGGGTTTTTAATAATTTTGATTTTGACATAGTAAACGCTTATGTCAATGAGGAATATTTGGCTTTTGATGTACCTATAGCTAATGAGAAATTTTTTATGAGATGGGAAGACGCGCCGGCTGAGGCTTATAATATAATTAAGCAACTTAATGGCGAAAGCGGTGAGAATCTTGATGAGCTTATGGAAGCTGAACGACGAATGTATACTTTTATGAACGCTTTTGGAACGGAATTTATAAATACCGTTACGGACGAACTTGAGTTAGATAAAAGTGGCAGTGAGAAAGTGGGCGGGCGTGACTGTAACGTATATAAAATTAGTATGAACAATAATGATATAAAAGATTTTGTTAAGATTTATTTGAATAATTTATTCGCTAACGACGATGTATTCGGCACTCTGGAATGGTTAATGAGCCGAGAGGGTTATGGCGGTATGCTCAATAAAGAGATGCTTTTGAGACAGCTTTCCATGGGAGCTGATTATATAGATGTTTACGGGATTGACGCCGCCTTTTATACCGACGGAAAGGACCTTATAAAAATGGAGGTTAATTTTAAGACTAAAGAGGATGAAGGATATATTTGTGCTTTTTCATTCCTTGGCATTGATAATCCTGCCGACAATTTTGAGGCGGAATTTTACGAATACGAAGAAAATAAGTATAAGAGTGGATTTCTTATTACAGATAACACAAGCGAAAACGGAGAAGAGATAAATAACCAAAAAATATTCTCATTTATTGAGAGTAAAGATGACAATAAAGTAGACAGTGTAAGTATCAATACTGTATATAATCCGGCAACCTCGGTTTTCAGAGGAAGCGTGGATTGTGATACAAAAGACGCTTTATCAGGAACGGTGGCGACTTTTAACGGTAATATAAAAAGTGATGCCGACATTTTTGAGCTTAATTTTGACGAGGTATCTATAAACTATTTGGGAGAGGAACTTATAAATCTTTCTTTTGGTTTAAAGGCATCAGAACTTCAGGAGAAAATTAAAGCTATAGACACAGATGAAGCTATTGATATTATTAATGAGCCTGAAAGCTTAGAGGAGGCTTTGGAGAAAATCGGGGAAAAATTTCAAAATGTCGGCTCAGGGATTGGTTTATAAGTTAAAAATTTTATAAATCAGTATTTCTTTGATAAAATATAACTTATGACAGGGGACTTTGCCTTAAAATTTATGACAATTCAAGTTTACGTTAATTCGAAAAATTGTTTTTGCTATAGATAATTTTAAGGCGAGGTCTTTTGTCTGTTAAGTTATTTTGAGAGGATATTATGTTTGTTTTAAGACTATTTATTATTGAATTGAAAAGAATGCTTTTTGCTTTGCCTAAAATAGCGATTGGGTTTTTATTGTCGGTTATTTTTGTTTCGGCGATAGGTTTTAGCGTTATTTATTATATTAGTTTAAATGGGGATAATTTTAAAAGTACTATATCCGTGTATGTTCCCGAAAATGATAAATTTTTAAATTTCGCTATAAACGCTTTTAAGAGTTCTGGAAAAATCAAATATTTATATGAAATAGAAAAGGAAAACGATAAGGAAGCTGTAGAGAGAGCTGTTAAATCAGGTGAGTCAACAGCGGGAGTGGTTTTTGAGGAAGATTTTGTTGATAGCGTTATTCATGGAAAAAAGAATATTCCTATAAATATTTTTATCTCAAATAAAGATTTAATTTTAAAAAACGCTGTTATGAAATTCGCTGACTGTTACAAAGATATTCTTGAAAATGTTCAAGCGGGTATTTTTTCTGTGGAAAAAATATATTTGGAGGAAGCGGGGCAAAAATTATCCTCGGAGTATAACAGTGATATTAATCTTAGATATGTTAATTTTATTTTTTCAAAATATAAATATTTTAATTTTGATGAGGAGGGCGGAACAAGTCTTATAGAATATTATATTTCCGTGCTGTTTCCTATTTTTCTGACGCTTTTTTCTATAATTGCCGGAATAGTTCTATATTCTTATAAAAAAAGTTTTTATATGTGCGCTAAATGCGGTTTTGCCGGTATCGCTTTTACGCGTAATATGGTTTTATTTATATTGCTGGCGATTATTACATTGTTTTTAATTTTTATTATTTCTTTAATGGGATTTAATGTATATATTAATATTATTCCGCTTATTTTGGCTGTTTTTTCGGTTTCTGTTATTTCAAACGCGGTGTTTTTTATTTCAAAGGGAAATATTTCAGGAGGGCTGATTTTGTTTTTCGCTGTTTTATTTTTTTCTTTTTTGGGCGGCGCTATTATTCCTCCTTCGTTTTTGCCGGAATGGATAAAAGATATATACACATATTCTCCTATATATGTTATTGGAAATCAATTTGGCTCTCTGTTTAATTCAGGGTATTTAATTCAAGGAATTTTTTATGATATTTGTATATGGATTTTTAGTTATTTTATGATGTTTGTTTTTGGGAGGAAAATATGACGGCTTTTTTGATTTATGTTAAACGCTGTTTACGAATAAAAATATTTGTCGCCGTTTTATTTTTTATGCCGATTATTTCTATTGTTTTTAATGTTTTTGGAAAAAATATTGTAGGAGAAGTTAAATTCGGCATATACTCAGAGGGCGATTTTGGAAAATATATTTGCGAAAGCCTTGAGAAAGAAGAAAAGTTCAAATTTGTCAAATATGATTCAGTTAATGAGATGAGTTCAGACGTTAGGTTATGTGAAATTGACTGCGGTTATGTTTTTAATAAAAATTTTGAGGATTCTGTAAAGAAAAATAATTTGAACGGCTCAATTAAAATAATTTCATCGGATTCGTCAAGCGGATATACTTTCGCTAATGAGATTATTTTCTCAAAAGTTTTAAATGCGGTAAGCCCAAACATAGCCAATACTTTTTTGGATGAGATAAATATTGGCGGAAATGTCGAGAAATATTATTATGACATATTGAAAAGCGTAAATGTGTTTTCTTTTAATTATGTTGAGTTTGGGGAAGAAGATAAAGAAAGTGTTTTTGAGCTTAGGGAGATTTTCGCTTGTTTTGTGTTAATCGGAAGTGTATTCGGCTCGATTGTATGCGTAGAGGACAAAAGGAAAAATATCAATAAAAGCTGTTTTTTGAATGTAATGTCATTTTCAGCTCTTCTTTCGGTCGCGGCTGTTATTTCCTCTTTAATATGTGAGGAACTCAGTTTTTTTGTATTTATAGAATACGTTTTTTTCGCTTTTGTATCAGCCGCTTTCGCTTATTTATTTACGTTTTTTAAAAATATTTTTTTTATTTGTGGGAGTATTCCTGTTATAACAGCGTGTTCTTTTTTTATTTTATTTCTTAATATAACAGCGGGACCTTTCGCTTTTATTTTTAATATTTATAAATGGATTTTTCCTGTTGGGTTATATCATGACGGTGATATTATTGGTATGTTTATTTATTTTTTCGCTGTTATGGTTTTACTTAAAATTATTAGATTAAAAGACTGTAATTAATTTTTGAGATGTTTCCATAACGCTTCTAATCTAATTAGAGCGTATCTGAAAACTAAAATACGAGCGAAAAATTATAAAAAATAAAACGAAACAGGAGGGCTTTTCTGTTTAATTTAACCGTTTTTGTTTATTTTTTAATAATTTTTCGGATATTTCGCGTATATAACTGATAGCTTATGATAGTTTTCAGATACTCCCTAAATTGAATTGTTTTGAATAATAATTTTTTAGGAGGTTTTTATGTTGAGAAAAAAAGTAGTTATTGGTGTTTCTATTGTAGTGGTAATTGTGATTTTAGCTCTGTTGGCGTTTTTGTTGAAATCAGATGATGGATATGATAAAGGAGCCGGAAATTCAAGCGGTAATATTATAAACAGCGGTATGATTGCGGAAAATGACGAATATGTATTTATTTCATCTTTATCCGGAAATAAAAACGGAATTTTTAAAAAGTCTAAAGCTGATGGAACAGTCACGAAAATTTGTGAGGACAGGGCTATTTATCTTAATTTTTATGACGGAAATCTATATTATGTGAATTTAAGCGATAACGGTTTTATTTATAAAATAGATGACGACGGAGACGACAGAGAAAAAAAGGGGGATTTTGAGAACTGTGAGTATTTATCATTTTTAGATGAAAACATATTTTTTGAGTTTGCTGATTCTGACAGCGGGCGTATTTATAACCCATATAAAATCGACGATGATTTTGACAACTTGGTTAAACTTAATGACGACGATGTTGAGGGGCTTATTAGTGACGGCGAATATTTGTATTACTCAAATTGGAGTGACGGCGGTAAAATTTATAAAATGAAAATTGATGGTACGGAAAAGATAAAATTAAACGATACCTATAGCGGATTCTTGAATGTTTATGACGGGTGGGTATATTATATTAATGATAATGATAATTATAAAATTTATAAAATGAAAACCGACGGAAGTGATAATGCGGTTTTATGTGAGGATTCATGCGGTTATTTTAATTGTGACGGAGGATATATTTATTACTCAAATAACAGCGACAGCAATAAAATATATAAAATTGGCGTGGACGGAAACGGAAAAACAAAAATATCCGATAAAGGGGGGAGTCTTATTTTTATCGCTGATGGTAAATTATTTTATATAAATACAACAGATGGAAATTTATACAGTCTCGATTTTGACGGAAGCAATGAGAAAATTGTTATTGAATAGGGGTTGAGATTTCTTGTTTGACATTAGGGAAGAACTTAAAAAATTGCCTGATAAACCTGGAGTTTATATCATGAAAGACAAAGACGAGAATATTATTTATGTTGGTAAAGCTAAAATACTTAAAAATCGTGTCAGGCAGTATTTTCAGGAATCATCGAATCATTCTCCGAAGGTTATAAGCATGGTTAAACATATAAAAAGTTTTGAGTATATTGTCACAGATACGGAAGTTGAGGCCCTCATACTTGAGAATAACCTTATAAAAAAATATTCTCCAAAATATAACATTATGCTTAAAGATGATAAAACATACCCTTATATTAAGCTTACCGTGAATGAAATGTTTCCAAGGCTTTATATGACGAGAAGACATGATAAGGATAAAGCGAAATATTTTGGACCTTACACAAGTTCTTCCGCTATAAAAGAGACTATTGACATTATACTTAAAATATGGCCGTTAAGAAGGTGTCTTAAAAAGTTTCCGAGGGATTTTGGAAAAGAAAGACCGTGCCTTAATTATCATATCGGACAGTGTTTAGCTCCGTGCGCGAACGCCGGTTTAAAAGAAGACTATGATAAGATGATTGAAGGGGTAATGGATTTTTTAAACGGAAAACATACTGAGATTATTAAAAGTCTTGAAAAACAAATGTCAGAGGCTTCTGAAAATCTTGAGTTTGAAAAGGCCGCTGAATTGAGGGACAAACTTCTTTCCGTAAAAAAGCTTCGTGAGCGTCAGATTATTGAGAATATGTCTATGGAGGACAGGGATGTTATCTCTTTTGCCAGAGCGGATGACGAGGCTCTTGTTCAGGTGTTTTTTATCCGGGGCGGAAAAATGACGGGAAGAGAGCATTTTTTGATTAATAATGCCGGAGGGATTTCAAGAAGCGAGTTTATGACGGATTTTGTGAAAAGATTTTATGGGGGAACGTCATTTATTCCTAAGGAACTTGTTTTACAAGAAAAGCTTTATGACGAGGATGAGATTTTAAAATGGCTTTCTTTTATAAAAGGGCAGAAAGTCGTGGCGGTTTATCCCCAAAAGGGCGAAAAATTTCGTCTTGTAGAGCTCGCCGCTAAAAACGCCATTATTACCCTTGAGCAATTCGGAGAGGAGATGCAGAGAGAGAAAAGAAGAACTTTCGGAGCTCTGGAAGAAATTAAAAACGCTCTTGAAATTGATTTTGACCTTGACAGAATTGAGTCTTACGATATTTCAAATACTCAAGGGGTTGATTCTGTTGGTTCTATGGTTGTTTTTGAGTACGGCAAACCAAAGAAAAGCGATTATCGTAAATTTAAAATAAAAACTGTTTTTGGAGCGGATGATTACGCCAGTATGAACGAGGTTATTTCAAGAAGATTTTTGAGATATATTAAAGAAAATGACGAAAATGATGATAGTTATAAACGGGGCCAGTTTAACAAACTTCCCGACATGATTTTTCTTGATGGGGGAAAGGGACAAATTAATGCCGTAAACGAAGCTCTTTCAAAACTTAATATTGATGTTCCTGTATGCGGTATGATTAAAGATGACAGACATAGAACAAGAGGACTTATTTATAATAATAAAGAGATTTTATTTGATAACCATTCTGAGGGATTTAAACTTGTTACGAGAATTCAGGACGAAGTGCATAGATTCGCTATTGAGTATCACCGAAAATTACATCAGAAAAATCAGATAAAATCAATTCTTGACGATATAAAAGGAATTGGAAAAAACAGAAAAAAGGCTCTTATTAAACATTTTGGCTCTATCGATAATATTAGAAAAGCGAGTCTTGAGGAAATCAAAGCTGTTGAAAGCATGACGGAAGCGTCGGCGAAAGCTGTTTTTGACTTTTTTGGAAAAAGATAATAATTAATTGGTTTAAGATATGGCTGAAAACTAAAATACGCGCCAAGAATTATAAAAATAAAAGAAGTTTGAGGCGTATTTATTTTATTATTCGTGTTTTTTTTATATTTTTGGGGTTAAAAACAATTGTTATATTTTTAAGAGATTTATTTTAGCGGGATTTTAACAGACATTATAAAGTTTTCAGATACGCTCTAAATAAAACATTGAAATATTTTTGGTTTTGGTTTATTATTATAGAAACAGTATTTATTTTTTACTTTGGAGGAATTTTGTTATGTATTCTGTTTCACTTAAAAAAATTATCAAGGAATTCGGTTTAACAATTTTGACGGAAAATGTTGATATTGACGGAAAACTTGTCGAAACTCCTGAAATTAATCGTCCGGCTTTACAGCTCGCCGGATTTTTTGAATATTTTGACAGTGAAAGGCTTCAAGTTATCGGCATTGTTGAATATACTTATTTAAGTAAAATGTCGCCCGAAAAAAGAGAGGAAACACTTCAAAAAATTTTCAGCCATAAAATTCCCGCTGTTGTTATGTGCAGAGGACTTGACGCTTTTCCTGAAATGATTGACTACGCTTCAAAAAACAACGTTCCGATTTTACAAACCGACGATACTACATCAGACTTTATGAGCGAGATTATAAGATGGCTTAATGTGCAGCTCGCTCCAAGGATGACTATGCATGGCGTATTGGTTGACGTTTACGGAGAGGGTATTTTGATTATTGGTGAGAGTGGGATAGGAAAAAGTGAGGTGGCTCTTGAACTTATAAAAAGAGGACATCGTCTTGTCGCGGACGACGCTGTTGAGGTGAAACGAGTTTCTCATGAGACTGTTGTCGGAAGCTGTCCGGGGCTAATAAGAGATTTTATAGAGGTAAGAGGAGTCGGTGTTATAAATGTAAAACAAATGTTTGGCGTTCAGTCAGTTAAAGAGGCCCAGGGAATTGACCTTATTATTAAATTTGAGAATTGGGAAAAGGGAAAGCAATATGACAGGCTTGGGCTTGAGGCGGAATATATGGACGTTCTAGGAAATCAGATAGTTTGCCAGACAATTCCCGTGAGGCCAGGGCGAAACCTCGCGATGATATGTGAGTCAGCCGCTATCAGCAGACGTCAGAAAAAGATGGGGTATAACGCCGCTCAGGATTTAAGTGAGAGAATTATGGGCGGTAAAGAAAATTTTGAGTAACATTTTTTATAATAACGGGGATTTTAAATATTATAGAGATGAGTGGGGTATATCTTAAAACTAAAATATACACAAAAAAATTATAAGCATTGTGTAAGTTTTTTTAATAATCAGAGTTTTTAGATAGCTTTAACAATGGATATGTGTTATTGATAATAACAAAGTTATATTCTATTTTTGATATAAAAGCGAAAGAATTGTGTTTACGACTTTAAATTAAAATATTGTAAATTTTTTATTAATTGGAGGAAAATATGTATTATATTGGCATTGATTTGGGAGGCACAAATATCGCGGTAGCCGTTGTCGATGAAAAAGGTAAAATGTTATATAAAAAAAATACGCCTACATTAGCGGAAAGACATTATTCTGAGATTATCAGCGATATGGCGAGGCTTTGTAAAGAGGTGGTTAAAGGCATAGATAAGGATTTAAGCGATATAAAATCTATAGGAATAGGCTCTCCCGGAAATATCGATTCTCAAAAAGGCCTTTTTATTTACGCTAACAATTTTAATTTTAAGAATGTTAGTTTTAGAGATGAGTTTAAAAAGTTTTTTGATATACCTGTTTTTATTGATAATGACGCTAATTGCGCTGCGCTTGGCGAAAGTGTTTCGGGAGCTTGTAAAGGGTATAAAAACTCAGTTATGCTCACTCTTGGAACGGGCATAGGCGGTGGAATAATTATTGACGGGAAAATATATAGCGGAAGCTTTTCCTGCGGAGGCGAGATAGGGCATATGGTTATTGAACGCTGCGGAAGAGAGTGTAGCTGCGGAAGATATGGATGTTTTGAGAGCTATTGTTCCACGTCCGCTCTTACAAAACGGTTAAAAGAGGCCGTAATGGAAGACGAGGATTCAGAAATGTTTAAATATGTTAAGGGAGAGATTGAAAAAATAAATACAAAAATACTTTTCGCTTTTTATAGAAAAGGGGATTACCTGGCGACAGATATTGTTGAGGAATACGCTGAATATCTCGCTGAAGGTATAACAAATGTTATAAATATTTTTCAACCCGAAGCTGTTGTTATCGGCGGCGGAATTTCGGCTCAGGGAAATACTCTGTTAAGACCTATTATAAAACATGTAAAAAGAGACGTTTATGGCGGAGTATTGAAAACGGAGATACTTCCCGCGGTTTTAGGCAATGACGCCGGAATTATTGGAGCGGCGATGCTTGGAAAAGATGAGGTATTATTTTAATTATTGTATATTATATAAACGTTAATTAATCAGTGAGTATCTTGAGATTTATTTGAGTGTATAAAAAATTTTAAAATATTGTATCGGAGTTGATTTTTTTGTTGGAGTTAAAAAACGCTTTTAAAAATAAGTTTGCGAATGTTTTATTTGATGAACCAATGAAAAAACACACAACATTTAAAATAGGCGGAAACGCTGATGTTTTTATTATTCCAAATGATAGTGGTGAAATTATTGACGCTATTAAGTTATGTGAGGAATTTAAGGCGCCTTTTTATATTATTGGCAACGGTTCTAATATTCTTGTCGGCGATGGGGGAATAAACGGTGTTGTTATTCAAATTTTTAAGAATATGGGAAATATAGGGGTAAATGGAAATATTATAAAAGCGGAGGGCGGAGCCCTGTTATCATTAGTTTCCAGAAAGGCTCTTGAAGAGGGGCTGACAGGTCTTGAGTTTGCTTCCGGTATTCCAGGTACGGTCGGCGGCGGTGTTTGTATGAACGCCGGGGCGTATGGCGGCGAAATGAAAGATATTATATCAAAGGTTGTTGTTCTAAAAAATGGGGAAATTTTAGAATTATCAAACGAGGAATCAGAATTTGAGTACAGAAATAGCTGTATTCTTAAAAATGGTATGATTGTATTAGAAGCGGAAATGGTTTTACAAAAGGGAAAAGCTGACGAGATTAAAGAAAAAATGTTTGAGTTTAACCGATTGAGAAGTGAAAAGCAGCCATTGGAATTTCCCAGCGCGGGAAGCGCTTTTAAAAGACCAGAGGGATATTTTGCCGGAAAACTTATTATGGATTCGGGTCTTAGAGGATATTCTGTGGGAGGGGCGTCGGTTTCTGAAAAACATTGCGGATTTATCATTAATAAAGGCAATGCTACGGCGAAAGACGTTATAACTCTTATAGATGATGTTAAAAGAATTGTAAATGATAAATTTGGCGTTATGCTTAAACCTGAAATAAGATTTATTGGCAATTTTTAAATTAGCGCTAATTTTAAATAAAAATATGGAATTAAAATAGTAAACGGAAATTATTTTTATAAAAAAGGGGGATTTTTATGCAGTTTGTTATTTTAACAGGTATGTCAGGCGCGGGAAAAAGCCTTGTTCTCAAATTTCTAGAGGATATTGATTTTTTTTGTGTTGATAATCTTCCCCCGTCTTTAATTCCGAAGTTTATTGAATTATGTAAAATGCCGGAAGTAGGTATTGAGAAAGTAGCGTTGGGTATTGATATTAGGGGAGGAAAGTTATTTAATGATTTATTGTCGTGTGTTTCAGAGGTTCAGAATGAAAATCATACAATAAGTATTTTATTTCTTGACGCTTCGGACGAAACTATACTTAAACGTTTTAAAGAATCAAGAAGAAATCACCCCCTTGCCAGAGGTGAGAGAATTATTAGCGGAATTATGCGTGAACGGGAACTTTTAGGCGATGTGAAAAGACGCGCGGACTATATAATTGATACAAGTCATATTCTTACGAGACAGCTTAAAGAAAAGATAAACGATATTTTTCTTGAGAATAAAACTTTTGAGAGTCTTATGGTTACTGTTTTATCATTTGGGTTTAAATATGGAATACCAAGTGATTCAGACCTTGTTTTTGACGTAAGGTTTATACCTAATCCTTTTTATATAGCTGAGCTTAAACCTCTGACAGGAAATGATATTAAAGTCAGGGACTATGTTATGGAATGGGAAGAAAGCAGAGAGTTTATCAAGAAGCTTGAGGATATGATTTCTTTTCTTCTTCCTAATTATATTAAGGAGGGAAAAAATCAGCTTGTTATCTCAATAGGATGTACAGGAGGAAAGCATCGTTCAGTAACTTTAGCGAATGAATTATACCGTTCTTTGCAAAGAGATGGGCACAGCGTTATTATCAATCACAGGGATATTGACAAAGATTCAAAAAGATAGTATATTTAAAGTGGTGGTTTTATGTCATTTTCTTCGGATGTTAAAAAAGAACTTCTTAATTTTTATGATGAGAACAGGCATTGCAATATCGCCGAACTTTCGGCGATTTTACTTACTTTTGGAGAATTTTTATATGAGAGGGAGAATTCTTATATAAAAATTTATACGGAAAATAAAGTTGCCGTTTTAAAATGTTATAAACTTATAAAAACACTTTTTGACTGTGAGTGCGAGGTTTTTATGAGAACAGGCAAGGGAAGCAAGAAAAATGTTTTATATTTTATGGCTGTTTTTGGTGAAAAAGCTGTTTTTAATATTCTAAACGCTACTGGTATTATTGAGGATGGAATTATTTGCAAAAAGGTGAACTCAGTTGTTGTCGGAAGCGTCTGCTGTAAAAGAGCTTTTATAAGAGGGGCTTTTATATCAGGAGGCTCTTTATGTAATCCTGAAAGAAATTATCATCTTGAGTTTGTTGAAAGTTCTTTTGAGTTAGCGGAGGAAATAAAAAACGTTATTAACAGTTTTTCAGTGGAGTCAAAAGTTGTTGAACGAAAAAAACATTATATTATTTACATTAAAGAGGGGGAGCAAATTGTCGAACTTTTGAACATTATGTCCGCTCACAAGGCTCTTATGGATTTGGAAAACGTAAGAATTGTAAAAGATGTCAGGAATAATGTAAACCGAATTGTAAACTGTGAAACCGCCAATCTTAATAAAATTGTTTTAGCGTCTGTTAAACAACGAGAGGAAATTGAATATATTGAAAGGACGGTCGGTCTTTCTTATTTACCGAGACAGCTTTATGATGTGGCCGTTTTAAGACTTCAATATCCTGATTTAAGCTTAAAAGAACTTGGAGAAATAATGGTTCCTCCTGTTGGAAAATCGGGAGTTAATCACAGACTTAAAAAAATTATCAGTATAGCGGAGAATTTAAGGGAGGAAGTTTTGTTATGATAGAGCAAAAGGTAAAGGTTACGACAAATATTGAGGCGAAATCGGCGGCTTTATTTGTTCAGACAGCTAATAAATTTACAAGTAATATTAAAGTTAAAATTGATAATAGAATTGTTAACGCTAAAAGTATTATGGGGATGATTTCTCTTGGTATACTTAGAGGGCAGGATGTTGTTATTATGGCTGACGGCGATGATGAGACAAATGTTGTTGGAGAGCTTAAAAAGGTTTTACAATGATATTTTAAAAAAGTCAGAAAATAATATTTAATTTTTATAAAGATTTTAAATATTTTTCTGCCTTATTTAAGCTTAAAATGCTTTGACCTATTTATTTAGACGTGAATTTTATTGACAAGAGTTTATTATAAAATGGCATTATTTACAGTAATTTATAAAATATAACTTTTTTATTTAGGGGGCATATTTAAAAATTTATTATTTTTGAATATGCCCCGAAAACTTTTTTAAAATATAGAAATGAGGTAAACCATGTGTCTGAAAAAAATATTGAGATAGAACGTAAATTTTTGGTCAAGGATATTCCTTTTAAGTTAAGTTCTTTTAAAAGCTGTTATATTAAACAGGGATATATTTTTACAAATCCCGTTATGAGATTAAGACAGAAAGACGAGAGTTATTTTTTTACTTTTAAAGGAATTGGGCAGGTTAAGAGAGTTGAGTTTGAATTTCCTTTGTCTTATGAGCAATTTTCCGCTTTATGGGAAAAAATTGACGGAAATGAGATAATTAAAAGAAGATATTTTATACCTTTAGACAATAATTACACAGCGGAGCTTGACATTTATGAGGGGAATCTTTTAGGTTTCCGAAATGTTGAGGTTGAGTTTAATACTGAGGACGAAGCTATGGAATTTAAGCCTCCGGAATGGTTTGGCGAGGATATTAGTTTTAAGCCAGAGTACGCTAATGCAAATATTTCCTTTTTTGGATTGAATAACCAAAAATAAAAAAAGTCTTGCATTATTTTGACATATGTATTATAATTACTTTATGGTAAAAATATACCAAATCTTGTAATATACTACAATTTTAAAGTAATGGGAGGTATTATTTTGGAAGAAGGTAAATTAAAAGTATTGATAGCAGACGATAATAAGGATTTTTGCGATTTGGTATGCAATTTTCTTGATAAGCAGGAGGATATGGAAGTTATTGGGGTTGCTTATGACGGAATTGAAGCGTATGAAATGATTGTAAACGAAAAGCCTGATGTCGCGATTTTAGACGGAATTATGCCAAGACTTGATGGAATAGGGGTCCTTGAAAAGCTCAGCACAATTCAGACAAATACCATTTGCATTATGCTTACCGCGATTACTCAAGAAAAAATTACTCAGAGAGCGTTTAGTCTTGGGGCACAATATTATATGGCGAAGCCTTTTGATATGGAACTTCTTATTTCGAGAATTCGTCAACTAAAAGAGAAACCAGTTGTAAATTCCAATCAATCCACACTTTTTGACAGTTTCGCTAAAAAGGCGGAGGTAGATCTGGAAACAAGAGTTACTAATATTTTACATGAAATTGGCGTTCCCGCTCATATAAGAGGTTATCACTATATGAGAGAGGCAATTATTATGGCAATTAATGACATTGACGTCCTTAATTATATAACCAAGGAACTTTATCCATCTATCGCTAAAAAATGCGGGACAACTCCAAGTAGGGTTGAAAGAGCTATAAGACACGCGATTGAGGTTGCGTGGAGCAGGGGAAAAGTTGATGTTATAGATTCTCTTTTTGGTTATACTATAAACAATCATAAAGGCAAACCAACTAATTCCGAATTTATCGCGCTTATTGCTGATAGGCTTCGGCTTGAGCTTAAAGCGTCTTAATAATTACTTATAAAGCGTGTCTATTTTATGGCACGCTTTTAGTATTATAGAGGTTTTTGTAAATTTATGTTATTATATTGATAAGAAAGGTTGATTAATATGAGTAGTACTGTTTTATTTTTAGCTGATGGATTTGAGGAAATAGAGGCTTTATCAGTTATTGATATACTAAGGAGAGGAAATGCTGACGTTGTTACCATGTCAATTAATGATAAAGCGGAAGTTATTGGAAAAAGTAATATTAAAGTTATAGCGGATAAAACGTTTGATAAAGATTTTGCTCTTAAAGCTGAAATGATTATTCTTCCTGGCGGTGGGGTCGGTACGGAAAATCTTAAAAACAGCGAGGATATTATTGATGTGATAAAATATTTCTCGGATAATAATAAAATGATTTCAGCCATTTGCGCCGCCCCGTCTATTTTGGGAATAAACGGGGTTCTTAAAGGTTATAAGGCTACTTGTTATCCAGGTTTTGAAAAAGTTCTTGATGGAGCGGAAATTATGAACGAAAGCGTAGTGCGCGATAAAAATATTATTACCTCAAAAGGGCCAGGAACCGCTATTGATTTCGCTCTGGATATTTTAAAAGGCTTAAAGGGTGAGGATTGCGAGAAAGAGGTACGTAAAGGACTTTTATATAATTGAGAGTTAGTTATGAGCGTATACTTTAGTTTTGTTATTATAAATATTATAGCGCTTCTAATATAAATAGGGAAAGAGATATTTTACTCAGAATTTTTAAGATACGCTATAAAGATTTATTTAATAATTTTTAAACGTTATTTATAAGGGAATTTGTATAAAAATCGCTTTTATTGAGTCGGAAGGAATTGTTTTTATATTTAAAAAATTAAACGCATTTTTTATTTTATTATAGTCTATGTTATATATATAAGATATATCTTCCGCCGTATATTTCTTTTTAGGACTTTTTTTAAATTCTTTTTTTAATATATTGCATATATAACTTTTTCCGCTAAGCATAATTGAGAAAAAATTTTCGCTTGTTATGTATTTAATATTTTTATTAAACATTATTGTCTCAACATCATACTCGCTTATATCAAGAAGTATTGAGACGGTTTTTTTAGATATGTTACAGCTTTGTGTTTTTAAAAGTATATCTATTTGCTCAAGTCTTGGAGATATATTTTTTATGTAATAGTTCCAAAAATTGGGGTATTTGTTTATTTGCATTTTTATTATCCTTTCAGGAAAATTTGGGTTGAAATTATTATAATTAAAATAACTTTTTATAAATCGTGGGCAAATTCTTATAATTTAATTATATCATAATAAACTATTTATTCTATATGTAATATCTAGAAATAAGTTTTTTTAAAGTATAATTAAACAAAGTTTTTTTAGGGTTATTATATTTTTTGAAAGGATAGGTTTTTTGTGAACGCTTTAAACAAATATTTCAGATACAGGCAAAACCTTATTGAACAATATATAAAAGGAGATATGACGAAAAGCGAGTATCTTATGGAAAATCTTAACGCTGTTCTGAGTCTAAAATCAGAGCCTTTTAAAAAAATTGATTCCGTTGAGAAAGGTTTGTTTAATTATCAATATTTTAACGCTTTGGCTAAAGAGATTAAAATGAGGGCTACAAATTCTTTTGAGGGTGAAAAAGCCGATTATTATTATGAGAAAAAGGATAACGCTACTTTAAAAGTTATTGAGCTTTTAGATTATAAAGGAGTCTTGGCGTATCCTATATATGTGAGGAGCAAAGTTCTTAAAGGAAAGCTTTTTGAAATTGTTCTTGAGAATTACAATATGATATTACACTCAACAAATGAGATTATTTTAAAAAGGCTGAAAGATATGGAGGTTTTCAGCGATGAGATAAGAAAATCCGTTATTGACGGATATATAAATCAAAGATATTGATTTTTTTTAAATATGTGGTATAATTAAAATGGTTGTGTGACCCGGCAGGTTTTTCCTTACGGGAAACATTTTATTTTTTATCGTAATCGTACTGACTCATGAGGTATTTCCGAGTGGCAAGGCGGTTATTCGGAATTTTATCGGAGGGCTTTTCGTGGAAAATAAAATTGCTATGATTGGTATTGTTATTGAGGAAACTAACAGAGCCGAAAAGGTTAATGGGATTCTTCATGAATATGGTGAGTTTATAATCGGAAGAATGGGTATGCCTTACTCAAAAAGAAATATTTCGATTATAAGCGTTATTTTTGACGCGCCTAATGATATTATAAGTTCTGTTTCCGGTAAGCTTGGAATGCTCCCTGACGTCTATACAAAGGTTATGTACTATAAATCAAAATAACCTGTGGTATGTTTGATAACTATGAATAGCTGCGGAAAGCGTAAAAGTTTTATTTTCAGACATACCCTGTGAAGGGAGAAATTTTTATGTATGACGTAAAATCAAAAAAGGCGGAAGAGTTTATTGATGATGATGAGATTCAAGAAACTATTCGTTATGCCTGTCAGAATAAGAGTGACAAGGCTCTTATTGATTCTATTATCAGAAAAGCCGAGAAATGTAAAGGCCTTTCTCACAGGGAAGCCGCTGTTTTGCTTGAATGCGATCTTAAGGAAGAGAATTTGAGAATTTTTAAACTCGCTAAAGAAATTAAACAAAAGTTTTATGGCAACAGAATTGTCATGTTCGCTCCCTTATATCTTTCCAATTATTGCGTAAACGGCTGTGTTTATTGTCCATATCATTATAAAAATAAACATATAAACAGAAAAAAACTTACGAGTGATGATATTGTAAAAGAAGTTACCGCGTTACAGGATATGGGGCATAAAAGACTTGCGATTGAGGCTGGGGAAGACCCTGTAAACAATCCCATTGAATATATACTCGACTGTATAAAAACTATTTATTCAATTAAACATAAAAACGGGGCTATAAGGCGAGTTAATGTAAATATTGCCGCTACTACCGTGGAAAATTATAAAAAACTTAAGGATGCCGGAATAGGAACATATATTTTATTTCAGGAAACTTACAATAAAAAATCCTATGAAACATTACACCCAACAGGTCCTAAAAGCAATTACGCTTATCACACGGAAGCCATGGACAGAGCTATGGAGGGCGGAATAGACGATGTGGGGATAGGCGTTTTATTTGGTCTTAATATGTATAGATATGATTTTGTTGGAATTTTGATGCACGCTGAACATTTGGAGGCGGCTATGGGCGTTGGACCTCATACTATAAGTGTTCCCAGGATACGTCCTGCTGACGATATTGACCCTGACGACTTTACAAACGCCATTTCAGATGAGATTTTTGAGAAAATTGTGGCTGTGTTAAGGATTGCCGTTCCTTATACAGGAATGATTATTTCCACAAGAGAATCTCAAAAAACAAGAGAAAAGGTTCTTGATCTTGGAATTTCTCAAATAAGCGGAGGTTCAAGAACAAGTGTCGGAGGATATGCCGAGGAAGAAAAAGAAGAGGATAATTCCGCTCAGTTTGATGTTGAGGATCGGCGCACTCTTGACGAGGTTGTAAATTGGCTTTTAAAGCTTGGATACATACCCAGTTTTTGTACCGCTTGTTACAGAGAGGGAAGAACAGGAGACAGATTTATGTCTCTTGTTAAAGCGGGACAGATTGCTAATTGTTGTCAGCCTAACGCTCTTATGACTTTAAAAGAGTATCTTATGGATTACGCTTTGGAAGATACGAGGGAAAAAGGCGAGGAAGTTATAAAAGCTGAAATTAACAAGATATTAAGTGATAAAGTAAAAAACATCGCGATTAAAAATATTGAGGAAATTGAAAAAGGAAAAAGAGATTTTAGATTTTAGAGTGTCATATATAAAAATCCCGATAATATATTATCGGGATTTTTATATATGCGTAATGAGAAATAAGTCAGTGTGAGAGGTTAATTTATGAAGAAAAAAATCAAAAGATAAATTCAATTTATAACAAACTAATTCTATTTAAAAATAAATATAATTGGTTCTAAAATTATCTCTATTTTTAAATGGCGCCAATGTAGAATTAATTATTCAGCGCTTTTTTTATAATATCATGGGCGAGGGGAATAGCTTTGCTGCCGTTTCCGGCGTTTTCTAAAAGTACGGTTACAACGATTTTGGGATTTTCAGACGGAGCGAAAGCCGTAAACCACGAGTGGTCTTTTCCAGATGAGTTTTCCGCTGTTCCAGTTTTTCCGGCTATAGACACTCCTTTTATTTTAGCTTCCGTTCCTGTTCCATTTTCTACTACTTTTACCATCATTTCAGTAAGTTTTTTCGCCGTTTCCTCGGAAAAAACTTCTGACAAGACTTCAGGTTCTGTTGTGTCAATAGGGTTTCTTGAATAAGATTCTATATGGTCGATTATATAAGGTTTCATCATTATTCCCTTATTAGCGACGGAAGCCGTTATCATCGCCATATGCAGGGGAGAAACAAGGGTTTTTCCCTGACCTATTGATGTCTCCACAATTTCTGTGGGTGTCGCTGTTTCGGATAAAGTAAAAGAGCTTTTATTATACTCAAGGGTGTAGTCAAATGGTTTATTAAACATAGCTTTTTCAGCGTAAGAAAAAAGGACGCCTTTTTCAAATTTTTCTCCTATTGTGGCGAAAAAGGTGTTACATGAGTTTTCTAAAGCTTCACTCAGTCCTATTTTTCCGTGGACTGTTGAGTTAAAACAATGTATCTTCTTTTGGTCGAAAAAATCTTCTCCCTCACAATCGTAAGAAAAACTCTCATAATTGGAATTTGTTTCTATTTCAGCTCCGGCGGTTAATATCTTAAATGTGGAACCTGGCGGATAAAGCCCCTGAGCCGCTCTGTTTAACAGGGGACTGTTATCTTTGTCATTTTTAAGATTATCCCAATTTTTTTCTATTTTCATAGGGTTGAAGTCAGGGTAGGAAACCATTGACAATACTTTTCCTGTTTGGGGTTCAAGCACTACAACAGCTCCTTTTGTTTTTCCTAGTTTTTCATGTACGTATTGCTGGAGTTTGCTGTCTATTGTTATAAAAATATTATTTCCTCTGGGCTTGCTTGTCTCTGAAAATATTGTCTGTATTCTTTGATATAATTCGTTATCAAGTTTTTGAAGCGTAAAATTGCTTTTTGCCTCAAGCCCTGATTTGCCTTTTGGCATATATCCTATTATATGGCAAAATTCCTCGGGATAATAGTAATTTCTCTGTATACTGCCTCCGGATGTCACTGTTTCCGCGAGGGTTATACCATTAGAATCGAAAATCATTCCTCTTTGTATACTATTGTCAATTACATTTAATCGAGGGTTGTATGAATTTAAAGAAGTATCTTTTTCAAATATTGTGAAATATATTAAATGAGCTATTAGCGCAATAAATAAAAGGGAGTAAAAAAAGAATACTCTTTTCATGTTTTTTTTCATTTGTATCACCTTTTGTGTTTATCTTTTGGAATTTACGGTTTTGCCGTTAAAGAGCAAATCCATTGTATTATTCCGAATATTATAAAGCTGATTATCATCGACGTCCCGCCATAGCTTATAAATGGCAGTGTTACACCTGTCATCGGAATTAATTTTATTACTCCACCTATAATTAAAAATGTTTGGAAACACATTAAACAAGTTAACGCGGACACAAGAACGCTCATATATCTGTTTCTTGAGTTAAGAGCCGTTTTCATACAGATATAAAATATTGTTAAAAAAATTAAAATTATACATATGGCGAAAATTATTCCAAACTCCTCGCATATAGCGGAAAATATAAAGTCCCTTTCTACAACTGGAATCGCTGACGGCATTCCGTTGTTTAGCCCTGAGCCTAAAAGACCGTAAGTTCCAAGCGCGAATAACGACTGTGTTATTTGGTAACCTCCATGCTCTATATCGGCCCATGGATTTATCCACGCGGAGATTCTTATTTTTATATGCTCGAAAATATTATACGCTATAAAAGAGCCTATCAAAGAGACTAAAACTCCGATAAATAATATTAAATTACTGGAGGTTGTTATATATATTACAACCATATATGTCACGAAAAATATTAAGGCGCTTCCCAAATCTTTTTGAAATACAAGCGAAAGAATTACAAAGCCACTTATTATTGTTGGTATAATTATATTTATTGGTTTAAGTTTTGGTTTCGCCAGTTCCGCAACAAGGTACAGTATAAATAAAATTTTTATAAGCTCTGAGGGCTGAAATGTGAAATTTTTTATTGTTAGCCAGTTTTTGGCTCCGCCGGCTGTATCTCCGAAAAAAAATGTTGTTAAAATCATTATAAGAGATAGCACAAGGTAAAGATATTTTAATTTTGATAGATCTTTTATAAAGTTAAGCGCGAAAGGCATTAAAAATACTATAAGAAATCCTAAGAAGAGCCATAAAAGCTGTTTATGGGCTAGGTTTGGATTTAATCTTTGAAGCGTTACAAGTCCTATATCACATAAAAAAAATATACTATTCCACATAAGTTTGTCTCCGCCTGGATATGTCAGTTTTAAAACAAAATTCGCGAGAGTAAAAAGTATTATCCATAAAAAACACACGAGTAAAGTGTTTAAGTCAAAATAAGCCGTTTCATTATTAAATGACAATATTAAAAATGAATTGACGTGAAAGAGTATTATCATGATATATTGGCGAGACGCACAAGTTTTTATGTCGCTTCGCGTTATATTTTTTTGTGTTAAAATTATTTTTAAACTTTGCCACATAAAAGTAATAATATAAAATAAGAACAAATATTTACTTATTAGTATTATAAGTTCATACATATTGGGAATCACTCTCCGAATATAAAATATTTACAGCGTATCGTTTAACGGTTTCTAAATAAATATCCTCCTGTGAAACCCGTTTTTTTTAGCTTATCCATTACATTATTTATACGCTGGTCGGTTGTGTTATAGCGTAAAAGTTTTGTATGGGAATATAAAATATCATCCGCTGTTTGTTCGTTTTCGTCAGTAAAAGAGACTCTTAAATGTTTTGACGGAAGAAGCGGTATTTGATTGAATTTATTTAGTACACATAAAGGCACACTGTTTAATATAGCGGCGGTACAGGTGAGACAATCGGTTTGTATGGGAAATTCAGCTCTCATTCTGTCTTTTAGATAATAATTATCTTTATTGTGTCTTAGCCCGCAGAATTTACCTGTTTCTTTTTTTCCGTCGTAAAGTCCTATGGGACATTGATGAGTTGTCATTAATATGAGTTTTCCGTAAACAAGAATTTCTGAATTGGGAGACGCCGTTTCTTTTAACTCGTCGATTGTAAGTTCAGGTGAAAGGGTTATTTCATCAAAAGCAGAACTCATATATGAAACGCTCGCGCTGTTAAATATGTTAAAAGTATAATCAGCGATAGTCTTTTTTTGGGTTTCAAGTTCTTGAAAATTCCTTAAAAGATAACCGTCTATGTTGCTTTTTTCAAAATTTTTTAAAATTTCTGAAAACTCATTAAAGAATGATTTTCTGTATATAATGGGAAAGCACGCAAAAAATTCTATATTATTTTTATGACATAACTCTGAGAATTTTTTATAATTTTTAATAAGGATTTCATTAAACTCAAAATAAATTCGTTTTATATCATAATTTAAACCGCATAAAAATTGTTCCTCGGTATTCAGATGGACTGTTATAAATTTATTTTCCGAAATTTTGTTTTTTGGAGGCGTATATGAAGCGGTTATATTTTCTTTTTTATAAGATTTTGTTATATTTTCTTTAAGTTTTAAGAGAGCTTCTCTTTTTAAAGAGTTTATTTCCGAAATTGGTATATATATATTGTCATCGCACTCTGAGTTTATAAAATTCAATTTAAAGGGAGTATTACCTGTTTTTGAAAGTCTTTTTATTAATTCTTCTTTTGTTATTGGAGCGTTATCGGCTGATTTTACATCTGCTCCTGAAACCTCTAGGCTTACCATTTGTGTAGAGAGCTTTAATTTTAGCGGGCTATTTAATTTAGCTGTTATATAAGCTGAGATTTCAACTTTTTTTGTGTCATTTTGAAAATCCTTTTTTAATCCGTCGTTTAAGGATTTATCATAGGATTTATATACAGGGTTTCCTTTTTCTATATTTCCTTTTATTTTTAAGGTTATTGTATCGCCCAGTTTCGCTTTTTTTGAAATTCCTGTTCCAGGATGGTGCTCATCGTTTGTCCATATTTCTATTCCATCTCCAGGAATAATTGGTTTGAAAATGGATATTACGGCTTTTTTCAGCGTTTTATTATAACTTTTAACAATGCCTATTTTTATTCCGCTACTTTTAGGCGAGGCGCTTATCATTTTTCTGCCTGCCCAATTTACTAAATAGCCTGATGAGAATTCTCCTCCTCGATTAAAAATTTGTGTAAGTTTTTCTATGTCTTCCTCAGATGGTGAGCTTAAATCACCTTTTAAGGAAAGATTAATGTATTTTCTATAAGTTTTTGTCACTAACGCCACATATTCCGGTTTTTTCATTCGACCTTCTATTTTAAATGAGTTTACGCCGCATTTTATAAGTTTATTTATGAAATTAAGTCCCATTATGTCTTTTGGACTTAAAAGATAATTTTCCGTAATTTTTCTATTGTTTTTATATAGAGAGTATTTAAGACGGCAAGGCTGAGCGCATTGTCCTCTATTTCCGCTCCTGCCTCCTATCAAGCTACTCATTAAACATCTGCCTGAATAGCTCACACATAAAGCTCCATGGATAAAAACCTCTGTTTCGGAAGACGAGTTTTCGCACATATCTTTTATTTCCTCAAGAGAAAGTTCTCTGCTTAAAACCACTCTTGAGAAACCCATTTTATTGAGATAGTTTACGGTATGAATATTATGAGCGGTCATCTGAGTGCTCGCGTGAAGCCTTATTTTGGGAAAATTAGTTTTTAAAATATGGAATATGCCTATATCCTGTACTATAAAAGCGTCCGCTCCAGCCGAGTACATTTTTGAGACAAAATTTAAAAGCTCATTTATTTCAGAATTTTTATAAAGTATATTTATGGTTATTAAAACTTTTACATTTCTTATATGACAGAAGTCTATTATTTCTATAAGCTCTTCATCTGAAAAGTTTTCGGCGTATTTTCTCGCGTTGAATTTTTTTCCGCCAAGATATATAGCGTTACAACCGTTATTTACAGCCGAATATACACTTTCTTTCCCTCCCGCCGGAGAGAGGAGTTCCGGAGGATTGATTTTTTTCAAAAATATCACCTTTTTCTTATAAGAATATGAATTATGGCAATTTACAAAATTTTTAGCGCAAAACAATAAAAAATCTTTAATATGTTAGGTTTATTATAGGTTAATTGTTTATTCTTTTATTATTTCGCTGTAGGGTTATTGTTTGTCAAAGTTAGTTATAAAATCAGCTAATTCTTTCTTTGCTGCTAAAATTTCTTTTTCGGATTCATCAAGTTTAGCTTTTGTGTTTGAAAGTTCCCTTTCAGATAAGCTGAGTTTAGTTTTTGTTTCAGAAAGCTCGTCTTCAGAAAGTTTAAGTTTGGTTTTTGTTTCAGAGAGCTGGTCTTCGGATAAGCTAAGTTTGGCTTTAAAATCAGAGAGCTCATCCTCAGAGAGTTTAAGTTTAGTTTTTGTTTCAGAAAGCTCGTCTTTTGATTGGGCAAACTCAGTTTTTGTTTGGGAAAGTTCACTTTTTAATTTTTCAAGTTCTGGTTTTGATACAGAAAGTTCTTTTTCGGAGTTTTCAAGATTTGTTTTTGCCTGAGAAAGTTCTTTTTGTGTTTTTTCGAGCTTGTTTTTAAGCTCGGCGATTTTCGAGTTTAACGATCCTGTTTTTATTCCAAATGCCTGACATTCCTCTTTTAATTGCTCGATTTCTTTATCTTTTTTTAACGCTTGTTCATTGCTTATTTGAAAATTATTGTCAAATTTTGAGTTCTTTTCCTCAAGTATTTTATTTTTTTCTTTTTCTTTAAAATAATCGTCCGCTATATTTAATGTAACTATTAAAGAAGATTTATTTAGTCCGACCTGATTTAACGTTCCTTTATTTAACTCAACAATTTTATTATTTATATATTCCGCAACGGATTGTATGTAATCTTCGCTTTCTATGCCAATCAATGTATATACTGTGCTGTCTATTATTACTTTTACGTAATTTTTTTTATCTTCCATACATTTTACCTCCTTATTTCCAGCGGTTTTTTGAGTTTTGACTTAATTATATCATAAATATCGCTTATAATAAAGCTTTTTGCGACAAAACTATATTTATATTGAGAAAAACGCCTGTTGATTTTATTTTTACAATAATTCCAATATAGATTAATAAAGAAAAAAATTATTTTATCACGGATTTTTTTAATCGTCTTACGGTTTTATTTACGCGGAAGACAATTACAGCGCAAGTCTCGTTTATCTGAAACTTTGGAGTTTAAGTATTAATTTTGGATATAAATTTATGGAAAGAGCCTAAAAAATTTTTTAGTATATTTTACGGAATAGTCTTTTATTTTTTTTAATTTTGTTGTACAATAATAAATAAGAGTATAATTGAGGAAACATTTTCTAATTTGTTGATATAAATTATCGTCGTTATAGAAACTAAAAATTATTTGAAAGATATTAAAGGAGTGACATTATGATTTCCAATCAGATTTTACAAAACACTATCGACGGTCTGAAAAATATTACACGCAGAGAGTTTTGTGTTGCCGAGAGAGAGGGAAAAATCGTAGCGGCGACAGAAGAAGAACTGCTAAATACTATTATTGAGAAAATGGAGCTTTTTATCGATAGTCCAGCGGAAACACAGCTTGTTCAGGGGTATCATTATTTTAAAGTGTTTGACAGCGGAAATACAGAGTATGTTGTTCTGACAAAAGGGGAAGATGACGAAACTTATAGAATTGGAAAAATTACGGCTTTTCAGATTCAAAGTCTTTTAGTGGCATATAAAGAAAGATATGACAGGGATAATTTTATAAAAAATTTATTGCTTGATAATTTACTGCTTGTTGATATTTACAGCAGAGCGAAAAAACTTCATATAGAAAACAATGTGAGCAGAATGGTTTTCCTTATTGAGACTGAGATAGACAAGGACCTTAACGTTGTTGAGATAGTCAGGAATATATTTCCGGCGAAGGGAAAAGATTTTGTAACCGCTGTGGACGAGAAAAGTATTATACTTGTAAAAGAGCTTAAAGAAAAGGATGAGCTTGATGAAAAAGAGGAAATACAGAATATAGCAAATACCATTTACGATACTTTAGCGGCGGAGGCTATGAGTAATGTATATATCGCGATAGGCACGGTTGTTTTTGACCTTAAAAATATATCGTCGTCTTATAAGGAAGCGAAGATGGCTTTGGAGGTCGGGAAAATTTTCGAGGAAAGCAAAAGAATTGTAAATTATGAGCAGCTTGGTATCGGCAGGCTTATTTACCAGCTTCCTACTCCTCTTTGCCGAATGTTTATTAACGAGGTTCTTCATGGTTTGTCTATGGACCAATTTGATGAGGAGACTCTTATTACGGTAAATAAGTTTTTTGAGAATAACCTTAATGTGTCAGAAACATCGAGACAGCTCTATATACACAGAAATACTCTTGTATACAGACTTGACAAGCTTCAGAAAATGACGGGTCTTGATTTACGTAATTTTGATGACGCTATTATATTTAAAATTATGCTTATGGTAAGCAAATATATGAATTATAAAGATAATTTCAGCTATTAGAGTTAGCTTGAAAACTATATGGCTGGTTGTTAAAATTGAATGGATAATAAATTTTATAAGATAGTTATGAAATTTTTAGATAAGCTATAATTTAAATTACGGCTAATTATAAAAACTATCAGTGATTAAGCGGCGCTATTTTTTAGAATACTTTTATATTGGTAAAATGTTGTTTTTTGCTGTTTTGTTTTCTACAGAAAGGAAAATTATATTGATAAGTTTGCAAAATGTGACTAAAATTTATGAGAATGGCTCTCAAGCTTTACAAAATGTGTCTTTGGGAATTGAAAAAGGAGAATTTGTTTTTATTGTAGGTTCAAGCGGTTCGGGGAAATCAACGCTTATAAAAATGCTTCTTAAAGAAGTTGAGCCTACATCCGGTAAAATTTTTCTTAACGGAGATGACCTATCGGAAATTTCACGCAGGGAAATTCCGTATCTTAGAAGAAAATTAGGTGTTGTATTTCAGGATTTCCGACTTTTGCAAAGTAAAACTGTTTATGATAATATCGCTTTCGCTATGAGAGTTGTTGAGGCGACACCAAGGGAAATAAGAAGAACAGTACCAGCTGTTATATCAATGGTAGGGTTAAGCAGAAAAGCGAGAGCTTATCCAAATCAGCTTTCGGGAGGCGAGCAGCAGAGAGTTGCTCTTGCGAGAGCTATTATCAACAAGCCTCCCGTTTTGCTCGCGGACGAGCCTACGGGAAATCTTGACCCTGATACGGCGTGGGAAATTATGAACCTTCTTAAAGATATAAACGCCAGAGGCACGACTGTTGTTGTAGCCACTCACGCAAAAGAAATTGTGGACGCTATGCAGAAGAGGGTTATTACCCTAAAAAAAGGGATTGTTTTAAGAGACATAAGAGAAGGCGGGTACAGCGATGAAATTTAGAACTTTAAAGTATCATATAAGGCAGGGCGTTTTTGGTCTTTTAAAAAACAGGCTTATGACCCTTGCCGCTATTATCACGGTTATGGCGTGCATTTTCACACTTATTATATCTCTTTGTATTGTTGAGAATATAAGCTACATTATTGAGCAATTTGAGTCAAAAATTGGTATAAATATTTTTATAAAAGACACGGTAAGCGATGAGGATCTTTCAATGCTTGAGCAAAAATTTAAAGAGATTTCTCATGTCTCTGAAGTTAAATACATATCTAAGGAAGAAGCTTTGGAACAAAGTAAAGGAAACATCGCGAGCGCGGACGCTAAAATGTGGGAGGGTCTTGAAAAAGATAATCCGCTACCACGTTCTTTTGTACTTATGCTTGACAGTTCGGAAAATCAAAGAGCGGTTATAAATTCAGCCGCCGAGATTCAGAAAAACTATGAAGAGGGAATTATTTCCAAAAGTGTTGAGAAAAACTTTACGGAAAGAGTTTCCGAAAACGCCTCAGAAGAAGTATCCGGGGAAGATTCAGCTCAAGGCGGTACTATTTCAGACCAAGTGAAAGATTCAAGCGATATTTCTCTTGAAGAGTATAAAAACGCCGAAATAAGCGTTATCGGAAGCGCTGATTATGAGTATAAAGGCATATATAAAATTCAGGCGTCTCAGTCCGCTGCCGATTCTCTCGCCGCGATCAAAAATACTATAAGGATTATAGGTATTGTCTTAATTGTTGTCATGGGCATTATAGCTACAGGTATTATTATAAATACGATAAAGCTTACGGTGCTTTTAAGAAAGAATGAAATTAACATTATGAAATATGTGGGGGCTACAGATGGATTTATAAGAGGACCTTTTATTGTAGAGGGGCTTCTTATAGGTATTATCGGGGCGATTATTCCTTGTGTTATAAGCTGGATTTTTTATGGTGAGATTATAAGCGCTATGTATAATGAATTTTCTATTATAAAAAGACTTTTTGAGTTTTGTCCTAGTTCTGAGATATTTTCTTTTGTTATACCAGTAGCTTTAATAATCGGGGGAGGATTAGGAGCTTTAGGAAGTATAACTTCTATAAGAAAGCATCTTAATGTTTGAGAATGTCATTGTTATAGTTTGTTATTGAACGGGTCTATTAAAGAAAACAATGAATTTTTCTATATGGTTTTAAGGCATGATTTTAAAGGGAGTGTATACTATTGAAAAGGTTTATTTCCAAAAAATTAATTTTTACTATTTTTTTATCTTTGAGCCTTACTCTCAATATGCAGATATATGGCGCGAAAAGTATTTCACAGCTTCAAAAGGAGCAGAAAGACTTAAAAAGACAAAGTGATAAAACGCAAAACTCTCTTGATGGTACGCAAAAAGAAAAAAGCGATGTTCTTATAGAGGTTGAGCGTCTTGATAATGAGCTTATGGAAGTTCAAAGGGAAATTAATTCTCTTAATAAAAAGCTTGATGAAACAAAAGAAGCTTTGGAGAAAACCCAAGATGATTTGAAAAAGGCAAATGCCGATAAAGAAAGTCAGATAGATATTTTTAAAGAGCGTATGCGAATTATATATGAGAACGGTACAGAGGGATATTTTGAGATTATTTTTGAATCGGAGGATTTTTCAGATTTTTTAAGGCGTACCGAGTACGCTGACAAAATTATTGAGTATGACCAGAATATTATAGCTAAATATGAGGCTACTGAGAAGAGAATAGCCCAGGATATTGAGAATATAAAAGTTAAAAAAGAGGAAGTTGAAAGGCTTTCAGCGGAGGAAAAGGAAAAAAAGGATATTCTTGACAGGAGAATTGAGGAAAAACAAGAATTGGTAAAAAAACTTTCGGAAGATGAAAAGTTATATCTTCAGCAGCTTCAGGATTTAAAAAACGCTGACGAGGAAATCGCTGTTCTTATAAGAAAAGAGCAGGCGAGGCTTCAGGCACAAAAAAAGGCCGCGGCGGAAAAAGCGGCAAGAGAGAGAAAAGCGAGGGAAGAGGCCGCTAAGGCGAAAACCTCAAATGATAATACCAATAATAACGCGAATAACAATTCGACAAATTCAAAACCGTCTAATCCCGTTTCTTCCTCAAACAATGGGAAAATGGCGTATCCGGTACCAGCGTCAAGCGGTTCGGCTCCTAACGCTCCTTATGGAAAACGTACAAATCCAATAAGCGGTAAGGAAGAAGTACATACTGGTCTTGATCTTAAAGCGACTATGAACGCCGATGTTGTGG
>CAJTVH010000003.1 GCA_910579745.1 uncultured Clostridia bacterium | reverse complement strand
GTAAAATCTTCCGATTACTATAGCGGAGCTATTTCCGCCGCTAAAGAATACGGACTTGTCAAAGGTATAAGCGAAACAGAATTTGGCGCTACAGCTAATATTTCAAGACAAGACGTGATGACTATCATCGCTAGAACTCTTGATTTAGCGGGTGTTGAGTTGGAAGGCGCTGATTTGGATAAATTCAACGACGCCGCTGATATTTCCGACTATGCTAAAGACGGTGTGGCTAAGCTTGTTGGAGCTAATATTATTGCCGGCAACAACGGCGCTATTAATCCTAAAAACAGTTTGACCCGTGCGGAAGCCGCTAAAATTCTTTATGAGGTTTGGAAGAAATTTTAGTTAATTTCTGAAGGGCTTTGTTTTAGAAATTAATGGAAATATAGTTTTGCAAAAGGCTGTATCAATGGTTTTTAACCGCTGATACAGCCTTTTTTAAATAAGATGTTGGATAATCTAAGGAAATACCGCACAAAGGAAAATAAAAATAATTTTTTAAAAAAATTGGAGTGTTAGTGTTATTTTTCTTGAAAAATGACACGATAGCGGAAATTTTAAATTTGAAAAATTATTTTTATTTTCCTTTGTGCGGTGTTTCCCTAAATAATCATAATTGTTTAAGTTAATGTGATCTGGATAAAAAACACCAACGAAACTTAATTTTGTATAGAGGTTTTTAAGTAAGGTTTAGAGAGTATTTTTAGAGAGTTTACCTTTTTTAGAGTATAGAAAAGATCCGTTTAATTATAAATTATGATTGAGGTAGAACTCACGTTAAGTCATCTAACATGTAAAAAAAGATACCGTTAATAAATTACGGTATCTTTTTAATGTTAAGCGATATTTTTTAAAGTTACAATTCATATGGAGTTATTTGATATACATAGTAATTTAACCAATTACTAAAAAGCAAATTTGAGTGAGATTTCCATTTAACCAGGGGCTCATTTTCAGGATTGTCGTCTTTAAAGTAATTTTTTGGCACTTCTATATCCAAACCTTTGTTTATATCTCTCAAATACTCATTTTTCAACGTATTTGAGTCGTATTCTGAATGTCCTGTCACAAAAAACTGTTTTCCATTTTTTGCCGAGACTATATATATTCCGGAGTCTGTGGATTCGGAAAGTATTTCAAGCCCTTTTACCTTTTCTATATCTTCTCGACGTACTTCCGTGTGACGAGAGTGGGGAACATAAAAAACATCGTCAAAACCTCTGAGCAAGTCATAATGTTTGTAAACTCTTGTATGCTCAAAAACGCCGAACATTTTTTTTGAAAGGTTGTATTTTGGTATTTTATAATGATAATAAAGACCCGCTTGTGCCCCCCAGCATATATGTAATGTGCTTGTCACATTTGTTTTTGACCATTCCATAATTTCTGAAAGCTCATCCCAATAGGTTATCTGCTCAAATTCAAGATGCTCTATAGGAGCTCCTGTTATAATCATTCCATCTATCTTTTTATTTTTTATTTCCGCGAACACTTTATAAAAAGTTGAGAGATAGTCCATTGAGGTGTTTTTTGAAATATGGCTTTCCATTCTAAGAAATGTAACGTCAACTTGCAAGGGGCTATTGCTTAACAAACGAAGAAGCTGTACTTCTGTTTCTTGTTTTTTTGGCATAAGGTTTAAAACGACTATTTTAAGCGGTCTTATATCCTGATGAAAGGCACGGCTTTCTTCCATTACAAATATGTTTTCTTTATTTAATATTTCTTTCGCGGGTAAATTATCAGGTACTTTAATTGGCATTTTAACATCATTCCTCTTAAATATATTGAGTTTTTCCGATTATATCATTAATAGATATTTATTAAATTAATATTGTTATCGGTGACCTTAAATTTAATAATATTATAGACTTATATATATTTTAACAGATATTTTGCAATTTTACTATATATTTTTATAAAGTTTTGATATAATATAAATTATGGTAAGTTTAATTGCTTACAGTGATTATGGTATAAATGAGAAGAAAAATTATTTTACTCGAAATGTTTTAAATTATGAAGCAAAATCATTGTATAATGCCGAGGTTTTAAAGCGTTTTTTATGAAATAAAAATATTTATAATCTTTGATTTGGAATCGCTGTAATAAAAGTAGATATAAAATAGCTTATTGTGGAATAAGTTATTGTGAAATGTTGGAGGTTAATTAAAGGAGGAATTAATTAAATGAGTGTTTTTGATTTTGAGGTTAAGATTTGCCCATTTAAAAACAAAGAATTTGTTATTACTGATTTTGGCGCTGTAGGAGATGGTAAATTTGTTAATACGGACGTCATAAACTCAGCTATATCAAAATGCAATGAGGATGGCGGGGGAAAAGTTATTGTTCCGAGGGGAATTTGGCTTTCCGGTCCAATTATTTTAAAAAGTAATGTAGAACTTCATCTTGAGGACGGCGCTGTTATTTTATTTAGTTCTAATTATGATGATTATAAGCTTATTTACACGAGCTGGGAAGGATTTTTTACATATAGATGTATTTCGCCGATTTACGCTAAAGAATGTAAAAATATCGCTATTACAGGAAAAGGTATTATTGATGGAAACGGCGGAGCGTGGAGGCCTGTTAAAAGATTTAAAATGACGGAAAAAGCTTGGAAATCTATTGTGGAATCGGGAGGAGTTGTCGTAGAGGGAGAGGAGGAGATTTGGTGGCCTACAGAGGCGGCTATGGAAGCTAATAAAGCTATTATTCCAAATCCGTCTATACTTAAAGATGAGAAATTATGTGAGAAGTATCGAGATTATTTAAGACCTGTACTTGTTAATTTTACAAAATGCGAGAATGTCTTGATAGACGGGCCTACTTTTCAAAATTCACCGGCGTGGGCGATTCACCCATGGCTTTGCGAAAATATGATTATTCAAAATATAAATGTCAGAAATCCGTGGTTTTCTCAAAATGGCGACGGAATAGACGTTGATTCCTGTAAATATGTTATTGTAAAAAACTCAACTTTTGATGTTGGAGACGACGCTTTATGCGTTAAGTCAGGAAAAAATGAGGACGGAAGAAAACTCGCTGTTCCGTGTGAGTTTGTAAGGTTTGAAAATTGTACTGTTTATCATGGACACGGTGGATTTGTCATAGGAAGTGAAATGTCGGGAGGAGTTAAAGAAATTTACGTTAAAGACTGTACTTTTATCGGAACTGATACGGGGTTAAGATTTAAAAGTTGTATTGGTCGAGGCGGTGTGGTTGAGGATGTTTTTATCGATGGTATAAATATGACAGAAATCTCTAAAGAAGCGATTGTTTTCACTATGGGCTATGATATGGACACAAAAGAGGGACAGAGTGTTAAAACCGAAGAAATTCCCGAATTTAAAAATATTGAGATAAAAAATATTTTATGCGGAAAAGCTGAGACGGCTATATCTATCATGGGACTTTCTGAAAAACCTGTTCACCATATTACTTTTGAAAATGTTAATATTACTTCTAAAAAACCTGTTTTTTTTGAGAAAGCTGAAAACATTGTTCAAAAAAATGTAAGTGTTATTGTCGAAAATAAATAGGGGTATATTAATACATATAATGTTAAGTTCTTATACGTAGTGTTGATTATGATATTTAATTATTGATGTAAGATTAATTATTGATTTTAAGATTTTTGAGTAATGATAATAGAAAAACGCCGATAGTTTAAAATTGTAAGTTATTTTTAACAATTTTTAGTCGGTGTTTTTCTTTATAATTATGAGAAATAGCTGAAAATTAAATTTTATATAGAAATATTGTTATTTATACTTTACAAAGTTATTTATTTGTGATAAAATTTTAACAAGTAAAAAGAGGGTTGTTATACTATTAATTTATATTATAAAAACTTATATTGATAATAAAAAATTTTATACATGCTGAATATAATATTTAGCCAAAATCGTGTGACGATAAAGTCGGAACGTGATTATGATTTCTGCGTGAAGTGATAGATTATGTATAAAATAATTTTTTATTAAATCTTTATTTTGTTTTTATAATTTATTTTATTAAAGGAGGATTTGTTTTTTATGATGAGATTTACTTTACCCAGGGATTTGTATTATGGAAAAGACGCATTGGAACAACTTAAAAATTTAAAAGGTAAGAAAGCCGTTTTGGTTCTTGGCGGCGGTTCTATGAAAAAATTTGGTTTTGTGGACAAAGTTTTAGGTTATCTTAAAGAAGCGGGTATTGAAACTAAATTAATAGAAAATGTTGAACCCGATCCTTCTGTTGAGACAGTTATGAAAGGTGCCGCTATTATGCGTGAGTTTGAGCCAGACTGGATTATATCCATGGGCGGAGGTTCTCCTATTGACGCGGCTAAAGCTATGTGGGTATTTTATGAATATCCGGATACTACTTTTGAGGCTATTCTTGAGCCTTTTTCTTTCCCTGAATTGAGGCAGAAGGCTAAATTTTTGGCTATTCCGTCAACTTCAGGCACAGCTACGGAGGTAACGGCGTTTTCTGTTATTACCGATTATTCAACAGGCATAAAATACCCGTTGGCTGATTTCAATATTACTCCTGATGTAGCTATTGTAGACCCTCAGCTTGCGGAGACTATGCCTCCTAAGCTTATCGCTCACACAGGTATGGACGCTCTGACCCACGCTATTGAGGCTTATGTTTCAACGATGAATGGACCTTTTACAGACCCGCTTGCCTTAAAAGCTATTCATATGGTATTTGATTATCTTCCAGCTTCTTATGACGGAGACAAAGACGCCAGAGAGCAGATGCATTACGCTCAATGTCTTGCTGGGCAGGCTTTCTCAAACGCTTTGTTAGGTATCGTTCACTCTATGGCTCACAAAACGGGAGCGGCTTTCTCTACAGGTCATATTCCGCATGGATGCGCTAACGCTATTTATCTTCCTTATGTAATAAAATTTAACTCTAAAAACGCGGAGTCTCGTTACGCTGATATAGCCAGAAGTGTAGGTATTTCCGGAACGGATTCGGAATGTGTTAAAGCTCTTTGTGATAAAATAGATGAATACAATGTTAAACTTAACATTCCAAAAACGTTAAAAGAGTTTGGTATTTTGGAAGACGAGTTTAAGGAAAAGGCAGCTAAAATCGCTGAATTGGCTGTTTCCGACGCTTGTACTGGTTCTAATCCAAGACCTATTACTCCGGCGGAAATGGAAAAACTTCTTACATGTACATATTATGGTACGGAAGTTGATTTTTAATTAAAATATTTTATTGTAAATTTAAAGAAACACTAGAGCGTATCTGAAAACTAAAATACGCGCGAAAAATTATAAAAAATAGAACGAAACAGAAAGGCTTTTCTGTTTAATTGAACCGTTTTCGTTTATTTTTTAATAATTTTTTGGATATTTCACGTATATGGCTGATAGCTTATGATAGTTTTCAGATACGTCCTAATTAAATTAAATAGTTTGTCTAAAAGTTAAAATTAGTGTTTTATCAGGAAATATAAAATTTTTACCACCACAATTTTGAGTTTTCAACAGAAGTTATTATATGTTCTAAAGATTTTTTTGTATCTGTTAAAAGTTCATTTCGTTTTAACGCTTTTTTTGACATTTCCGTATAAAATTTTGTGTCTGTTATATATTTTATTATCATGTCTTTCATTTCAGATAGAGTCTCAACGCAAAAATCTTCTCCGGCGCTTATACTGCAGTCGCCAAAATTTAATGTTACAGCGGGTTTTCCTTTTGAGAGAGCTTCAGCTATTGATGTGCCTCCGCCTATTCTTGGCGGATTTATATATAAATCGCAAAGCTCAGTAACGGCGAGCATATCATCTTGAAATCCTAAAAAAGTTGTGTTTTCTTTTAAAACATTATCTTTTGATATAATTTGTTCATAAGTATCAAATGCTCCAGCGAATACAATATGAGCGTTATAGTTGAAAATTTCCCGTATTTCATATAGAAAATCGTAAGTAACCTCTTCTGTTAAACGACCGCCTGAAACTATTATTAAAAACTTATCCTCTGGGAGAGAGAAGTCTGATTTTTTATAGGTATGTGTTTGAGGTTTATACCAAAATGTAAAAATTGACAATATCATATTTTCTGTAAGTTTTAATTTTGGGTTTCCTACTACGGAAAATGTGTTGAACGTAAGCGGGACACGGCTTGGAACAGTTGTTTGGGCTATTGTTGGGACGAATAAAGAGCATAAATCCGAAATAAGAGTTTCCCCTATATTCAGTATAAAATATGGTTTATATTGAATTACGGAATTAATTATTTTTTTAATTTCATCTATATTTGGCATAGGTTTTTTTGGTTGATAAAATTGAAATACTAAGCCGTCTTCTACAGAGAAACCAGATTTCTCCGAGTACTCATCAAATATATTTCCGGATTTTAAATTGTAAAAAGGTTTGCCGTCAACAATTGGAGATAAATCGGCGGCGTTTATTATAATTACTTGTTTATCAAAATATTTACACAAATTAACCGCACGGTCTAGCGTAGTTTTTGTAGGGCCGTGTTCAAGGGTAAGAAACTGACTTGTTATTATAAAAACTAAATCTTTATTTCTTTCTTTTAAAGGAATGTGGTTTTTGTAAATATTCAATTCAGCTTTAAATGAATCCAATATTTCCGCGTAAAGTTCTTTCATTAAATTTGATACTTCTTTATTATTTGAAATATTAACATCTAAGAATAAAATGTTTATTAATTGGTAAAAATAAAAAAATTTTCTATAGTGACTCATAATTTTGCTTTTTAAAATAACTTTAAGTATGTTTATAACTGGCAAATGGTCTTTATTTTCGTAATATAAAAAAGAATAGAAAAATATAATTATAGCTTCTTTGTCAGGAAAAAATTCCGCATCATTTTCAAGAATGGAGAGTTTTTCTTTAACTTCGGCATATAGATGTGGATGTTTTGTTAATTCCTTATGTGGAATATTTATTAAATAATTAGTGAATTTTAATATTTCTTCCATAATTTCATAATCACCTCTTTATTTATAAAATAAAAGGGTATTGTAATCTTTATTACAATACCCTAAAAATTATAGAGTAAGTTGCGTTTAAAAATTAAAATATAATTTAAACTTGTGGAAATACCTCTTAATTTATAATAATTTCAATATAAATTAATATGAAATATCTGTAGTCTGAAAAATAATTTTATAATTTTAGCTAAAAGATAATTTAAGATTTCCCGGAAAATTTTAAAATTTGTTTACGACATTTATTATTTATCCATACCGAAATAGGTAAGGGCGTTTTTATAGCAAATGTCAGAAACAAGTTTTCCGGCAAATTCAATATCATTAGCGTATTCACCGTCCTCAATCCATTGACCGATTATGTTACACAAAATTCTTCTGAAGTATTCATGTCTTGGATATGAAAGAAAGCTTCTTGAATCTGTAAGCATACCTATAAATTTTCCAAGTACTCCTAAATTTCCCAGCGCTTTAATCTGGGCTTCCATACCGTCTTTATTATCGTTAAACCACCAAGCTGTTCCAAACTGTATTTTTGAGGGAGCCTCGCTTGACTGGAAGCAACCGAGAATTGTTCCGAATACTTGATTATCAGCGGGGTTTCCAGCGAAGATAATTGTTTTGGGGAGATTGTCCTTATATGCCAAAGTGTCAAGAAGGTTTGTTAAACCCTCAGCACTCGACCAATCGGAAATACAGTCAAAACCAGTATCGGGACCCATTTTCTCAAACATTTTAGTGTTATTATCACGTTTGATATTCATATGGAGCTCCATTGCCCAGCCGCGTTTTGTGTATTCAGCGCCTAAAAATTTCATAAGAGCGGTTTTATATTTATCGATTTCATCTTTTGCGAGTTTTTCGCCGTTTAAGGCTTTTGAGAAAATCGCCTCGATTTCATCTTCAGCAGCTAAGACGCAGGGTACATAAGTAAAAGCGTGGTCTGAAGCGCAACAGCCCATTTTCTCAAATAAGTCCATTCTGCTTTTTAACACATCGACAAGGTTTTTAAAACTTTTAATTTCAGCTTTAGCGGCGTCGGCGAGAGTTTTAATATATTCCCTAAAGGTCTTTGCGTCAATATTTAGCGCTTTATCCGGTCTGAACGCCGGCAATACTTTTAAATCAATTGTTGGGTCGTCTTTAATAAGCTGATGATATTCAAGAGTATCGGCAGGATCATCGGTCGTATTAACGATTTTTACGTTTGATTTTTTAATAAGCTCACGTACTTTAAAATCATCCTGTTTAAGCATATCGTTTACTTTATCAAAGATTTCTTTAGCGTTATCTTCTGTAAGGGGTTCATAAATTCCGAAAAATCTTTGAAGTTCTAAATGTGTCCAATGATACAGAGGGTTTCCAATAGCGTACTGAATTGTTCTAGCCCACATTTTAAATTTTTCAAAGCTTGTTGTTTCTTTACCTGTTATATACTTTTCATCGATACCAAGAGAGCGCATCGCTCTCCATTTATAATGGTCGCCTCCAAGCCACGCCTGCGTAATGTCCTCAAAGTTTTTATTTTCATAAATTTCTTTTGGGCTCAAATGACAATGAAAGTCAAAAATAGGCTCTTCTTTAGCGTAATCATTAAATAATTTTTTCGCTGTCTCGTTTTTTAACAAAAAATCTTTATCGATAAAACTCATTTGCTTACCTCCGAATTTATTTTTTTATATTAGACCTATTCGGAAACTTTTAAAATGGTAGATAAATATATCTTTTAAAGTTATATATTGTTTAATTTTCCTAAAACACAATTTTTGGTGTTATATAGGGAATTAAACTTTGACGAATAATAAAATCCATATTTATCAGCCTATTTTAAGGGTTTGTGAACAGGTTATTTTAAAGAGTCACGCCGTCTTTAAAGATTGATATTTCTCTGTAATCATGCTGTTCGTTTTTAGTTCTGATTTCTTTTGAGGCTACTTTTAAAATGTACTGGAAAAATTCCTCAGAGAGCTCATCCATTGTTTTTCCCTCAAGCAATGCTCCAGCGTTAAAGTCTATCCATTCTTTTTTCCTGTTGTATAAATCTGAGTTAGTTGATATTTTAACTGTCGGAACAGGTGCTCCGACAGGAGTTCCTCTTCCTGTTGTGAAAAGTATGATATGGCAACCAGAAGCCATTAAGCCAGTTATCGCCACAATATCATTTCCAGGGCCTTTGAGAAGATTAAGCCCGGGAGTGGTCGCTTTCTCAGCGTATCCAAGCACAGCGGTAACGTTACTTGTTCCACCCTTTTGGGTACAGCCAAGAGATTTATCCTCAAGGGTTGAGATTCCGCCTTTTTTATTTCCGGGAGACGGGTTTTCATATACCTCCTGATTATAACGCATAAAGTATTCCTTGAAATCATTTATAAGATGAACCGTTTTATCGAAGAGCTCCGGCGTTTGACAACGGTTCATAAGAATTGTTTCCGCTCCGAACATTTCGGGAACCTCAGATAAAACGGTAGTTCCGTTATGCTGAACGAGAATATCCGAGATACGTCCCACAAGTGGATTTGCCGTAATTCCAGAAAATCCATCGGAACCGCCGCATTTTAACCCTATTACAAGTTTGCTCGCGCTTATAGGTTCCTGTTTAAATTGTTCAGAGTATTTTACAAGCTCACCTATTACTTTTACAGCTTCCTCAACTTCATCCTCGTAATCCTGAGCGATTAGGAATTTTACTCTATCCTCGTCATAATCGCCTAATATTTTTTTAAACTCGTTTATATTGTTATTCTCACAGCCGAGACTTAACACTAAAACCCCGGCGGCGTTGGGATGACGAACCATTCCGGCGAGAAGTTTCTGAGTGTTCATATGGTCGTCGCTTAACTGAGAGCAGCCGAAAGGATGAACAAAAGTGAAAACACCGTCTGTTTTGCCAGCGTATTTCTCATTGGCTATTTTAGCTATCCTTTCTGATACTTTATTAACACAGCCTACAGTATTGATAATCCATATCTCATTTCTTATTCCCACTGAGCCGTCTTTTCTTTTATATCCCATAAAAGTAGCTTCCCTGTCTTTTTTTAGTTCTGTAAGCTGCGGAGTATACTCATATTCTAACAGGCCTTTAAGATTTGTTTTTAAATTGTGAGTGTGAATCCATTCGCCTTTTTTTATATCTTTAGTCGCGTGACCTATGGGATAACCGTATTTCACAATATTATCGCCCTCTTTAATATCAACGAGCGCCATTTTATGTCCTCGGTCGATATTTTCAGCCGCTGATATTCCGAATACGTTTTCTCCCGAAGCGATATTTGAAAGAGCGACTACGACATTATCATTTTCATTTATTTTGATAGCGTTATCCGTTTTCATTAAATTTCCTCCGTATTATGCCATAAGTGTGTCTATTTCAGACTGCATTCCATTGTTTACGATATTGAACAGATGCTCTGATACTTTTTCTGAGAATCCGGGTAATTTGTTTAAATCCTCGCCCCATATTTTCTCATTTGAGCAAACTTTTTTAACAAGTTCGGAAACAGATGATTTGTCGGATACAGTACATTTTGCCCATAAATCTTTAAATAATTCCAGAACTTCAGCGTCGTCTTTAATTTCGTATGTTTCCTCTCCCCTTTTGCCGATTAAAGCGCCGTCTTTGATTTCGTCTCCTTTATAGAAGCCTAAAAGAGCGGCGAAAGAGAACGTCAATATTTTTGGAAGTTCTTTTTTATTGGCGATGTACTCAGTTATTGAGGGAAGTACTCTCGCTCTGAATTTTGAGGTTGAGTTAAGCGCTATGTTCAAAAGGAAATGCTGGATATATGGATTCTGGAATCTGTCAAACACAGCGTCGGCAAAGAATTTAAGGTCGTTATAGTCAAGGTCTGAAAGTGTTGGTATTATTTCGTCGTTTAAGGCTTTCTCAAGGTAAGAATAGAATTTTTTATCTTTCATTAACTCTCCTACGGTGTTCTTGCCGCAGAGATACGCCGCTAAAACGCTACAAGTGTGAGCGCCATTTAATATTCTTACTTTACGTTTTTTATAAGGTTTAGCGTTTGGAGTGAAAAGGACATTTAAGCCGATTTCGTCAAAAGGAAGTTCTTTAGCCAACTCCTCTGGTCCCTCGATAACCCAAAAGTGGAAAATTTCACTTGTATCGATAAGATTATCTTTATAGCCAAATTCTTTACAGAGATTCTCGGCGTCAGAGCGAGGATAACCAGTAACGATTCTATCAACAAGGGTACTTGTAAATACGTTAGCGTTCTCAATCCAGTCGATGAACTCTTTTTCAAGGTTCCAATCGGAGGCGTGCTGTAATACATATTTTTTAAGAGTTTTTCCGTTGTCGTCAATAAGTTCGCAAGGAATGAAAACAAGTCCTTTTGAATTGTCGCCGTTAAATTCTTTATATCTTTCATAAAGGAAAGCGGTTATTTTAGCTGGGAAAGAATTTTGCGGCTTTCCGGAAACCATATCTTCCTTGTTATACACAATTCCAGATTCTGTTGTGTTTGACACCACAAAACGAAGCTCTGGATTTTTAGCGCAGCCTAAATAGGTATCAAACTCAGCGTAAGGATTTAAACAGCGGGTTACAGATGTTATAAGTCTTTTGTTGCACACTTCTTTACCTTGTTCAAGTCCTCTCGCTAGTAACGTGTAAAGCCCGTCCTGCTCGTTTATAAATCCTGTTATAGGACCGAATTCGATTGGTTGTACCAAAGTAATGCTTCCGCCGAATTTTCCGGCAGCGTTTAATTCATCGAACATATAGTCCACAAAAGCGCGTAAAAAATTACCCTCGCCGAATTGGATAACTTTTTCAGGTATTTTTTCAGTCGTACCGATTTTTAAATCGTCATTAAATTTAAAGCCGTTTGTTAAGAGATTTCTGTTTAAAATAGTTTCCATTGAAAAAATCCTCCTTAAGAATTTAAGAAATATTGCAATTTTATTGAAAAATTAAAAAACACTAATATTTAGAGCAGTGTCTTTTAACGGACGGAAAGCCAGCCCATTTTTATTTGGGAGGGAAAGTTTGCTATATTACCATCCGCTGTAAATAAATTTGCGCGGCAAATTAAAAAATAGTTTTTGACTATTGTGTGTTATGAATAAAAAATTTTATTTAATACATATCTGAAAATAGTGTGAATAAAAAATTTTCTCAAAATATAATACCATTTTTAATTTTAAGAAAATGTCGGTATTAGATATGTCCTTATATTATATCACTTAAAATTTTTTATTTCAGCGTTCAAGTTGTTATAATTTTAACTACGCAATATTATCTTTGAATATATTACTTGTATACATCATATAACAAAACCAAAAAAAAAGCAATAATTTTATATGAAAATTATTACTTTTTTTAAAAATTTTATGAGGAAATAGATTATGGAAAGCGTAGGATTTTACAAAACAAAATTTAAAAATGCGGAGAGTCTTTTTTTGCTTTATGTTTTTTAAACAAGATAACGGAAACAGTCGTAATTCCTATAACAGCTATAGCTATGCCTGTTATTATTAAAATTGTGATTGTTTTATTCCAGAAGATTCGCATATCTTCTTTTCTCTGAAGCTCTTCCTCGGAAAAAGAATCAACTTTTGAGTTTGATATTAAATCTATTCGCGCCAATGTTTCTTCTAAATTACCATTTTTATACACTATGTCAAGGGTTCCGATTTTATCGCCTATTTGAAGTGTTTTACCAGCCTCAAGGGTTATTTCATCAGGAAGATTTGCTTTTGTTTGGATATTTGCTTTATTTAAGTTTTTCGGAACCACGGCGCTGAAACTTTCTTTTGGTATGGCGGATACTTTTTTCAATTCTATTTTTTTATCTTTGAAAAATTGAACGGCATATGTAATATTTACATAATCTTCTTTACTGAAAAGCTCTTTTTCCTCAAATAGACCAAAACCGTATTCCATTAATTTTTTTGAGTCGGAGTAAGTGTTTGTTCCTTGGTCTTTCATTACTACAGATATTAAATTCATTCCGTTTTTTTCGCAGTAAGTAACTAATGTATTGCCTGCTTGGTCTGTGAAGCCGGTTTTCCCACCCACGCAGTTTTTATAATAAAAACCGCTGTAGGGATTTATAAGCTTGTTACTGTTATGTAATATTCTTTCCTCATTTACGATATTTGTGGGAGGAATTGTATAAGTGTATGTGCTTATTATTTTTACGAAAGTTTTGTTTTTTATGGCTTCTCTCATTATAAGCGCCATATCTCTCGCGGTTGTGTAGTGATTGTCATCGTGAAATCCGTGAGGATTTGTGAAATGGGTGTTTACGGCACCTATTTTTTTCGCTCTCTCATTCGCCATTTTCATAAAGTTCTCAACGTTTCCGCCTATACGCTCAGCGACAGCGACACAAACCTCGTTCGCGGAGGCTAGCAATATGCCGTGAAGAGCTTGCTCAACCGTGATTTCCTCGTTTTCTCTCATTCCTATATGACTGCTTCCGGGACCTATTCCAAATATGGCCTCGTGAGAGTGTTTAATTTTTTCGTTAAGTTCGCAATTTTCTATTGTAAGAAGAGATGTGAGTATTTTTGTTATGCTCGCTGGGTATAATTTTTTGTCGGGATGTTTTTCGTATAAAACTATTCCTGTGTCAGCGTCTATTAATATCGCTGATTCCGCTACGATTTCTAATGGATCGGAATCTTTTGGGACTTCCGACGATGTGTTTTGTTTCTCGGACTGAGTTTCGGCCGGCGTGTTTTTTTCCTGAGTTTCATTTTCAGCGTAAAAAATTGAGAAATTATTTAGCAAAAATGATAAAAGTATGGTACAATAAATAAAAGATTTTTTAAAATTCAATTTATTCTCTCCTTAGCGTTATTTTTTTGTTCTATAAGTCGAAATATATTATAACACCTATATATATAATTAATCAAGTACAATATCGCATTTTGATTTTTTCTCAAAATAAATAAAAAATTTGTTTTTATAATTTTAAAGTTTATGATATAATTATTTAATGAGGCGATTTTTAGCTTGTTTATTTAAGGCTAATTTTTAGATGGGGCTAAATAAAATAAAAAACATTTTATATAGAGACGCGAAAATATGTTGTTTTATACCGCGGTAAAAACGTAAAAATGACCTACCTTATGTTTGTGAACTTTTAGAGTGTGTCTTAAAACTAAAATACGGGCGAAAGGTAATAAAAAATAAATATAATTTTTCAAGGAAGCGGTGTTTTTGAGTTTCTTTTATTTTTTATAGTTTTTTATATATTTTGCTTTTTAGGCGCCAGGGAATAAATATACGGCAAATGTATTTTTTCATCGTTGTAATTTATAAGACAGGGAGACTTTTTTAATGAGATTGAACAGAACTTCTTTTATTGTGGCGGGCATTGTGTTTTTCGCTGTTGTTGGGTTTTGGTACGCTTCTTATATTTTAGATAATGACAAAAAAGGAGCGGTTAATATTACCGAATCCAATAAGGGCTATAATATTACGGAGGTCTTAACGGAAGAGACTTCGGAAGAGGAAACGGAAATTAAGGTTTATATTACAGGGGAAGTAAAAAATCCAGGAGTTTATTCCGCTAAAATAGGAAACCGTGTCGAGGATGTTGTAAATATGGCGTCAGGTTTTACGGAGGAAGCGGACAAAGAAAGCGTTAATATGGCGAGGCACATTAAGGACGCTGAACACATTATAATCAAAAATATTAATGACGGTAGCAGTAATGTGAGCGACAAGGAAAACGATGGCGAAAATATTATGATTGATATAAATACTGCGGACGCAGACGAGCTTGAAAAGTTAAACGGCATCGGTGATTCTCTTTCGGAGGATATTATTAATTACAGAAACGCGAACGGCGGATTTAAGAAAATTGAGGATATTAAAAATGTTTCCGGAATCGGGGAAAGCAAATTTGAGAAGATAAAAAATAACATAAAGGTTTCGTAAAATTTATTTTTTTATATAAAATGGGGGTAATTTAAAATGGCGTACGACATACTTGTTGTTGATGACGAAAAACTCATTGTTAAGGGAATTAAATTCAGCCTTGAGCAAGATGGTATGCGGGTTGATACAGCTTTTGACGGCGACGAGGCTTTAAGTCTAGCTAAAAATAAAGAATACAGTCTTATACTTTTGGACGTTATGCTTCCCAAAAAAGACGGTCTTGAGGTTTGCCAGCTTATAAGAGAGTTTTCGAGCGTCCCCATTATTATGGTTACGGCTAAGGGAGAGGACATGGATAAAATTATGGGGCTTGAGTATGGGGCGGATGATTATATAACAAAACCTTTTAATATACTTGAGCTAAAAGCGAGAATTAAAGCCATTTTAAGAAGAAGCGTTAAAAAAGTCAGTATTGAGAATGTCAGAAATGATAAATTGAAAATAAGAGGAATTGAAATGGATATTGAGTCAAGGAGAGCTTTTGTTGACGGAAAAGAAACAAATCTTACCGCGAAGGAATTTGACTTGCTTGTTTTATTTATGAAAAATCCTGGGAAAGTATACAGCAGGGATAATCTGCTTAATATCATATGGGGGAAAACTTATCCAGGAGACGCCAGAGCCGTGGACGTGCATGTCAGAAGGCTTAGGGAAAAAATAGAGCTGCGTCCAAGCGAGCCTCAATATATTCATACTAAGTGGGGAGTTGGTTACTATTTTCAGTAAAGTTCATACGAAAAAATATATAAGTATCAGGTGGAAACTTTTTATTTTGTACTTTTTTGTCAGTCTTGTGCCGCTTTTATTTTTCTCATATACAACATCGGACACTTTAAAGCAATATTTTAAAGAGACAAATGAGAAAGACCTTTTAAACAGGGCGAATAAAATCGCCGGAAGTATACAAAAGGATAACTATCTTACTGATGAGATAAAAATGGCTATGTTTGACAATGAGCTCGCGGAAAAAAGTGTTGAGAATTCCGCGAGAATTATTATTTTGGATAACAAAGGGGTTGTAGTTAAAGATTCCAGCAAAATGGAGGAAGGTAAGATTTACGCTATGCCGGAGGTTATTTCCGCTCTTAACGGTCTTGACATAGCGAATCTAAAAGAAGAGGACGAGGCTATTTACGCTACAGCTTATATTGAGGATGAGAACTCAAATAAAATAGGCGTCGTTTTATTAATTTCATCTTTTGAAAATGTAAATAATCTTCTTAACGACATTAACTCAAAATGGATTGTGGTGACAATAGGAATTTGTATTATTGTAGCGTGTATCGTGTTTTTTACAACTCAGGTTTTTATAGGACCTCTTAAAAATATTTTAAAGGTGATTCAAAAAATTACCGACGGACAGCTGCATCAGAGAATTACCATTGAAAGTCACGACGAATACGCCCAGCTTGGGGAAGCTTTTAACAATATGACGGAACAGCTGGAGTCTATTGAGATTTCAAGGCAGGAATTTGTATCAAATGTTTCTCACGAGCTTAAAACGCCTTTAAGCTCAATTAAGGTATTAAGCGAATCTATCTTGCTTCAGGAAGAGATGCCTACAGAGATGTATAGGGAATTTCTTCAGGACATAAATTCAGAGGTAGACCGAATGGCGAATATAATAAATGATTTGCTTGAGCTTGTTAAGCTTGATCATAAAGAAGCGGGGCTTAATATTAAAGAGACGGATATTAATAAAATGATTGAGGATATTTTAAAAAGGCTGTATCCTCTCGCTGAAAAAAAAGATATAGAGCTTTTATATGAAAGTAATAAGAACATGATTATCGAGGGCGACGATGTTAAACTGACTCTCGCGTTGTCAAATCTTATTGAGAACGGGATCAAATATACTCCAGACGGAGGCAGTGTTAAAGTTGTTATTGACGGTGATCATCAAAATTGTTTTATAAGCGTTCAGGATACAGGGATAGGTATAAGTGAGGAAGAGCAGGGAAAAGTCTTTAAAAGGTTTTACAGAGTGGATAAAACAAGAGACAGGGAAACAGGGGGAACCGGTCTTGGTTTAGCTATTACACATTCCTCGATTATGCTACATAACGGAAGTATAAAAATTAACAGCAAGGAAAATGAGGGAGCTACTTTTATTGTTAGATTACCTATTAAATACAATGAATGTTAAGGGGGACTTTTATGAACGGCAGATTAAAAAGCAAGAAGGTTTTAATATTCGGCGTTATTTTATTTTTATGTGTTATCGCGGCGGCCCTTATGTGCGGGACATTGTTTAAATCAGACAATTCTGAAAACGCTAAAATAAATGTTTATTTTTTAAGTATGGATATGGGCGCCAATACAAATTACGACTCAAACTCAAGCAATAATGAAATAAGGGATATGCACATTGTTGCTGAGAAACGCGCCGTTAAAAACGGGAACGCGCTTTTAAGGGAAAATAAAAAAAACGAGTATGTCAACGCTGTTAAGGATGAACTTTTAAATGTCTCGACGACATCAAATTTATATTCGGCTATTCCTGAAAACGTGTCTGTAATTTCGTGCAAATATGTTGAAACAGATAATAAGGGAAAAGTTGAGATAAATTTCTCAAAGGAATACGACGATTTATCAGACAGCCAGCAGCTTACATGCAACGCCGCCGTTACCAAGACATTTACAGAATTAGAATTTGTGGAGAGCGTTGAGATTTTTTCTGATGGAAAGGAAATAAAGAAAGGAAACGGGGAAGCTGTTGGTGAGATAAAAAATGAGGTTGTTGAGTTAGAACCATCTATAGAGCCTTATAAAAAGGACAGTATTACAGTTAGGCTTTATTTTTCCGATGAAAACGCTATGGGACTTTGCGAGGAGGAAAGGTATATTGAGGTAAATGAGAAACAAAGCGTTGAGATGAGAATTGTCGAGGAACTTATAAAAGGGCCTCAAAACGAAAGACTTTTCAGCGGTATTCCTGAGGCGACCAAGATAAACGATATTAAAACAGAAAACGGAATATGCTATGTTGACTTATCAAAAGAATTTGTTTCTCAGCATACAGGAGGGTCTTCAGGAGAATCTCTCACTATATACTCTATCGTAAATTCTTTAACTGAGCTTGATTATGTAAAACAGGTTCAGTTTCTTATAGACGGGGTTAAAGAAACTTCTCTTGCCGGACATATGGACTTCAGTAAAACTTTTGAGAGAAATGAAAGTTATATAAATGAAGAGGATTAATATTAGGGGCTGTTTTAAAAATACGAACCTATATGGAACCAATAAAAGAATTAACAAAAAAATTTTAACAAATATGATATATCAAGGAATTATTTTATTGTTTCGCGCTAAAAATTTTGCGAATTGCTATAAAATTGTAAAAAAATAAAACAAACTTTAATTGTGGTTGTCTTATTTTTTATGCTTTTATTTTATAAAAATAAAAAACATCTTTTTACCGTTAAAATTTTATGAGGTTTTAACAATAAGAGCTGAGGTTTAAACCTATAGGCGGGAAAATCAAAGAGGACAATTTACAGCGAAACAATAAAGCTATGGTGTTTTTATTGTTTCGCTTGAGTTTGTTATACTTGCGTTTATGAGAAGTTTTTTATGAATAATATGGTGTGTCTTGTTACGGTATCTTTTATAATAGGAATTATAATTGGACATTGGGAAAGTTATAGTAATATATTAAGCGTTCTTATATTTTCCGCGGGGGCTATTACTGTAGTCTCGTTTTTACTATACAAAAAATATAAAAAAATTTATACTATGACGCTGCCTCTTTTTATAATTTTTGGCTTTATAAGAACTGTCTCGGCTTTTCAGCCGGCTAATTGGGCGGCTGAGTATATCGCTGAAAATGAGGAAGAGGTGGAAATTCGAGGAGTAGTATATGATATTGGGAAAGAATACGGCAGTCAATATACATTATTTATTCAATCTGAGTGTATATCAAATAGAGATTATATAATTAATGAGTCAATTGGGCTTAAATGTGTTTTTGACAAGAGTGACAAATTTTATGTCGGTTATATAGTAAAGTTTTCGGGGCGACTTATTAAAACAGATACATTGAGAAATCCGGGTGGGTTTAACGAGAGAGATTACTATAAGTTAAAAAACATAGAGTATAAAGTTTATTCTGACAGCGTTTTAAAAATAGGGGAGGAAAAAAACCTTAAAATTCTTCTTAAAAAACTTAATATTATAGTCTCAAACGTTTATAACGATATTTTACCAAAAGAAGAGGCGGCTGTTATTAAAGCGATGATTACAGGAGATAAAACTGATTTATCTTACTCGGTTAAAGATTTATTCTCACGGGTCGGTATTTATCATATAATCGCTATTTCTGGTTTGCATATACATATGTTGGCTCATATTATTTTATTTTTATCGGAGCGCTTTCATAAAAGATACGGTAAGGTTTTCGCTATGTTTTTTGTGATTTTGTATTGTGTTTTTACGGGAGCTGGTGTATCTTCGATAAGAGCTGTATGTATGTTTTTAATTTATATATGCGGTAAATTTTTTTACAGAGAGTATGATGTACTGACTTCTCTTTTTATTTCAGGATTTTTAATTTTACTATTTAATCCTCTGTATTTATTTGATGTTGGATTTCAATATTCTTTTTGCGCTGTTTTATCACTTATTATTTTTTCTCCTATTATTACAGAGATTTTTCGCAAAAAGTTTAGTTATAGAATATCTGAGGTTTTATCGGCGGCCATAAGTGTGAATTTTATACCTAAAGCTGTTGTATGGTTTAACTTTTTCGGAACGGCGACTTTAGACATTTTCGCTAATTTAATTATAATTCCTTTTTCCGGGATTGTTGTGTTTTTAGGATTTATATCGGGAATTTTAGGACTGTTTTCTGTAAAGACCGCGGGTTTTTTATCAGGAATGGTTTATGTAATTTTAAAATTTTATGAGTTTTTATGCGAGATAATTGAGGACATACCTTTTTCATATGTTTTACTTGGAAAACCGAGCACATCGGGAATTATCACATATTTATTGATAATTTTCGCCGTTTCCTTATATTTGTATAAATGGATAAGCGGAAAGTGTATTCTTTATTTTATTGTTATTATTATTTCCATAAATTTGTTATCTTTTAAAAAAAGTGAGTTAAAAATAACCATGCTTGACGTTGGACAAGGCGATAGCTTTGTTTTTGATTATAACGATAAATGTTTTATTATCGACGGCGGAGGCGACTATAAAAGAGAACTTGGTGAGGGAACGGGAAAAAATGTATTATATCCTTATTTAAAATATATGGGAACGGATTATGTAGACGCTATTTTTATTACACATACCGATGCCGACCATATTAAAGGAATTATTGAGATACTTGATTATGTGAAAACGGGAAAAATTTATGTGTCAAATAAAAACGATGAGAGCGATTTATATAAAATATTGTGTGAAAAAGCGAGAATGACGAATACGGAAATTGTTGAGATATGTTCGGGGGCGAGAATAAAGTTTAGAGATGATATTATTATTGATTGTATTTATCCTTATAGTTCCGATATGACAGGAAACGACGCCTCTCTTGTTTTAAAAGTTGTTTTTGATAATACGTCTTTTTTATTTACGGGCGATATAAGCGCGGAGTGTGAAAAAGAAATTATAGATTCGGGAGAAAATATTAAGGCAGATGTTTTAAAACTTTCCCACCATGGGTCTAAATACTCAAACAGCGGAGAGTTTATAGAAAAGGTGAACCCAAAGCTTGCCATAGTCTCAGCGGGAAGTTTCGCTATGTATGGACAGCCCGCAAAAGAAATAGTAAACAAGCTTGAGAATGAAAACGTTACTGTATTGAATACAAGAGAAAAAGGTGCGGTTGAAATTTATTCCGACGGAAAAGGTATTTATTATAAAACAATGAAATGAGGATGTTATTTTGAAAAAGTTAGAAGATGACATTAAAAACAGAAAATTTGAGAGGGTTTATTTATTTTTTGGCGATGAAAACTATTTAAAGAAAACCTATACAGATAAATTAAGAAAAGCACTTGTCTCTGATGGAGCGGAAATGATGAATCTTGACATTTTTCAGGGGAAAAAACCGGAGAGTAAAAAAATTTTAGATTCCTGCGAGACGTTTCCTTTTATGAATGATTTTAGGCTTGTCATTGTAAAGGACAGTGAGCTTTTTATACAAGGAAGTAAGGAAGAGAGCGAGAAAATAGCGGGATATGTGAAAAGTATTCCAAAATCATCTATACTGATGTTTATAGAGGATAAAGTTGATAAGAGAGGGAAATTATATAAAACAGTCTCACAAAACGGTTATTGTGTGGAGTGTAAAATTCCGTCCGAAAAAGAAATGTGCGTATGGGTTGAGAAGAAAGCTAAAGAAAAAGGTCTCGTTATGAAAAAAGACGTTGTCTTATACTTTTTGAGGAGTGTAAATATTGGTATGGAATCCGCTTTGGCGGAATTGGAAAAGTTATCAGATTATGTTGGGGAGGGAGAGATTTTAAAAAGAGATGTTGATGAGGTATGCGCCAAATCTCTTGAGGTTAAAATATTTAATATGGTCGCGGCTATAGGCAATAAAAAATTAAAGGACGCGCTTGATATTTATAATAATATGATTTTAATGAAAGAATCACCTATTATGATTTTGGCGATGATAGCAAGGCAATTCAGGATTATTTTACAAAGTAAATATCTCGCTGAAAAAGGTTTTTATAACGCTGATATAGCTAAAAAAATCAATCAGAGGGAATTTGTTGTTTCTCAATGTCTCTCACAAGCTAAAAATTTTAGAAAAAAAGATCTTTTAAAAGCTCTCGATGATTGTCTTAAATGCGACGCTAATATAAAAACGGGAAAAATTCAAGACAAGCTTGGCGTTGAGATGATAATTATGAAATATGGCGTCTGATTCAACAGGTCTAATAAAATACCGTTGCTGTTGACATTTTATAAATTTTAAATTATCATTATTTTAACAGATTGAATATAAAGGCGTTGTAAAACGCCATTGGTTTAGAGTATTTTTATTTCATAAAAATGTAAATAATCTTTGCCCTGATTTTATTATGAAAGTTGAGAATTTATTTTTTTCGAGGGAGTGTGATTTTATGGATTCGGGACATTCGCGGCGCGTATACACTATAGATGTTTGTTTTCTTAAAAATACACTTACGAAAGGAATTTAAAAAATGATTGATATATATAAGTCAATTTACGGTGAGCTTAATAGAGTTGAGGAAATTACTGACGGGGTTTGGGTAAATATGGTGCTCCCTACGGAAGAGGAAATTGAGAGAATTTCGTCAAAATTAAATACCGATCCTGATTTTATAAAAGCGGCGCTTGACGAAGAAGAGCGTTCTCGTATTGAGGTTGATGATGATAATGGGCAGGTATTAATTCTTGTGGATACTCCTTATATAAAAGTCAAAGAGCAGTCAGAGCTTTACGAGACTATTCCTATAGGCATTATTCTTACGAATATATGTATAATTACGGTTTCTCTTCAGAAATCCTCAATTCTTGAGCCTTTTTTGAAAAATATAATAAAAACTTTTTATACTTTTAAAAAATCACGGTTTATTTTGCAGATGCTTTATAAAAACGCTGAAATTTTTCTTATATGTCTTAAACAGATTGATAAGCAAAGTACGGTTATTGAGGAAAGTCTCCATAAATCTATGAAAAACAAAGAGTTTATCCAACTTCTTACAATGGAAAAAAGTCTTGTTTATATTTCAACTTCTCTGAAATCCAATGAAATTGTTATGGAGAAGCTTTTAAGATATGATTTTATAAAAAAGTATCCTGATGATAAAGAGCTTTTGGAGGATACTATTATTGAAAATAAACAGGCTATTGAGATGGCTAAAATTTACAGTGATATTTTGACGGGCACGACTGATTCTTTCGCTTCTCTTATTTCAAATAATCTTAATATAGTTATGAAAAGACTTACATCGATTACTATTGTAATGGCTATTCCAACAATTATATCGAGTTTTTACGGTATGAATGTTCCTATTCCGGGATTTCAAAATCCTTTCGCGTTTTGGGGAATTTTGGCGAGTTCTATCATTATTTGTGTTATTGTTGTTAAAGTTATGTCAAAAAGAAATATGTTTTGAGGTATGAAAGCTGGAAAGGTTTTCTAAATATTAATTTTAAATGAAAACATGAGATTAAAGTAATAGAATGATAATTTAAAGGGACTAAAAAATATTTTATAGTATAATTTTATAGTTTTAATTAAAGTTGTTGTGAAATTGATCTTTGAAAAAATAAATTTTATGCTTGACTTTAAAAAATAAATTTGGTATACTTTAATAGTTGGCATTGATTTATAATGTTAATATCTAAAATGTCAAGTATATATTTGCTGACGTGGCACAGTAGGTAGCGCACCGCCTTGGTAAGGCGGAGGTCGGCGGTTCAAGCCCGCTCGTCAGCTTTTTTGAGCGGATTTATCCGCTCTTTTTTTATAAAAAGGTATACTTTATATAGTTTGCTTCTTTTATAATAATTTGCCTATATAAATAAAAAAGAGCAGACCAAAAGTCTACTCTTTATAAAATAATCTTTATAAAACTGAATTAAGCCGCAGAACTTGCGGTAACAACCTCAGATTCAACCTCAACAAGAGTTACATCCTCAGCAGCGCTTTCGTCTTCAGCAACGCTTTCATCTTCAAGGCTTTCAACCTCAGGTGTAGCTTCAGTAGCAAGTTCAGCGGTAGTAGCAGCTTCAGTTGTAGGCTCTGTAGCTTCAGTTGTAGTAGTGTCAGCGTCAGAACCACAGCCGATTAACATTGAACCCACCAATAAAGTTGAAATTGCGATACCTAAAAATTTTTTCATTTTAATTTCCTCCTTAACAAATAAATAAGTAAAATACTTAAAACCAAATCATAGAATTTGATTTATATTAGGGATTACCCAATCCCAATGCACATATTCTATAATGTTTTTTAGTACATTTCAAGTAAATGATGATAAAAAGGTGTTTTTAATGATAAAAATTGAAAATATGATGGAATTATATATATTTTTATGTTAAAATATTTATAATTCATTATATATTTTAACCGACGGAGGACAAAAATATGTATATAGCTTACTTTTGTTTTGAAAAATATAAAATAGATGATATTTTTGATTTTTTAGATGAATACTGTTTATTTAAGGATTTTAAATTTATTGTTGACGCGTTTAGTTCGGAAAATCAATTTTTTAAAGCTTTTGACACGAAAAAATATCGAATTATTATATTTGACATAGGAAATCACGGAAAAGAGTGTATTGAAACAGCGTCAAAAATAAGAGAGATTGACAATAACGCGGCGCTAATATTTTTCGCGGGGAATAAATATTACGCTTATGACGCTTTTTTACTTTACGCCGCGGATTATATTTTTAAGCCTGTTAAATATGACAGACTTGAGAAAACACTTGACAGAATTTTGAAAAACATTAATGTCTCAAAAAAATATATTACGGTAAATAACAATAAAATAAATACGAAGATAAATATATCTACCATTATTTATATTGAGGTTATTGGCAATGTTTCATGCATACATATTTCATCGGGCAATGTGGTTAAAGCGTATATTACACTTTCGGAATTAGAGAGAACGCTTTCAAATAATCCTTTGTTTTTAAGGACTCATAAAAGCTATATAATTAATATGGAGTATGTCAGTTCAATGGAGGGAAACAGTTTTATAATGAAAAACGGCGATATTATCGCCATAAGAAAGAATAACTGCAAGGAAATCAAAAGAATTTATCAGAGATTCAGTTTAAGGAAACGTTAAGAATTTTGGGATTAATTTATTAAATTTGTATTAATTTTATTTTTAGCTTTACAAATTTTATTTTTGATAGTATATTTATATTGCGTATGAGGTATTATAATTTTTAAGGAGATGAATGTTTTGGGAGATTGTAATTCATGCCCTTCAAGGGAAAGCTGTAGAAAAGACAGTTCGGATTGCGGCGTAAAAATAAACCCTAACAATAAAATAAAAAACGTTATAGGTATTATGAGCGGAAAAGGCGGTGTGGGAAAGTCGACCGTTTCTGTTATGATAGCGAAAATACTGAGAAAAAAAGGCTACTCGGTTGGAATTATGGACGCTGATGTCATGGGGCCGAGTATCGGAAGGCTTACGGGTCTTGGCGGAAAGCAGGCTTATGGTACGGAAGAGGGAATTTTACCTGTTTTGACAGATGATGGCATTAAAGTTATATCTCTTAATTTTATGATTGATGATGAGAATCAGCCTGTCGTATGGAGAGGCGCTTTATTATCGGGGTGTGTTACTCAATTCTGGTCTGATGTTTTATGGGGTGAGCTTGATTATCTTATTATTGATATGCCTCCGGGAACGGGAGATATTACCCTTACTCTTATGCAGTCTGTGCCTCTTACAGGAGTGATTATGGTTTCAATTCCGCAGGATATGGTTTCCATGATTGTCTCTAAATCAATCAATATGGCGAAAAAGCTTAATATAAAGGTTTATGGAGTTATTGAGAATATGAGTTACGCCATCTGCCCACATTGTAATGAGAAAATTAAATTTCATGATGACGGAAATCTTAAAAGTTTTATATCACAGAATAATGTTGAGCTTCTTTCGGAGCTGCCGATGAACTCAAATCTCGCTGAAATCGCCGAACAGGGTTATGGCAGTATTTCAGATGATATTTATAGGCTTTTTGATAATGCTATAAAGGTTATTGAACAGGTCCAATAAAAAATTCGCATACCTTCCAGGCTTTCTGAATATACTTTACGGAAACGGAAAACTTTTTGGGAGGTATTAATTTATGGAACCTGTAAAAGATACTGTAAAAATAGACCGCTGTATCGGAAAAGAAACATCTCAAATTCTTATAGAAGGGGATATTATTGTTCCCGATGTTAAACCTGATATGGAAAATGTTTTACAGAGCGACGAGTCTGTATTTATAGAAAGTTTTGATATTGTAAACGGAAGAATAAGTTTTAAGGGAAAGCTTAATATTGAGCTTATTTATGTCTCAAAAAGCGGGGAAAAGCCAGTTCACAGCATTGATTTCTCTACACCGATAAATGATTTTATAACTATTGACGGTATTGAGAAAGAGATGCTTTGCAACGTAAATTGTGAGATAGAAAATATTGATTATAAACTTATTAATGACAGAAAAGTTAGTTTTAGGGCGGTTTTAAATGTTTTAGGAAACGTGTTTTCATCTGAGGAAGAAAATATTGTTATTGATGTTGAGGGCATCCCTGAAAATCAAATGATTAAAAACAATTTTAAAATCAACGAAATTGTTCTTAAAAAAGCTGACAGATTTATAATAAGAGAAGAGATACATATTCCTTCAGGAAAACCTGACATAAGCGAGATTGTGCAGTGCGCCGCTAATATCTCAAACAAGGATGTAAAAGCCGCCGACGGTAAAATAGCGATTAGCGGTGAGCTTATGATTTCCGCTTCATATAAAAGTGATATGAGCGACAGTGTTATAGAGTTTATTGAGAATGAAATACCTTTTAACGGAATGGTGGAAGCATCTAACGTTAAAGAGGGAATGTTCGCCGACGCCGTGGTTTATGTTCAGGATAAATACATAAAAATATGCCCTGACAGCGACGGCGAGGACAGAATTATTGAGATTGAGATTAGTGTGGGAGTTTTTGTGGACGTGTGCTATGAAAAGGAACTTCAAGTTCTTGAGGACGCCTATTGCACCGATAAAAATTTAACCGCTTCCGAGAAGATAATAGAGTATCCATCATTCCTTTGCAGAAACAAAAGCCAGTTCCCCATAAAAGAGGTTATTTCTTTAAGCGATGATTTTCCGGAAATATTACAAGTATTTAAAATCTCTGGCAAGCAGCATCTTGATGAGCAGAAAATTCTTGACGATAAAATAGTTGTTGAGGGAATTATCGCTGTGGATATTTTATACATAGCGTCAGACGACGAGACGCCTATTCACTGTTATAACACGATTATTCCTTACAGACAAACTATTGAGACAAAGGGAACCAGGGAAAATAAACCTTTTGACTGCGATATTAAGGTAAATCTTGACAGAATAAGTTTGAGTATGCTTTCAAACAGGGAAATTGAAGTTAAATGTATGCTTAATTTCTATGTATGTATTAACGAAAAGAAAACCATAAATCTTATTGAGGATATTTGTTTTACGGATTTTGATAAAAACTTTTTTGACAGGTTTCCAAGTATGACGGTTTATGTGGTTAAGCCAGGAGACACTTTATGGAAAATAGCCAAAAGATTTAATACTACTATAGAAGATATTGTTATGATAAACGAAATTGAAGACCCTGATAAAATTTATCCGGGTGAGAAATTTTTAATTTTAAAAAGGATTCCTTTAGCTCAGTAGGATATGATATTTAATTCGTGAAAAAGGAGTAAATTTTTTGTATAATAAAAATTTTCTCCTTTTTTTATTTAGAGAGTATCTGAAAACAAAAATACGCGCGAAAAATTATAAAAAATAAAACGAAGCAGAAAGGCTTTTCTGTTTAATTGAACCGTTTTCGCTTATTTTTTAATAATTTTTTGGATATTTCGCTTATATAACTGATAGCTTATGATAGTTTTCAGATACGCCATAGAAGTAAAGCGCAGCAATTTCATTATAGATGAAGGCAAAAAACTCATTTTATTTGAAAATTTTTAGATTGTTTCGTGATTTTCTTTACGCTTTTGGCGTTTGATACTCAAACACCTTTAGATAAAATTTAAGCGCGGGGTGCTTATAAAATGTTTTTTGTTAAATTAAATTGGAATTGCTGTAACTTAATATATTAGGTAATTCTTTTATGGTTTTATGTTAAAAACTTTATAATCGCCATAATTTTGGTATATATTTTTTTTCTAAAATTATGTATTTTTAAGTTGTATTTTTAAAAGAACATATGATATAATAAATATAATATTTTTTATAGACGTGAAAAATAAACAGGATATTTTTGAGAGGTATATTATGTCCGGATTATTTATAACTATGGAAGGAACAGACGGTTCGGGAAAAACGACTCAATCCGAGCTTTTAAGAGATTATTTAGAGGAGAAAGGGTTTTCCGTATTATATACGAGAGAACCGGGGGGAAACCAAATAAGTGAGAAAATAAGAGATATTATTATTGATACAAAAAATAAAAAGATGAATCCGAGGGCGGAGGCTCTTTTATATGCCGCGGCGAGAGCGCAGCTTGTTTCAGAAGTGATTATCCCAACTCTTAAAAAAGGCGATATTGTTATTTGTGACAGATTTGCGGATTCAAGTGTAGCCTATCAGGGAGAGGGAAGAAAGCTTGGAAGTGAGGTTATTTCAGGACTTAATTTGTTTGCTACCGATGGACTTGAGCCAGATATTACTTTTTTCCTTAAAATTGACCCGGAGGAAAGTATTGAAAGAAAAAAAAGACAGGAGAGCCTCGACAGAATAGAATTAGAGAAGATTTATTTCCATAAAAAGGTTTTTTACGGATATATTTCTCTTGCCGAAAAATTTTCGGAACGTATAAAAATAATTGACGCTTCAGCCGATATAAATACTATACACCAAAATATTACGGCGTATATAGAGGAATTGCTTTCGCGAAGAAGTTTTTGAGTGATAATGAGAGGTGTGAGGTAAAATGGATTTAAAAATCACGGATACAAGAATTGAGAGTTTACCGGGGATTACGGAGACGAAAGAGACTACAAACCAGCAGGATTTTAGCTTTACGTTAAATAAAGTGTCTGACGAGAATTTAATGCGGAAGCTTCACCAGATGATGGACGACATTTCCGTACAGGGTAAAAAACTCGCTGACCATATGGACATTAGAGATATGAAAAAATATAGAAGTATGATTACTGAGTTTATTAACGAGGTTGTTACAAATTCTCATGAGTTCTCAAGGGAAAATTTCCTTGACAGAAGAGGAAGACATAGGGTTTACGGTATTGTTAAGCTTGTTAATAAGAATGTTGATGATCTTGCTCAGGAGCTTTTAAAAAAAGAAAAAGACCACATAGCTATTCTCGATAAAACAAATGAGATTCAAGGGCTGTTGTTAGATATTATTGTGTAAGCGGGAAATATTAAAATATTCGATTTTATGAGAGATAAATATTATTTTTGTTTAAAGATTTTAATAAAATAATAAATTCGGAGGGACTACGCGTGAAGAACATTTCAGACAAGGTTCAGGATAAGTTGAGAAAATTATCAAAGCAGGCGAAAGATACTTTTGATTATGCTAAAATGGAAATAAAAATTAAAGCGTATGGCAGGGAATGTAAAAAAAGGTATACTAGAATGGGTATGCTTGTTTATGACTCACGCAAAAAAGGAAGTTCTGTCAACGGAGAGGAAATTGAGCACATATGCAAGGAAATCGATAAATATAAATACAGAATAAAAGTTATTCAAAAGCAAATAGAGGAGATTAAATTAAGTGAGGAAAAAGAGGAGAGTGATAAAAATTATACAGAGGACTTAGTTGTGGATAATCCTTTGCCTAAAAAAGAAAATGGAATAAAATTACTTAAGTTTTGTCCGAAATGTGATACAGGGAATGAGCTGGATACAGAAGTATGCGTTAAATGCGGGCATAAGTTTGAAAAATAAAGAAAAAAAGAGAGATTTTAAGAAAATAAAAGGAATTGACAGTTAAAAGAGTTTTTTTACTTACCGATTAGCACTCACAACATTTGATGGCTAACAAAATAAGATGTATAATATATACAGTTAAAGAAAATAAAAAGTAATTTTAAAATATGTCCGAAAAGTGTATTATAATAAATATCAGCGGTTTTAGAGAGTATCTGAAAACAAAAATACGCACGAAAAATTATAAAAAATAAAACGAAACAGAAAGGCTTTTCTGTTTAATTGAACCGTTTTCATTTATTTTCTAATAATTTTTTGGATATTTCGCGTATATAACTGATAGCTTATGATAGTTTTCAGATACCCCCTAGTATAATTCAAGAAATAAAAAGTGTTTTAGTTTTAAGATACTATGTAAGTTAAATTGCTGTCACTTATAACGAATCAATATAAGAATGAATAAAGAGACTTTAATAAACCTAATACATTAAGAAATCATTTTATTGGTTCGCGCTAAAGATTTCATGAATTTCCATAATTATTATGAGCTGTGATTAAATATTGCCGCCTGTGTTAAGCGGCGGCTTTAACGGATTATTAGCTTATAGTTTTGTATACTAAAGCGTATTTTCGGATATTATACGGGTATGTGTTTATAGCTTATTTAATTGGGGTGATTATTATGTTATGTGAAAAATGTAAAAAAAACGCGGCTACAATTTTTTATCAGCAAATTATTAACGGCGAGAAAAGAGAATATCACATTTGTGAGGAATGCGCCGTGAAGATGCAGAACGGCGTTTCTTTCGATACAATTTTTAAAGGATTTTTAGACAGTTTTATAGGTATGGGTTCAGCTGGATATACCGCAAAGAGTTCTTTTTCCTGTCCTACTTGTAAATTATCATTTGACGCTTTTAAACAAACGGGAAAAGTAGGATGCGCGGATTGTTACAACGCTTTTAAAGAACAGCTTGTTCCCGTTCTTAAAAATATTCAGGGAAGTATAAGACACTCGGGAAAACTGCCTAAAAAAGCGGGCGCGGAGCTTTACGTTAAAAGAGAGCTGGAAAATCTTAAAAATCAGCTTAAAAGAGCTGTTGAGAAAGAAGAGTATGAGGAAGCCGCCAAACTTAGAGACAAGATAAGAAATTTGGAAGGAGGCGGAGACAATGAATAAATGGTACGATTCTTCCGAGACAGATGAGAATATTGTTATATCATCAAGGATTCGTCTGGCGAGAAACATAAAAAAATATCCATTTTCTCAAAAGCTGTCAGAGGAACAAGCCCTTAAACTTATTGAGGAGGTCAAGGCTTCTATAAAAAACGCCAATACTTATTTTGGCGATAGTTTTGATTTTATAAATATTAATGAGAAGTCAAACGCTGAGAAATATTCTTTGCTTGAGAATCATTCTATAAGCCATGATCTTATGGATAAGGATAAACCGGCGGGAGTTCTTATTAAAGATGACGAGACTATCTCAATAATGATTAATGAGGAAGACCATATCCGTATACAAACTGTTTTTCCAGGGTATAATATTGAAAAGGCGTGGGATATTGCCGATAAAATAGATAATCTTATCGAAGAGAATATTGATTATGCCTTTGACGAGAATTATGGATATTTAACATCATGTATTACCAATGTGGGGACGGGAATGAGAGCTTCTTTTATGATTCATATCCCGCTTATTGAAATGTTTGGTCATGTTGAGAATTTAAGCCAGGCCATAAGTAAATTTGGTATGACGTTAAGAGGGATTTATGGGGAAGGCTCAGAACCTCTTGGCGGAATTTATCAAATTTCAAATCAGGTGACTCTCGGAAAAAGCGAGAAAGAAATTATAGAAGCGCTTAAAAATGTTACGAATCAGATTATTGAACAGGAAAAAGAGCTTGGAAACAGTCTTTTGAAAGAACGAAAAACAGAGCTTGAGGACAGGGTTTTCCGCTCATACGGTATTTTGTCAAACTGCAGAAAGATAAGCTCCAAAGAGGCGATGAAACTACTTTCGGATTTAAGATTCGGTATTATAACGGGGATGCTGAACTTAAAAAACAAAGATATTAACATTTATAGTATAATGATGAATATTCAGCCGGGCAACTTAATTAAATATATGAATAAATCAGGTAATCCTGATGAGAGGGATATTCAGAGAGCGTCGTATATAAGAGAAAGGCTTGGAAACGCTTAACAATAGTTTTTTTTGAAACTATATAATTACAACGATTTTAAAAGTTTACTTGTTAGTTTTTATTGATTTGCTGTAAAGTTTCGAAAGAAGTCTAATATAAAAAGATTATGTAATTAATAAAAGGGAGGTTACATAAATGCAGATTAAATTTACGAAAAAAGCCCAGCAGGCTATTGAGGAAGCCCGTAAGTCCGCCGCTGAGCTTGGTCAGGGATATGTAGGCTCTGAACATTTGCTAATAGGTCTTTTGCGGGCGGATAACTCGGTCGCTTATAAGGCTCTTGAGCAGCAGAATGTGGACGAGAACGATGTTATTGAGAAAATAGGCGAGCTTATTGGAATAGATTCAAACGTTATTGACGCCCCCGCTGATTTTACACCAAGAACAAAGCGTGTTTTGGAAAAAAGTCTTCAGGAAGCCCTTAACATGGGCACGACATATATAGGAACAGAGCATTTACTACTCGCCCTTATTAAAGAAGAGGACTGTGTCGCCACGAAGATACTCGCTCTTTTGAATGTGAATGGCAACAGACTTTACGAGGACATTTTATCTATGTTAGGCGAGGGAGAGAATAGCGGCGGGGATATTCCTATTAACTCAAATTCCTCTAAAAGCAGGAAAAACTCGAAGACGACTACTCTTGACAAGTTTAGCCGTGATTTAACAGCCATGGCGGAGGAAAATAAGTTTGATCCAACTGTCGGAAGAGATAAGGAAATTGAAAGAGTTATCCAGATTTTAAGCAGAAGAACAAAAAACAACCCTTGTCTTGTAGGCGACCCCGGCGTGGGTAAAACGGCTATCGCCGAGGGGCTTGCCCAGAAAATAGTATCGGGAGATGTACCTGAGATTCTTAAAGAAAAAAGAGTGGTTTCTCTAGACCTATCTTCTATGGTAGCTGGAAGCAAATACAGAGGTGAGTTTGAGGAACGTATTAAAAAAGTTATTGAGGAAGTTGAGAAGGCTCATAATGTGATTTTGTTTATTGATGAGCTTCACACAATTATCGGCGCGGGAGGCGCGGAAGGAGCGATCGATGCCTCAAATATCTTGAAGCCGTCTTTAGCTCGCGGTGAGATTCAAGTAATAGGAGCCACGACTTTAAACGAGTATAGAAAGTATATTGAGAAAGACGCGGCTCTTGAGAGAAGGTTTCAGCCGGTTAAGGTTCTTGAGCCGTCGGAAGACGACGCTATTGAGATGCTTAGAGGATTAAGAGACAAATACGAGGCGCATCACAATGTGAAAATTAAAGACAGCGCCATAATAGCCGCCGTTAAATTGTCAAACAGATATATTTCAGACAGATATTTGCCGGATAAAGCTATTGACGTTCTTGACGAGGCGGCCTCTAAAGTAAGGCTTAAAACTTTTACGGCGCCTCCTGATATTAAGGAAATGGAGGACGAAATCAACGCTCTTGAGAAAGAGAAAGAGGCCGCTATCAAAACGGAGGAATTTGAGAGAGCCGGCAGTGTTAAAAAGAAACAGGACGAAATAAAAGAGAGACTTAAAATAGCCAAAGCCGGATGGAAAGCCAAAAACAGCGAGGATACCCAGGTTGTTGAGGAAGAGGATATAGCGGATACAGTTTCTAATTGGACAGGGATACCTGTAAGACGGTTGCAGGAGGAAGAAGGACAGCGACTTAAAAATATGGAAAATATTCTACATGAAAGGGTTATCGGGCAGGACGAGGCTGTTAAAGCTCTATCAAAAGCGATAAGGAGAGGCCGTGTCGGACTTAAAGACCCGAAAAGACCTATAGGCTCTTTTCTGTTTTTAGGTCCGACGGGAGTCGGAAAAACAGAGCTCTCAAAGGCATTGTCAAATGTTCTTTTTGGAGAGGACGACGCTGTTATTCGAGTTGATATGAGCGAATATATGGAGAAGCACAGCGTTTCCAAAATTATCGGTTCTCCTCCGGGATATGTCGGTTATGACGAGGGGGGACAGCTATGCGAGAAGATAAGGAGGAAACCTTACTGTGTTATTCTTTTTGATGAGATAGAAAAGGCCCATCCAGACGTATTTAACATTCTTCTTCAAGTACTTGACGACGGACATATTACAGACGCTCAGGGCAGAAGAGTGGATTTTAAGAACACTGTTATAATAATGACGTCAAACGCCGGAGCGAGAAGCATTACCTCTCCCAAAAAACTTGGGTTCAGCCAATCTGACGATTCTGGTATACAGGATTATGAGGACATAAAAAAGGGCGTTATGGAAGAGGTAAAACGTATTTTCAGACCGGAGTTTTTAAACCGTATCGATGATATTATCGTTTTCCATCCTCTTGACAGAGAAAATGTCAAAAAAATCGCAAGGCTGATGTTTAACGAGCTTAAAACAAGGGTTAAATCGAATATGGGTATTGACATGAGTATTACCGATCAGGCTCTTGAGAAACTTACGGAAACAGGATTTGACCCAACTTATGGGGCGAGACCTTTAAGGCGCGCGATTCAAAGCCAAATTGAGGATTTATTCGCCGAGAATATTCTTGACGGAAAGTTTAAAGAGGGCGGGGAAGTTACTGTCTGCGTTAAAGACGGGAAAATTATGATAAAATAAAAAAATGATTGATTATTTTATTGTTCCGAGCTTAAAATTTTGTGGATTGCTATAATTATGATTAGACCTGTTCAATAGCCTAGGGCATATCTGAAAACTATCATAAGCTATCAGTTATATAAGCGAAATATCCAAAAATTATTAAAAAATAAACGAAAACGGTTCAATTAAACAGAAAAGCCTTTCTGTTTCGTTTTATTTTTTATAATTTTTCGCGTGTATTTTAGTTTTCAGATACGCTCTAATTGCTAGTGATTGAAAAAAGATTTTTTTGTCATATTAAGCTTGATTTTTGCGGGAATGCTTGAAAATTATTTTAAAAAAATCGGGTAAAGTATGGCGGAAAAAGGTTTGTCAATCTTTGTTGAGGAGGTTGATAAACAGGTCTATCAAATTATTCAGTGGTAAAACAATAAGGAAGGTTATAAAATTTTGTCATAAAGTTTTATAACCTTCTTTATTGTTTTACGCCATAGTTGTGATAAAGATATAAGAGTGAAATTTGGTTTTTGTAATATTTTTGACAAAAACTTTACAAGTTATTAAGGTTTTATTATTATAATGTGTATATCAAAAATGTATATTATCATTAATATTTTAGTGTTTTAATAAAATCAGCTTAAGTTTTTGGCGAGGGTTTAGCTTATTTTGTTATATTATTATATATTTAACGCTTAAAATTCGTTGAGCTTGTTAATCAAAAATCAGGGGGAGAATAACTATTGAGGTTTATTCCGAAGGAAAACTTTTTGAGGAAACCGCTTCTGTTGAGAGTATGCTAAATGGAGATATTGATTTTTCAGAATTTAAACTTAAAGATATTTAAAAAAGTAAACGTGTATATAGTATCAAACAGGTCTGTTTACGGTTTTAAGGTGGTATTAGATGGTATAATTCATGTTGCTTTTTTAAAAATTTAAAAGAAATTGTTTTCTTTTTTTGTAATATATGATAAAATATTATAAAACAATATTTTTGTGAGGTGAGTGTTTTTGTATAAAAGGGTTCTTTTGAAGCTTAGCGGAGAGGCTCTTTCCGGCGATGGAAAAGAGACTTTTGACAATAGTATTATTGATAAAATAGTTAAACAGATAAAATCGATTACTCAAGATGGAGTCCAAGTATCTTTGGTTATTGGCGGGGGAAACTTTTGGAGAGGAAGAAGCGCAAATCCAGCCATGGATAGATGCAAGGCGGACCAGATAGGCATGCTTGCCACGGTTATGAACGCTATTTATGTCGCGGATTTTTTAAAACAAAACGGTCTTATGTCAGTCGTTATGACGCCTTTTGCCGTAGGCTCTATGACGGAGATGTTTTCTAAGGATTTAGCTCTTGAGTATCTTTCTGAGAATAAAATCATTATTTTTGCCGGCGGAATCGGACATCCTTTTTTCTCTACTGATACGGTGACGGCTTTACGGGCCTCAGAACTTCAAGCTGACGCTATTTTATACGCTAAAAGCATTGACGGGGTTTATAATGATGACCCAGCTAAAAATCCGAACGCTGTTAAATATGAAGCTATCAAATGTAAAGAGATCATTGAGAAAAATCTTAAGGTTATTGACATAGCGGCCGCTAATCTTTGCTATGAGCAGGCTATTCCGGTGGTTATTTTTGGATTGTCGGAGGAAAATGGGATAGTTAAAGCGGCTATGGGTGAAAAGATAGGTACTCTTGTTACTGTGGATTAATATTATCGAGAGTTTTTTACAATATTATATGAAAACTAAAATGTATTTAAAAAATATAAAAAAATAAATTTAAAGATTGTTTATTTTTTATGATTTTTTGATGTTTTCTTAATAAAAAGGCGATTAAGTTTTTGTAAGAAGTTAATTTAATAGGGTTTTAACGGATATTACATAATTTTCAGACACGCTCTGATTATGAAAAATTATTTGTTTACATTGAATTAGTTACTTTGTAAAGGGAATAATTTTATAAAGAAATTTGACTTTATTTAATAATTTGGCTATGAGCCGAATAAATTTTACATTTATATTTTTTAGGAGGTTTATTTTATTATGTCTAAACATACAACAGCTTATGAGGAGAAAATGAAAAAATCGGTTAAAAATCTTGAGTCTGAGCTTAATACTATTAGAGCGGGGAGAGCTAATCCTCATGTTTTGGATAAAATAACGGTAGATTACTACGGAACGCCTACTCCTTTGAATCAAGTCGGCAATATAAGTATACCAGAGGCGAGACTTATTCAAATTCAACCATGGGATATTTCTGTTATGAAAGAAATTGAAAAAGCTATTAACGCGTCTGACCTAGGAATCAATCCCACAAACGACGGTAAAGTTATTCGTCTTGTTTTCCCTGAGCTTACAGAGGAAAGAAGAAAAGCGCTTACCAAAGATGTTAAGAAAAAAGGCGAGGATACTAAAGTCGCTATAAGAAATATAAGAAGAGACGGTATCGACGCTTTTAAAAAGCTTGAGAAAGCCAATGAGATTACAGAGGATGAGCTTAAATCTCTTGAGGACGAGATTCAGAAAATTACTGATAAAAACGTTGCTGATATAGACAAGCTTATTGAGGCTAAAAACAAAGACATTATGGCTATTTAATAATTGAAAAGTATTTTTATGTTTTCTGTGCGGAATTTTTGGACTCTCTGAAAAACTCTGTTATTTTTCTTTATGGGAAAAACATAATATTTAAGAGTGACATATTATAATGAAAAAAGTTTTTTTTATAGTTCTATAAGTTATATTGACAAATTTTTCAGTATATGGAGAGAAAGTCATTGAAGACGGATGACTATGAGAGCGGAAGCTGTGTTAATTGACAGAAAGGCTTATTTTCTCTTAAGAGAGTAATGGATTATAAAACGAAAACGATATTAGAGAGTATCTGAAAACAAAAATACGCACGAAAAATTATAAAAAACAAAACAGAAAGGCTTTTCTGTTTAATTGAACCGTTTTCGTTTATTTTTTAATAATTTTTTGGATATTTCTCGTATATAACTGATAGCTTATGATAGTTTTCAGATACGTCCTAATAGAAAGCGTTTAGGACGGAGTTTCATTTATGATAAAAAACTGTAAAACATATGCGGCTGTAGATGGAAAGAAAGCCTATTTAATACTGATTTGTGTTATAAACTCTAAGTATTATATTCCTATAAGGGAATTATGCGCTATAAGAGGATATGGAATTGAATAGGACTATAATTCAAAAAAATTGAGTGAGGCCACAGTATTTTCGCCCAATGAGATATATGACGTTATTGAGAACAAAACTGATATGAATTTATAGTATAGGGATGATATATAATTATTCAGGTCAAATGACGGGTTTTGTCATGGCTTATAATGGTTGTATATTATTCGGCGTCCTTGGATATGGTGATGCTTTTTTGATATATAGAATGAACATGGATGGAACAAATATAAAACGGAGATAGTTTCCGCGTCAGGGGGGTATGACGAAACCCGACGCTTGTTTACAGCTTAAAAGTTATAAATAACGGGATTTATTTTTTTAATAGTTTTTCATAAGGATAGATTACGCGAAATTAATATCGGAAACGGTGAGTTCTGTTATGATGCCGTTATTTTTGGAAGTACTGAAAATAATTTAGGGCATAACTGTTAATTTGTGAGACGGTTTTTTATATATACTGAAAACTTTAATTTAAACGGGAAAATTTTTTATATGTGAAAAGGATATTTTATAAGGTGAGGAGCGGGAAATTTTTACGGTAAGTTTAAACAGGCGTGCTGCAGAGAACTTGGAGAGGCTAAAGGGATTTTGGATGATTTCAAGAAATTTGAGGTAAGAGGGGATAAGATTTATATATCAAACGGGTTTGACAAATCCATAAAATGTATTTCAACGGAAAAAATGTTGAAAGGTATAATTTGTCGGTATGTCAAAATATAATATATAACGGCGTAAATTATGATTAGTTAAAACGGTGTGTATGCAAAAGAAGTATATTTTATAATTTGTCAAGAGAGATTTTAGATTTGAAAAATGTCAGCATAAAATACGACATAATATATTTTGCTAAAGAATATTTTACGGATGTAACAATAAATGAAATTTTATTGCAATAAAGTAATTGGGTTTACAAAAAAGGCTGTAAGGCTGAGTATTGGCGGCGGCTATATAAAAATCGCTTACTATGACTATATAGGAAATATAGATATAGCGGGGAACTGGATTTTTTATGGTGATAACGACGGGCTTGTATATGGTAAAAACCGACGGAAGTCAAAAAAGCGGGCTACCCGGTTAATCAGGGACCGTATTTGTACTTTTAACGCTAAGGAGGCAATTATGGAAAATTCTTTACCAAAACATATCGCCATTATTATGGACGGAAACGGAAGGTGGGCGAAAAAGAGATTTATGCCGAGAAGTTTTGGACACAGAGCGGGAGCTCAAACTCTCAACAAACTTCTTAAAGAAGCGGATAAAATAGGAATAGAACATATTACCGTGTATGCTTTCTCAACAGAGAACTGGACACGTCCGAAAGATGAGGTCAATTCTCTTATGAATTTATTAAGAGAGTATATCGACGATTATATTAAGGATAATGAGACAAGTAATATTAAAATTGATTCTATTGGGGATTTATCGCGTTTAGATGAGGATTTGCGGAATAAAATAAATACGCTTAAAGAAATATCTTCTTGCAAAAAAGGGCTCAATTTGCATATAGGTCTGAATTACGGCGGTCGTGATGAGATTATGAGAGCCGTAAAAAAAATGTATGGCGAGCTTAAAAGCGGAAATATCAAAGAATCGGATATTAATGAGGAGCTTTTCTCATCATATCTTGACACAAAAGGCATTCCGGATCCGGAACTTATTATTCGCACAAGCGGGGAAATGAGACTGAGTAATTTTCTTCCGTGGCAGTCCACTTATTCTGAAATTTATATCAGTGATAAACTTTGGCCCGATTTTAATATTAATGAACTTAACAAAGCTATTGAGCATTATAAAAACAGAGACAGACGCTTTGGCGGAAGATAGGAGTTGTTGTTTTTGATTATTCGTACTATATCGGGCATTATTGGTTTGCCCATACTTGCGGTATTTCTTATTTTAGGAGGAAATTGGCTTAAAGCCGGAATTTTGTTTTTATCACTTTTGGGGCTTTTTGAGTTTTATAAAGCTGTTTCCAAAAAAATTATGCCTATTCATATTTTCGGCTTTTTGACTTCAATACTTTATATTATTTTTCTCGGATTGAAAATTGACAGCGAATATTATTATCTGGGAATTATGATTTTTGTTTTATGCGCTTTTTGTTTTACTGTATTTATGCATGATAAAATCAATATTTATGACGTATGTTCTACTTTAGTAGGTTTTTTTTATATAACCCTTATGCTGGGAAATATTTATTTAATAAGGGAAAGGGTCCATGGTGAGTTTTTTGTATGGCTTATATTTATCTCTGCTTTCTGTAGTGACACAGGGGCTTATTTTACAGGTTCGGCTATTGGTAGACATAAACTTACCCCTGTGTTAAGTCCGAAGAAAACATACGAGGGGGCGATTGGCGGTATTTTATTTACGGCTATTGTATCGGGGGTTTACGGGTATTTTATGTACGCTGTTTGGCAGGTCGGCAGGGAAAATATATTTTTGTTTTACGCTATTGCCGGGGCTGTGGGTTCGATTTTCGCCCAAATAGGGGATTTGGCGGCGTCAAGTATTAAAAGATGTGTCGGAATCAAGGATTACGGCAAGATTATGCCTGGTCACGGCGGTGTGCTTGACAGATTTGACAGTGTTTTATTTACTGCTCCTCTTATTTATATTTTTATTACCCTTGGAAAGGATGTAATTTTTTGAAAAATATTTCTATTTTGGGCTCTACGGGTTCTATCGGAACTCAGGCTTTAGAAGTTTGCCGAAATTTGGGATTTAAGGTTTCCGCGATTACCGCGAATAAAAGAATTGATTTGCTTGAAAAACAGATTAATGAATTCAAGCCTGAAATCGCCGTTGTTATGGATGAGGAAAAAGCTATTGAACTAAAGAAGAGAATTAACGGCGGAAAAACTGAGATTTTAGCGGGAATTGATGGTATTAACCGAGCGGCTGATATTGAAAGCGCTGATATTGTGCTTAATTCCCTTGTGGGAAATATAGGGCTTGAGCCTACTTTAACAGCTATAAGAAAGGGCAAAAACATTGCTCTCGCGAATAAAGAAACTCTTGTCAGCGCGGGCGAGCTTGTTATGAGAGAGGCGAAAAAATTTGACGTTAAGATTTTTCCGGTTGACAGCGAGCATTCAGCTATTTTCCAGTGTTTGAGAGGAAATGAGGAAAATAAAATATCAAAAATTCATTTAACGGCGTCGGGAGGGCCTTTCAGAGATTATAAAAGCTTTGACGGAATTACAGTCGCGGAAGCGCTTAATCATCCTAATTGGTCTATGGGCAAAAAAATAACTGTCGATTCCGCCACTATGATGAACAAAGGTCTTGAGGTTATTGAGGCGAAATGGCTTTTTGACATAAAATCGGAAAAAATAAATGTGGTAGTTCACCCCCAAAGCGTTATTCATTCTATGGTTGAGTTTGAGGATGGGGCGGTTATTGCCCAGCTTGGCGAACCTGATATGAGAGTTCCTATTCAATACGCGTTTACTTTTCCTAAAAGGGTAAAAAACGATTTTCCGAAGATAGATTTTTTTAAATATGGGGAACTTACGTTTAAAAAGCCTAATATTAAGCTTTTTAAATGTCTTTCTCTCGCTTTTGACGCTATTAAGACGGGAGGAACTTTGCCAGCGGTATTAAACGGAGCCAATGAGATAGCCGTTGACGCTTTTCTTAATAAAAAAATTGAGTTTTCCAACATACATAAACTAATAGAAAAAGCTATGAACGCATATAATATAAAATATAATTATGATTTTGACGATGTTTTTGACGCTGATTTATGGGCGAGAAACTTTACCAAAGAGTGTCTTAAAACTTTGTAACGGCTATATTTAAGGTTAAGCGACTTATGGGCTCTTTAATACAGCGTGAGACGCCGTGAGAATTTATAAATAATTTTAAAATAGGGGTGGATGTGTTTGTCTATAATTATTACAATTCTGATTTTTGGAATAGTTGTTATGATTCATGAATGGGGACACTTTATCTCAGCAAAAAAGTGCGGGGTAACCGTTGAGGAATTCGCTATTGGAATGGGACCTAAATTATGGAAAAAACAAAGGGGAGAAACACTCTATTCTGTAAGACTGTTTCCTATAGGCGGTTTTTGCAAGATGGCTGACGAAAATGATGAGAGCTCTAAAAAGGTAGGGTTTAATAACATTTCTGTTTGGAAAAGAATGATTGTTATTCTTGCGGGGGTTTTTATGAATTTTGTTCTCGCCATATTCATAAACGCTGTTATTATTATGTTTATTGGATACGCTGGGAACACGGTTTTGGAGGTTATCACTGACAGCCCCGCGGAGAGGGCCGGAATTATGGCGGGGGACAAAATAGTTAGTATTAATAACTCATCAACAAATTTATTTGATGATATAGCGTTCTCACTTTCTCAGAGAAAAGGTGAGAATGTTATTGTGGGATATGAGAGAAACGGAGAATATTTTGAGGCGAATATTAATGTTCCAAGAAAAGAAAATCTTGGCATTAAGGTTGACAGAAAAGTCTCGCTGTTTGAAAAAAGCTCGGAAGGTTTTGAAAGCGTTGGTTTTTTTGATTCTGTGAGGGCTGGATTTTGGAAAGGCGTTTACATGGTAAAGATTACTTTTTATGGTATAGGCCAGTTATTTACCATGCAGGTGTCTTTAGACGATGTCGCTGGGCCTATTGGTCTTACGTCGGCTGTCGATACGGTATATGAGAAAACAATTCAGGTGAGTATTTGGAATACGGTTATAAGTATGGCGGAAATAGCGGCTTTATTAAGCGCTAATCTTGGGGTTATGAATCTTTTGCCTATTCCCGCTTTAGACGGCGGACGCTTTGTTTTCCTTATTATTGAGGCTATAAGGAGAAAGCCTATTCCTCCTGAAAAAGAAGGTATGATTCATTTCGCTGGGTTTGCTATTTTAATGGCTTTTGGAATCTTAGTAGCCTTTAATGATGTTTTTAAACTGCTTTAAGAATTAAATAAAGTTTTGCCGTCGTTTGGAAATGTAGGTTTTTAAGTTGTTTTATTATTTATCATGGGTGGTTTTTATGATTTTTGAGAGAAAAAAAACTAAGGTTTTAAATATTGGCGGTGTGATGATAGGAGGCGATAATCCTATCGCCGTTCAGTCTATGTGCAATACTGACACAAGAGATGTTAAGGCGACGGTTAATCAGATTCATAAGCTTCAAGAAGCGGGCTGTGAAATTATAAGAGTGGCGGTTCCTGACATTACGGCGGCGGAGGCTTTGAGAGATATTAAAAAAAATATTAATATTCCTCTTGTCGCCGATATTCATTTTGATTACAGGCTTGCTCTTAAAGCTGTTGAAAATGGAGTGGACAAGCTTAGAATAAATCCGGGGAATATTGGGGATGAGGAAAAAGTAAAAGTAGTTTCCAAAGTCTGCAAGGAAAGGGGGATTCCTATACGTATTGGTGTAAACTCAGGGTCTCTTGAGAAAGATATTCTTGAGAAATATGGGAAAGTTACGCCGGAGGGACTTGTGGAAAGCGCTTTAAGGCATGTTAATATTCTTGAGAAATATGATTTTTATGATATTGTTATTTCGATTAAGGCGTCTGATGTTCTTTTTACGGCGAAGGCCTATTCTATTTTATCGGACAAAGTGGATTATCCTCTGCATTTAGGTATTACAGAATCTGGCACGGTTTGGAGCGGGTCAGTGAAATCTTCTGTGGGAATCGGTCTTATTTTAGGTTTGGGAATAGGAGACACAATAAGAGTTTCTTTGACGGGAGATCCTGTTTGCGAGGTTAAAGTCGGAAAGGATATTTTAAAAGCTTTAGGGCTTAGAAAATTCGGCGTTGAGCTTATATCGTGTCCTACTTGCGGTAGAACGGAGATTGATTTGATTTCTATAGCGAGAGAGGTGGAAGAAAAATGCTCAAATATTGATAAAAATATTAAAGTCGCCGTTATGGGATGTGCCGTGAACGGCCCGGGCGAGGCTAGAGAAGCCGATATTGGCATAGCGGGAGGAAAAGGCGTCGGGCTGATTTTTAAAAAGGGGCATATTATAAAAAAGGTTGACGAGAATATGATTGTTGATGAGTTAATTAAGGAAATTGGGAAAATTGATTAGGGTATATCTAAAAGCTATACGAAAAGTTATGAAGAACTGATGTTTCAAATATGTCTTGTTTTTCATAATTTTTTATGTGTATTTTAACTTTTTAATATGATATATTTACTTATCATTTTTTAGGAAATGCTGATTACAGCGAGTCCATAAAAGAATGAGCAGGAAATCGATAAAAACTATATGTTACAGATTAAGTGTAAGCTAAAAGAGTTTTTGACTGGCTAACTTTTTTATTTTTAAGTTTATTGACTATATAAGGTTGTATTTTCATAAATGGTTTTGATTTTGGCGGGTGAGTTTTTGGATAATGTTTTAAAAGATTTAAAAAGTTTTGAGGATGTTTTTTCTAAAATTAAATTATCGGCTAACGTTTTAAGCGTATTAAAAAAGACAAAAGTTGACAAGGTTAGGGTATCTAAGGCTACAAAAGCCATGGATATTGTTCTTGTATGCGACAATGTACTCAATGAAGCGTGTTTTGTTGATTTTGAGGAGGATATTAGGAGTAATTTTCCTTTTGTCTCAGATGTGAGTGTAAATATTTTTTATGATATTGACAATACGTTAATTGAGAAAGTTGAAATGTATCGATTAAATATTTTAAACAAAGTAAAAAGGGAAAGTCCTTTTTGTTATAATCTGTTGAAAAACGCTAAATGGGAAACGGAAGAAAATACGATAATTATTAACGTTGACTGTAGAAGCGCTTTTTTATTCAGGGCGAAAAAAATTGATGACAAGATTAAAAAAGTTTTTACAGATAGATTTGGGCTGACTGTTAATGTTCTGTTTAAAAATAATCCTATTAAGATTAAAACAGCGGAAGAGCAGAATAAAGAAATTAAAAACGTTATAAAACAAAATAAATCCGATGAAAACGTTTTCAGAGAATTTAAACCGTCTTTCGAGGCTGGCGAGTTAAAAAGTGATGATGAAAAACACAAAACAGCGGGTTTGGACGATGTTCGTTTAAATAATCAGACAAGTTTCATTAATAATAAAAAATTAAAGAAAAGAATTACTACTAAATTTATTGGATTTAAGGATGATATTAAAAAGATAAGAGGGTCCGTCATTGAGGGTGAGACTATTTCTGTTTCTGGCAAAATTCTTTCCTTTGAGGAGAGGGAAACAAAGAAAGGTAAATTTGTTATAAGTATTGATATAACTGACATGTCTGATTCTGTTACTGTTAAATTTTTCTTAAAGCCAGAAGAGTATACTGACGAAGTTAAAGAACTACTTAAAGTTAAAAAGTACATAAACGTTAAAGGAAGGGCCCAATATGACGAATACGCCGGGGAAATAAATATTATGGCGAGTAATATATGCGCGGGAACACCTCCTGAGCAGAAAAAAGATAACTCAGCGGAAAAAAGGGTAGAGCTTCATTTACATACACAGATGAGCATGATGGACGGAATTAACTCAGCCAAGGATTATATAGAGAGGGCGGCTTTCTGGGGGCATAAAGCTATCGCTATTACAGACCATGGAGTAGTTCAGGCGTATCCAGAGGCTATGGAAGCGGCTAAAAAATACGGGGTTAAAGTTTTGTACGGTGTTGAGGCGTATCTTGTAGACGATTTGGGTGCTGTGGTGCAATCCGGAAAAGGGCAAAGTCTTCTTGACGAATACGTTGTTTTTGACCTTGAGACAACAGGCCTTAATAAGGAAACAGACAAAATAATTGAAATAGGCGCTGTTAAAGTCAAAAATGGTGCGATTACGGATAGATTTTCCGCGTTTGTTAATCCTAAAGTAAAACTTAGCGACAAAATTATCGAGCTTACGGGAATAACAGACGATATGCTTTATAATCAGCCTGACGAAAATGAGGTTTTACCTAAATTTCTTGATTTTTTTGGAAATTCTGTTTTGGTTGCCCATAACGCTAATTTTGACGTTGGGTTTGTGAGGCAATGGGCGAGGAAAAATAAAATTGAAATAAGTAATTCTGTTTTGGATACAGTTGAGCTTTCTAAAGTTTTATTTCCAGAGCTTTCAAGATATAAGCTTGATACAGTCGCCAAGCATTTGGGTATTTCTTTGGAAAATCATCACAGAGCGGTTGACGACGCTTTTTGTACGGCGGAAATATTTATTAAGTGTATTAATATTTTGATGGAATTGGGAAATTCAAACTTAAATGATATTAACATTTTAGCGAGCGAGAATATTGATGTTAAAAAGCTTAAAACTTATCACGCGGTTATACTTGTTAAAAATCAAAAAGGACTCAGAAATTTATACGAGCTTATATCGAAGTCTCATATTGAGTATTTTTTCAGACGGCCGAGGATTCCAAAGAGCGAGTATCTTAAATTTAAAGACGGGCTTATTATTGGAACAGCCTGTGAGGCGGGAGAGTTTTTTAAGGCTGTTTTTGAGAATAAGCCTGAGGAGGTTATTAAGGAACTTATTGATTTTTATGATTATCTTGAGATTCAGCCTATAGGAAATAATGAGTTTATGCTTAGAGACGGAGCTGTAGGCTCTAAAGAAGAGCTTATAGACATTAATAAAAGAATAGTCGCTTTAGGAGATAAATATAATAAACCTGTAGTCGCTACGTGCGACGCTCATTTTTTAGACCCTGAGGACGAGTTTTACAGAAGAATAATACAAGCGGGAGAGGGATTTAAGGATGTTGACAATCAGCCTCCTCTTTTTTTCAGAACTACTGAGGAGATGCTTGAGGAATTTAAATATTTAGGCGATGAAAAAGCTTATGAAGTTGTTGTGAAAAACACCAACCTGATTGCCGATATGACTGAAGAGGTTAAACCTATACCTGAAGAGACTTTTCCGCCTAAAATTGACGGGGCTGAGGAACAGCTTACCCAAATTACAATGACGAAGGCGAAATCCGTTTACGGAGACCCTCTTCCTGACGTTGTAGCGAAAAGGCTTGACAGGGAGCTTAATTCTATTATTAAAAATGGTTTCGCTGTTTTATACATAATTGCGCAGAAACTTGTTTGGGACTCAAACGACCATGGATATATCGTAGGCTCAAGAGGGTCGGTTGGCTCCTCATTTGTCGCTACTATGGCGGGAATTACGGAGGTTAATCCACTTTCCCCGCATTATATTTGTCCAAACTGCAAATATTCTGATTTTAGCTCAGAGGCTGTTATCGCTAATTTGGGAAATTCCGGCTGCGACTTGCCTGACAAAGCTTGCCCAGTATGCGGTACTACGTTAAAAAAAGACGGGCATGACATTCCTTTTGAGACTTTCCTTGGATTTAACGGAGACAAAGAACCGGATATTGACCTTAATTTTTCTGGAGAGTATCAGCAGCAGGCCCACGCTTATACAGAAGAGCTTTTTGGCAAGGGAAATGTTTTTAAAGCCGGTACTATTGGTACTATGGCTGAGAAAACAGCTTATGGATATGTTAAAAAATACGCTGACGAGAGAGAGCTTAAAATCAGAAAAGCCGAGGTAAATAGACTTAAACTTGGCTGCGTGGGAATTAAAAGAACCACGGGGCAGCATCCAGGCGGTCTTATGGTCGTTCCGAGAGATAAAAGTATTTACGATTTTTGTCCTATCCAGAGACCGGCCAACGACCAGAACTCAAATGTCACAACGACTCATTTTGACTATCATTCTATAAGCGGACGACTTTTGAAGCTTGACTTACTGGGGCACGACGTTCCGACTATCTTACGTATGTTCAAAGATATAACGGGGTTTGACCCGTTGGAAATTCCTCTTGACGATAAGGAAACAATGTCCCTGTTTACGTCTCCAAAAGCCCTTAATGTTACTGATGAGGAAATAAAGTGTAAGACAGGTACTATAGGTATTCCTGAGTTTGGGACTAAGTTTACAAGGCAGATGCTTTTAGACACAAATCCTCATACGTTTTCCGAATTGGTGCGCATTTCAGGGATTTCTCATGGTACGGATGTGTGGGTAGGAAACGCTCAGGACCTTATTAAAAGCGATACGGCGACCCTAAAAGAAGTTATCGCCACACGAGACGATATTATGACATATCTTATAAATAAAGGCGTTGAGAATAAGATGGCGTTTATGATTATGGAAAAGGTTCGTAAGGGGAAAGGTCTTACGGAGGAATTTGAGGCGGCGATGAGAGAAGCCGATGTTCCAGAATGGTATATCGATTCCTGTAAAAAAATTAAGTATATGTTTCCTAAAGGGCACGCTGTCGCTTATGTTACCAATTCTTTCAGAATAGGTTATTTTAAGGTACATTTTCCCTACGCTTTTTACGCCGCGAGTTTTTCGGTTAAATCGGAGGATTTTGACTATATAATGATGTGCAACGGAGCCGAAAGAGTTAAAGAAAATATGGAACGGATAGCCGAGCTTGGAAACGAGGCTTCCGCTAAAGAAAAAAATACTCTTACGGTTTTGGAATTGGTTTTTGAGATGTATATGAGAGGTTTTAAATTTGTTGAAATGGATTTATACAAATCAGACGCTGTTAAATTTAAGGTTACTGACGATGGTCTTCTTCCCCCTTTATGCACGATTCAGGGTTTAGGAGGAAACGCCGCGCTAAACATTGTCGAGGCGAGAAAAGAGGGAAATTTTTTTACCGTTGAGGAGTTTAGGGAAAGGACAAAGGTTAGTAAAACAGTTATTGGGCTTTTAAAGGAAAGCGGAATTTTAAAGGGCATTCCTGACACTAATCAGATGACGCTGTTTTAGGGTGGTATTTTAGAACAGCGTACGGGACTTTTTAGTTTATTAATTGCAAAAGTCAGTGAAAGATATGAATAAAAGTTATAAGGCGGATGTACATTTAAAGTTTTATAAGACAAATGTTAGAAAAATAAAAAAACTCTTTACAAATAAAAAATATGTGGTATAATATAACTCATAACAGTTTTATATTTGTATTTAAAGTCTTTGATTGAAAAGAGTACCTTTTTGCGGAAGTTACAGAGAGTCGGCGGTGGTGGAAGCCGATACGGACGCTTTTGGGGAATGGGTTCATGAGATTTCGGGCGAAAAGTTTTTGAGTAGCTTTGAACGTGTCCTCACGTTACAGAGGTAAGATATGTTTGTATCGGATTTTTTTGATGCTTTTTTGCGTTTGGGTGGCTTAACAAGGTATCTTGTCCCATATGGGGTAAGATACCTTTTTTTTGTATAAAAGTATATTGTATTTTTAAGGAGTGATTTTATGGAAGAGCTTAAAGCTTATATAAGGAAGTTTTCAGGAGATACGGAAACGCCGATAACTTTATTTTATAAATATGTTGGCAGGGAAAAAGGTTTTATCCTTGAAAGCCGAGGAGACGGAAAAACAAATTTTTCTTTTATGGGTAAAAATCCCGCGGCTGTTTTAAAAGGAACGAAGAAACTTACTATTGAGGAAAACGGAAATGTCAGGGAGGTAGAGGGCAAGCTTCTTGACGGTGTAAGAGATTATATCCGTAAATTTAAGGTTGAGTGTGAGCTTGATATATCGTTTCAAGGCGGTGCTGTGGGGGTTGTCTCTTATGACGTTATTAAACAGTATGAGAAGATTCCGGATGAGAATTTTGAATCTATAGAGACTCCAGCTGTGCATCTTATGATTTTTACAGAATTTATTGTTTACGACCATTTACATGATATTATCAATCTTGTTGTTTTAGAGAAAAAAGACGACGGCGGGAAGAAACGAGCTGGAGAAGTTCTTGACAGAATGGAAAGAGAAGTTAAATCCAAAATACCCTCAGAGCGTTATGATATTCCAAAAACGGATAAAATCAGCTTTATTTCCAATATGACTAAGGAAAAGTATATGAGTATTGTGGAAAAAGCGAAAAAATACATATATAACGGCGATATTTTTCAGGTTGTGCTTTCTCAGCGGCTTACCGCTGATACAGATCAGGACCCGATTAATCTGTACAGAAAGTTAAGAGCAATTAATCCGTCCCCTTATTTGTATTATTTTAATTTTGAGGATTATCAAGTCGCCGGAAGTTCTCCTGAAATGCTTGTGGAGGTGAACAAGAATAAAGTTTATACATGTCCTATAGCGGGAACGCGAAAACGGGGAAAAGACTTTGAGGACGATTTACGTCTCGCCAGAGAAATGCAGAATGACCCAAAGGAAAAGGCGGAGCACGTTATGCTTGTTGACCTTGCCAGAAATGATATGGGCAGGATCTCAGAGATAGGAAGCGTTAAAGTCACTAAATTTATGAAAGTTCAGTATTATTCTCACGTTATGCACCTTGTGTCGCTTGTAGAGGGAATTAAAAGAGAAGGATATGACGCTGTTTCTGTTCTATCGTCTTTTCTTCCCGCGGGAACCCTCTCAGGAGCGCCCAAAATCCGAGCTATGGAAATAATTGAGGAACTTGAGGAGGAGAAAAGGGGAATTTACGGCGGAGCCGTAGGATATTTCAGTTTTAATGGAAATATGGATATGTGTATAGCTATAAGGACGATGATTATTAAAAATGGTAAAGTTTATATGCAGGCGGGAGCGGGAATTGTGGCCGATTCTGTTTCTGAGATGGAGTATGAGGAAAGCCACAACAAAGTGAGAGCTTTAGTTAAAACTATAGGAGGTGAGGTATAATGACGGTGCTTGTTGATAATTATGACTCGTTTACATTTAATTTATATCAGTATATAGGAGAGTTTGATAAATATATTAGGGTATTCAGAAATGACGAGATAACGTCAAAGGAAATTCTTGCGATGGAACCGGATAGAATAGTTATTTCCCCGGGCCCTAAAACACCAATGGAAGCGGGGAACTGTATCGAAATTATTAAAAACGCGGCGGGGAAAATCCCAATTTTAGGGGTTTGTCTTGGACATCAGTCTATCGCTGTCGCTTTCGGAGGGTTTGTCTCAAACGCTAAAGAGTTATTTCATGGAAAAGCGTCTATGATTTATCATAACGGAAATGGAATTTTTAACGGAATATCAAATCCAACACAGGCGGCGAGATACCATTCCTTATCCGTTGTTCCTGAGAAATTGCCTGATTGTCTTGAGGTTATCGCGGAGACTGACGGTGAGATTATGGCCTTTAAGCATAAGGAGTTTGACGTTGTCGGACTTCAGTTTCATCCTGAGTCTATTTACACTCCTGAGGGGATGAAACTTATAGAAAATTTTATTGGAGGTAAATTTTAATGATTCTTGACGATATTGTTAGCAAAAAGAAAATTACTCTTGAGAAAAATGAATATTGCTTTGACGCTTTAAAAATCGCCGAGAGTGTAAAAGACACTTCTGTTTTGGATTTCTATGAGGCTTTGTCGAAAGACGGTCTTTCTATTATCGGAGAGGTAAAAAAAGCCTCTCCGTCAAGAGGCGTTATTAAAGACAACTTTAATCCTGTTGAAATCGCCAAACAATATGAAAACGCCGTTGACGCCGTATCCGTTTTGACAGAGGAGCATTTCTTTATGGGAAGTCCCGATTATCTCAAAGAAATACATAAGGAAATTTCTCTGCCTCTTTTGAGAAAGGATTTTATAATAAGTCCATTGCAGATTTTTGAGGCAAGGGAACTTGGGGCAAGCGCTGTTCTGCTTATTGTCGCTATTATAAGTGAGAAAAGGGCGCTGAGAGAGTTTTTGAATATTGTCCATGGTCTTAAAATGAGGGCTCTTGTCGAGGTTCACAATGAAAGAGAGCTTGAAACGGCGCTTTTGGCGGGCGCTAAGATTATTGGTGTAAACAACAGAAATTTATATGATTTCTCAGAGGATATTAATACTACTGTCAGACTTTCCAAAATGATTCCTGACGGGGTTTTAGCTGTAAGCGAAAGCGGTATTCATACAATGGAGGATATTGAGATTATAAAGGAAGCGGGGGTTTCAGCCGTTCTTGTGGGCGAGAGCTTTATGAGATGCGGGGATATAGCGAAAAAGGCGGAGGTGTTTAAAAGAGCCTATGAGGGTAAAAATTAAAATCTGCGGGCTTAAAACCGCTGACGACGCTTTTAAGGTTAATGATTTTCAAATTGATTATGTAGGTTTTGTTTTCGCTAAAAGCAAGCGGCTTGTTTCAAAAGAAACCGCTTTAGAGATTAAAAATAATTTGAGGAAAGACATTAAAACAGTGGGAGTTTTCGCCGATATGAGTATTTCAGAGGTTAGAAAAATAGCTGATTTTGTGAATTTAGACGTTGTTCAGCTCCATTCTGATGAGAATGATGAGTTCTGCGGAAATTTTAAAAACCGTATTTTATGGAAAAGTATTTCCGTCAATTTAGAAAAGCCGGAGGTTATCGCCGAAAGGTTTAAAAACGCCGATGGATTTCTTCTTGACACATATACTAAAGATTTAAGAGGGGGAAGCGGAAAGACTTTTAAATGGAAGCTGGCCCGAAATTTTAGTGAGAAATATTTTACAGTTTTGGCGGGAGGACTTAATGAGGACAATATTTTGAAGGCTTATGAGATGGTCAGGCCTAATGTTTTGGACTTGAGCTCTTCCGTTGAGACAGACGGCGTTAAAGATTATAATAAAATTAAAAGTCTTATGAGGAGGATTAAAAATGAGTTTAAATAAGGATTTTGGTGAGTATGGCGGTCAGTTTGTCCCTGAAACGCTTATGAACACTTTAAAAACACTTGAGAGAGAATATTTGGAGTATTGTTCCACAGACGAGTTTAAAAATGATTTTATAGAATATATGAGACAATATGTAGGAAGACCGTCTGTTTTGTATTACGCTGACAGACTTACAAAAATGAGCGGCGGAGCTAAAATATATCTTAAAAGGGAAGACCTTAACCATACGGGAGCGCATAAAATAAACAACGCTATAGGGCAGGCGCTTCTAGCCAAACATATGGGAAAAACAAAAGTTATCGCTGAGACTGGAGCGGGACAGCACGGCGTCGCAACAGCGACAGTAGCGGCTTTGTTTGATATGGAGTGCGAGGTATATATGGGGGTTGAGGACATTGAGAGGCAAAAACTCAATGTTTTTCGCATGGAACTTTTGGGGGCTAAGGTTATTCCTGTCTCAAGCGGCACAGGAACTTTAAAAGACGCCACAAACGAGGCCATAAGGACATGGGCGGCGAGGGCGGAGGATACTTTTTATATAATCGGATCTGCCGTAGGCCCTCATCCTTATCCTACTATGGTGAGGGATTTTCAGAGAATTATAGGAGATGAGACAAGAAAGCAGATTATGGATACTGAGGGAAGGCTTCCTGATAAGATTTTCGCCTGTGTAGGAGGCGGAAGTAACTCTATAGGTATGTTTTATCCTTTTATTAATGATAAAAACGTTGAGCTTATCGGAGTTGAGGCGGCTGGGAGAGGTATCGAGACAGGAGAGCACGCTTCCGCTTTCGCTGAGGGAAGAACGGGTATTCTGCACGGAATGAAAACTTACATACTTCAGGATGAAGACGGACTTATAAAGACGGCTTACTCTATTTCCGCTGGGCTTGATTATCCCGGAGTTGGTCCTGAGCACTCATATCTTAAAGATTCGGGAAGAGTTATATATACTTCTGTTACTGACGACGAGTCTATCGAGGCGTTTAAAACGCTTTGCAGATACGAGGGAATTATGCCAGCCATCGAAAGTTCTCACGCTTTGGCCGCGGCACTTAAGGAGGCTCCTAAAATGAGAAATGACGAGATTATTGTCGTTAATCTCTCGGGCAGAGGTGATAAAGACGTCCATACCGTCGCTAAATATCTTGGAAAGAAATTTTAAGGGGGAATAATTTATTATGAATAGAATTGATGAGAAATTTAAGATTATGAAAGACAGGGGAGAAAAGGCCTTTATACCTTATGTATGCGGAGGAGACCCGTCTCTTGAGTATACGGAAAAGATTATTTACGCTCTTGAGGAGGCGGGCTGTCATATTATTGAGGTCGGAATTCCTTTTTCAGACCCTCTCGCCGACGGCCCCGTTATTCAAGCGGCTTCTTTAAGGTCTATAAACGGCGGTTTTAAATTGGATAAATTTTTTGACACTGTTAAAAATATAAGAAAAAAATCCAATGTGGCTTTAGTGGCTATGGTTTATTACAGTACTATTTTTGGCTATGGAAAGGAAAAGTTTATCAATAACTGTTTAGATTCCGGGCTTGACGGAATTATTGTCCCCGATTTGCCTTATGAGGAATATGACGAGATTTCCGCTTTAATAGAGAATACGGATTTATATTGTATTCCTCTTATAGCTATTACGTCGGGTAAGCGCATGCCTACGCTTGTTAAAAACTCAAAGGGTTTTATTTACTGTGTGTCCTCCCTTGGAGTCACAGGGGAGAGGAAGACTTTTGATAAACGCATATTTTCTTTTATTAACCGTGTTAAAGAAGAAACGGAAACTCCTGTTTGCGTTGGATTTGGTATTTCCTCAAAAGACGATGTTAAGCTTTTTGAGAAAGACGCCGACGGTGTGATTATTGGTTCGGCTATTGTAAGAAGAATTTTTGAGAGCGACGGGGACTTAGACAAATTAAAATCATTTATTAAGGAGATAAAATAATGAAAACTCTTGTTATCGCTGAAAAACCCTCTGTAGGAAAGGATATAGCGAGAGTTCTTGGCTGTAAAAACAGTAAGAACGGTTTCATAGAGGGAGGAAAATACGTCGTGACATGGGCTATGGGGCATCTTGTTACTCTCGCCGACCCGGAAAAGTATGACGATAAATATAAAAGCTGGAATCTTAGCGATTTGCCTATTATGCCTAAAAAAGCTGAGCTTGTCGTTATAAAGCAAACCTCAAAGCAATTTGGCGTTGTTAAAACCCTTATTCACAGAAAAGATATTTCGGAGGTTGTTATTGCCACAGACGCGGGAAGAGAGGGGGAACTTGTGGCGCGGTGGTGTCTTTTAAAAGCGGGAAATAAAAAACCTCTTAAAAGGCTTTGGATTTCTTCCGTTACGGATAAAGCTATAAAAGAGGGATTTTTAAAACTTAAAAACGGAAAAGAATACGATAATTTATATTATTCAGCCGTTTCAAGGGCTGAGGCCGACTGGCTTGTCGGAATTAACGCCACGAGAGCGCTGACATCTAAATTTAACGCTCAGCTTTCCTGCGGGAGAGTGCAGACCCCAACTCTTTCTATAATTTTTAAAAGAGAAGAGGATATTAAAAATTTTAAGCCTGCCCAGTATTTCGGTTTTGAGATTTTACACTCAGGAATTAAATTTACATGGACGGAAGCGAAAAGCGGTGATATTAAAACATTTGACAGGGAAAAAAGAGATTTTGCTATTCAAAACGTTAAAAATAAGAAAGGAAAAATTATTTCTGTTGAGAAAAATGTTAAAAAAGCGTATTCACCGTTATTGTACGATTTGACGGAATTACAGAGAGACGCTAATAAAAGGTTTGGATTCTCAGCTAAGGAAACACTGTCTATTATGCAGACTCTTTATGAGAGACATAAGGTTTTAACTTATCCCCGTACTGATTCAAGGTATTTAACGGAAGATATTGTTGAGACAATCCCCGAAAGACTTTCGGCACTGCCTAAAGAATATTTTAAATTTAAAAATGTTCTTTTAAAAACAAAGATTAAGGGAAACTCGAATTTTGTCAATAATAAAAAGGTTTCAGACCATCACGCTATTATTCCCACGGAACAGCCTGTTTATTATGATGAGTTTACGGACAGGGAAAAGAAAATTTATGATATGGTTGTAAAAAGATTTCTCTGCGTTTTATATCCGCCTTTTGAGTATGAGCAAATTAGTGTTAAATGTGATATAGGGGGAGAATTGTTTTTCGCTAAGGGAAGAAAAGTTCTAAAAAAGGGGTATAAGGAAGTTTATGATTATGAGGACGATGAGGAAGAGAAAATACAGAATTTGCCTGATTTTACCAAAGGACAGGAAATTTTAGCCGATAAGGTAAATCTTACTTCCGGAAGCACAAAACCTCCGGCGAGATTTACGGAAGCGACTTTACTTTCCGCCATGGAAAATCCCGCTAAATATATGGAAAACAATGATAAGCTTTTAAGCAAGACTCTTGGGGAAACGGGCGGGCTTGGTACTGTCGCCACAAGGGCCGATATTATTGAGAAACTTTTCAGCTCTTATTTAATCGAGAAAAGAGTCAATGATATTTTTATTACATCAAAAGGAAAACAGCTTCTGGGACTTGTGCCGAAAGATTTAAAATCTCCTGAGATGACCGCTTTATGGGAGCTTAAACTTGGCAAAATAGCTAAAGGCGGTCTTGATAAAAATTCTTTTATGGAAGAAATAAGGGAATATACAAGACGTATTATTGGAGAAATAAAGTCAAGCGACGCTGTTTTTAAGCATGATAATATGTCTACGACAAAATGTCCGGAGTGCGGGAAACTTATGCTTGAGGTTAAAGGCAAAAAGGGAAAGATGCTTGTATGTCAGGACAGAGAGTGCGGATATAAAAAATCTGTTTCCGTCGTTACAAACGCCAGGTGTCCGGAATGCCACAAAAAACTTGAGCTTGTGGGAGAGGGCGACGGTAAAAGGTTTGTTTGTGCCTGTGGTTACAGAGAAAGATATTCCGTTTTTCAGGAGAGAAAAAAAGTGGAGGGAAACAAAATGGACAAAAGAAATGTTCAGAAGTTTTTGAAAAATCTTAATAAGGATACGGAAATTAATAATCCTATGAAAGATATTTTAAATCAGCTGAAAGAAACAATGAAATAGCCTATTTTGGGTTGATACAGCCAATAAACTTATTTATTTTTAAGTTTATTGGCTTATATTAGACTTCTTTTGAAATTATGTAATTATGTTAATTCCATAAAAAAGAAAAAATGCTTTTTTCCGCCTTTGTTGGAATTGCCGTAAAGTTTTGAAAGAAGTATATTATCGGAGGCATAGATGATTTGCAGAAAAGAAGCGATAGATTATTGTCTGACATTTAAGAATGTATATGAGGATTATCCTTTTAATGATAAAAACTGGACTGTTATACGTCATTGTGAGAATAAAAAGATTTTCGCGTGGATATTTGAGAAAGACGGATATATTTGGATAAATGTAAAGTGTAAAACAGATTGGATTGATTTTTGGCGGGAAACGTTTAATTCCGTTATACCGGCTTATCATATGAATAAAAAACATTGGAACTCTATTATTTTAGACGGAACTGTACCGAAAGACGAAATTTGCCGAATGATTGGGGAAAGTTATGACTTAACAAAGAAAGGCGGGGTTTTAGGAGGAAAATGTTAATAATGGCAGGCTCATAGCGTTAATTTGTTAAAGCGAATAGCACAGCTAATGATTTAAAAAAGCAATGATTAAAATCATTTTTATAATACAAAGGATAGGGAGCGTAGTCTTTATGTATATGACGCCGACTATATAAACAGATTTGTTTTATACTTGACAATATTGATGGTTTACGTTATAATATAATAAATTTTTACACTGTGACCGAAATGAATTTTCAGATGACGGATTTGATTATTTTTAAGTTTGTCAGATGTGTTATCGGTGTTTTACTATAATTTTATATTTAAAGATTGCCACCGGGTAATATACGCAAAAAGCATTTGTAAGCATATCGTTAGGTCTTTGAAGATATGATACAAATGCTTTTTTAGGAGGTTATTATTATGAACATTTTATCTGTGATTAAAAGTTTTTCTAATTTTGAGAGGTTTTTATGGATTTTTTCTCTAATTTCTGTAACTTGTGCTTTTATTTTGGCGAAAAGCTTTGATTTTATGATTTTATCGGCTTCATTAATTGGTGTGACCGCTCTTATTTTTATAGCTAAAGGGAATGTTTGGGGACAAATATTAACTCTTGTTTTTAGTGTTTTATACGCTGTTATTTCCTATAGGTTTGACTATTTCGGAGAAATGATTATATGTTTGGGAATGACGGCTCCGGTTGCTTTTTTATCAATTTTAACATGGCTAAAAAATCCATATAGCGCATATGAGATTAAAGTGAACAGTTTAAGCAAGTTTATGTATTTTATTTTGTTTAGCGTCACTTTAGGGGTTACTTTTATTTTTTATTTTATACTTAAATTTTTTGGTACGGCTAATTTGGGTGTCAGCACGCTGTCGGTTGCTGCAAGTTTTATGGCCTCGACTCTTATGATGTTTAGAAGTCCTTATTATGCCGCCGCTTACGCCTTAAATGATTTGGTACTTATTATTCTTTGGTGTATGGCTTCTTTTTCTGATGTTTCATATGCGCCTATGACTGTTTGCTTTTTTATTTTTTTAGCGAACGATTTATATGGTTTTAAAAATTGGAAAACTATGAGAAAAAGACAACGAATTTGATTATTAAGCGAGGCTGCTTTGTTATAAACTGATACTAATCTTATTTAAAAAAGCGGATATAATATATCCGTACAGCGTGTCGATAAAGTCGACACGCTTGCAAGAAATGCTTGCATTTCTTGCAGTTTAACAGAGGAATAAACAGAAAGTTCCATTGGATTTTTTTCAAAAATCTTTGAAACTTTCTGTTTTCCTCAAGCGGGCAAAGCCCGCTTTGCGGATTAAAATCTACAGAATTTTCGCAAATTCCGATACGTAAAAAATTCATAAATTTTTGTTATTTTAGGTTTTTCTACAGTCTGAGCGGATATAATATATCCGTATAACAAACAAAAAAATCATTTTTTTGAAATTTTCCAGATTGCCTCGCGATCTTATTTCTGCTTTCAGTGTTTAAAATCAAAATTGTTTTTTATAAAATTTATTATTTACTGGATTTTAATAACATTTAAAGTTTTTTTTACACATTTTAAAGTTTTTTTAAATAATTTATTGACAGTTTTTTTCTTATATTATATAATATTTCTTGTAGTTTTTATGAATGTCCTCGTAGCTCAGCAGGATAGAGCACTCGCCTCCTAAGCGAGGGGTCGGAGGTTCAAATCCTCTCGAGGACGCTTTTTGCCGTTTGCTTTTATGGTTTACGGCTTTTTTATTTTAGGCATTTGTGATGGCGGATGTTTCATAAATAAAAGTTATTATTTGTGAGAGGAGAGAAATTTATGTCGGGTTCGATATACGGAAATATTTTTAAAATATCAACATGGGGAGAGTCTCACGGAAAAGCCCTTGGCGTTGTTATTGACGGATGTCCTGCCGGAGTGGAGCTTTCAGAAGCCGATATTCAGACCGACCTTGACCGAAGAAAACCTGGCACGAGCAAATACACCACTCAAAGATCCGAGGGGGATTCTGTTGAGATTTTATCCGGCGTTTTTGAGGGGAAAACAACGGGTACTCCGATTTCTCTGGTTATTTTTAATAAAGATCAGCGTTCTAAAGACTATTCTGAGATTTCTAAAATATTCAGACCGGGACACGCCGATTTTGGTTTTGAGTCTAAATATGGTTTTCGTGATTACAGAGGCGGTGGGCGGTCGTCAGGAAGAGAAACTGTCGCAAGGGTCGCCGCGGGGGCTGTGGCGAGAAAAGTACTTTTATATTTGGGTATAGAAATTATAGCTTATACAAGGGCTATAGGAAAAATCGAGATTGATTATAATAATTTTAATATAGACGAAAGGTTTAATAATCCTTTTGTTATGCCTGACTCTGAGGCGGCTATGAAAGTTGAGAAAATTCTTGAGGACGCTATGAGTAGAAAGGATTCTGTAGGTGGAATTGTTCAATGCGAGGTTTCTGGTGTGAAACCGGGAATAGGTGAACCTGTTTTTGACAAGCTTGATTCTTCTTTAGCTAAAGCTGTGCTTTCTATCGGAGCTGTTAAGGGAGTTGAGTTTGGCAGGGGATTTGATGCCGCTTTATTGAACGGTTCTGATAATAACGACTGTTTATTTTATGATGAAAGCAAGAAAGTTCACAAGTACTCAAATAATTCGGGAGGAATTTTAGGAGGAATTTCGGACGGGGATAAAATTGTTTTCAGAGCTGCTTTTAAGCCAACACCTTCTATAGCGACGCCACAGAAAACCGTTTCGTCATCAGGCGAGAATGTCGAGGTTGAGATAAAGGGCAGGCATGACCCTATTGTTGCGGCGAGAGCGGTTGTCGTTGTTGAGGCGATGACGGCGATTACTTTACTTGACTTAATTCTTTTAAATATGTGTTCACGAGTGGAGTATGTTAAAAATTATTATGAAAATTTGTAAAATTTGAAAAAATATATTGCGGAATATATTTTTGTGTGGTATACTTAACAAAGTGTGATATTATCAATGATGTAAAGTCCTATTTATCAGGTTTTCTCCTCTCTCTCTGTATAATAAAGGCTAAGAGATGTCAATATAGAGGCGTTTGTTTCCATTTTATACGAGTGAATTTGAGAAGTGAGTTTACAAGTAGTTTTTAACTGATTTTTACGGACTTGAATAATTTAGGAGGTGTAAATGTGGACGAATCAACAATTACCGCGATTTTATCTGTCTTGGAAATTATTATAAGTGTCGCTCTTATTGTTGTTATTCTTATGCAATCTAAAAACGCTTCGGGTTTAAGCGGAGCTTTAGGAGGAATGGGACAGTCTAACACTTATTGGGACAAGAACAAAGGCAGGTCATTGGAAGGTAAACTTACCAAATATACTAAAATATTCGCTGCTTTATTTATTGTTCTTTCTCTTGTAATTTCTTTTTTACCAGATATGTATAAAAGTGACACGCCGCAGGGTGCTGAAAATGAAAACGCTATATCGGTAGACCCTAATTCAGACGTTGGTATTGACGTTGTTCCTAACGATGGGGATAATGTGGATTTGGAAGATGGCAACGCTGTACCGGAAGCTAATAGCGCTCAGTAATAAAGTTGTAGATTTAGAAGAAGTTCTCGCAGTCTTTTTTAATGACTGAGGGAGCTTTTTTATTGTATTTGTCTTAGAGACACTTTAAGCAATTACATATAACAAATAAAGCGGATTTGATGGGATATTTTTCAGCACAATGAAAAGTTTCATAACTATAGTCGGAGGCCTATAATAAAAGATTTGTGATAGATCTGTTAGGGTGTATCTGAAAACTATCATAAGCTATCTGTTATATACGCGAAATATTCAAAAAATTATTAAAAAATAAACGAAAATGGTTCAATTAAACAGAAAAGCCTTTCTGTTTCGTTTTATTTTTTATAATTTTTCGCGCGTATTTTAGTTTTCAGATACGATCTAGCTAATTTATAGAAAAATAATAAAATTATGATGTATTAAGTAATTTATTTTATTATTTTGTTCTAAAAATTTTATGAGTTGTTATAAATAACGATGATTATCAAAAGATTTTTTTGATAGCAAAGTGTGATTTTCTCTGTGTAACTTATAAAGTATTTCTAAAAAATCAGGCGAAATATAAAGAAAAATGATTTTTTAAAGCTACTTTGAAAGAGGGTACTAAACAATTTTAATATTAATTTTTTTTACCAAATTATAATATGCTTGGAATAAAATGATAATTTTGGACTATATTATTAATGAGAGCGAATTATATTTGGGAGGTTTTGCTTATGATTAAAAAAATTTTCGCAAGGTCGGAAAAAGTTTCGGAAATGGATGATGACAATAAACGAATTATAGACATGCTATATGATGTGAAAAAAGAGCTTGATTATGTCCATCAGGAATTTGACAATATTACCGACGCTATTCTCATTGATAGCTTTATTTATGAGATACAAGCTCTTAATATGAAGTATCAATATTATATAAAGCTGTGCAAGGAAAGAGGTCTTATAGCTAACGGATTTGAAAGTATTTAACTTTCGGAGGGTTATTTATGTCATCTGACAATATTATTATGTATATGATTGGTATATGTTTATTTTTCGCTGTTATTATATTTTTTTCAGATAAATTTAAAACTATGGGAAAATTTGTTTTTAACGGCGTTATAGGTTCAGCTGGAATATATATTGTCAATACGCTTTTTAAGTCTTTTGGTCTATATGTGGGCATAAATTTAATTACTTTTACCGTAGCCGGACTTTTGGGAATACCAGGAATTATTTCTCTTTATATTATTAACGCTTTTTTATAATTTTAATTTAAAAATAATTATTAACTTTATTTAGCGTATGTTTAGAGGAACTTTTTTAGGAGGCAAAAATTGCTTTTTTTTGGCGTATATGGTAAAATAACTATTGTTAAAGATTTAATTCATTTAATTCTTTTTAATTTTCAAATGAAGAGGAATGCTTATGGAGTTTAATTTTTTCGGAAATCTGTATAAAGGCTTTATTGAAAATGAGTTTTTATTGATTGACGGATTTTTTGATAAAAAGGAGGTGGACTTTAACAGTAAATATGTCGGCGTTTATAAATATGTCGGAAATTATATTTATTGTGTTACTTTAATTAATGAAAAAGTGTGTGAGGAAGATTATAGGTTTTATATTAATTTATTTAAAGATAAAGCCGGAAAAATATTTTCAAAAGATGATATGATGAAAATAATTTTTTTAAATATTGTTATTAATTGCGATATAGATGGTTCGGTAAATGAGTTTTTAAACACATTTTATTTTGACAGTGAAAAATCAAGAAATGATTTATGCTGGTTTGTGGATTATAACGATAAAAGAATTATTTCAGGCGAAAATCAGCCGAGCGTTATTTTAAATATACATAAGATTATAAATAATGCTTTTTATGACAATGAAAATATTAATGGTCTTAATTTTTATCAAATTTCTCAAAACGCTGAATATAAAAAAGAAAATCTTTTGAAATCAAAAGACTCTTTTCTTACTTTTATTATTCTTATAATAAATTTAATTGTTTTTACGATTATGGAGCTTAACGGGGGTTCTGAAAATATTAATAATTTAATTGATTTTGGCGCTCTTTATCCAGAGCGTGTATTTAAAAATGGCGAGATTTTCCGGCTTTTTACAAATATGTTTGTCCATATAGGGTTAGCGCATATTGCCGCTAACAGTCTTTCGTTATATATTTTAGGAACAAGAAGCGAGCGTTATTTTGGAAAAGCCTTATTTTTGTCTATTTATATATTATCTGGTATTGGGGCGTCTGTTATGAGCGTTTTATTTACAAATAGTATTTCCGCTGGAGCTTCAGGCGCTATTTTTGGAATAATGGGAGCTATGCTTACTCACAGTATTGTAAGGGGAAAATCTATGGGGGGATTTTCAGCTTATTTTATGGTTTTGTTCTCTCTTATAAATATAGGCGCTGGTTTCTTTATGAGCGGTGTTGACAACGCCGGACATATCGGAGGGTTTTTAACAGGATGTATTACGGCGTTTATATATAATTTATTACAGGGTTTTGTGGTAAAGAAAAAATAATTTACGGTAATTTCATTTGAGAAATTTTTTTGGAATTATATTTTGATTTTTTATTTTTTTGTCGTTAGATTTGAGCGCTGATAATTTTACCATGATTTAAAGCTGACAGTGATATAACCTGAGTAATAAATTGGGATTTATAGGAGGATATACAATGTTAATAAGACAAGAGAGCTATAAAGACTATAAAGAAATATATAAACTTATTGAGGAGGCGTTTTCGACCGCGGAGCATACTGATGGGAATGAACAGGATTTAGTTGCTGCCTTGAGAAAAGGAAACTCATTTATTCCTGAATTATCTTTAGTGGCAGAGATAGACGGGAAAGTGGCAGGACATATTTTATTTACAAAGGCTAAAGTGGGTAATAATGAAGTGCTTGTTTTAGCGCCATTATCAGTTAAGCCGCGATATCAAAAGCAAGGGATAGGAACCGCCTTGATTATTGAAGGACATAAAATCGCTAAAAGACTGGGCTATAAGTATTCCTTAGTATTAGGAAGCGAAACTTATTATCCGAGAACTGGCTATATACCCGCGGAGCGATTTGGAATTATTGTTCCTGATGGAATTCCTTCTGAAAATTTCATGGTAATAAAGCTACAAGAAAACGCCGAAGCAATCAGCGGGGTAGTTACTTACGCGAAAGAATTTGGAATGTAAATAAAGATTTATCATATAGCCGCTAATTTCGCGGAACCGTTTATATTGAATATTTTAAAGAAGAATTTGAAAGCTCAACGCCGAACAATATTAGAGAGTGTCTGAAAGCTTTGTGAAGGTTGTCAAAATTGTATAAATAACAATTTTAATAAAAGTATAAATGTACTTTTTAGCTATAACGTATCTGAAAACTAAAATATATAAAGGTTATAAAAAATAAACAAGTTTCCGGTTTTTTATATTTTGTGTGTATGTTTTTGTTTTCAGGTATGCTGTAAATAGAAATCTCTGTTATTTGGTATAAGGCACTGACGAATGTCCGTTTTAGAATATTTTTATTATAGAAATCCGTGAAATTTTTAACATGAGGCAGTAAAAGAATTTATAGATTATCAGGTTTATTAAAATTTGTTTTTTATTTTTTTATTGTTTCGCTATATGCTGAAATAGGATAATAGTCTTTAATGAGGAAATTTATAATGCTTTTTTATTATTTTGCTATAAATTAATCATTACTTCTTTTGATTAAATTTTAATTTTTGGGAATGATACATATAAAGAGAATTTATTTTATTTGGGGGTTTGATTATTTATGGATAAATTATTTTGTTCGGTTATCAAAGAATTTGAAAATGAGATGTTTTCTGAGGAAATTTCATATATTGATGACTTTTTTAAATTTTCCTCAAGAAAATTCAGGTTTATGGATATGAATTCGGCAAACGAACATTGTATAAATAAATTTTTATTTATGTGGGTGCCGAAAAAAGTTATTAACAGCGAAAGCGGCGTTGTGGAAAAATATGTCACTTCGGTAAACCTATTCTCAAAATATATTAAAGAAAAATACAATGTCAATATAGGCGAGAAAAATGACGATGACGTTACAGAGATAAAAAGAATATGCGGAATTAACAATGATTTTAAAAAATTTCTTTTTAATCCCGTTATTTCATATTCACCAATGATTATTGATTTTGACATTTATAAAAAAAGAAAGGATAAAATTGATAAACCTTGTTTCTTTAATATGACGGAAAAGGGATATTTTACTATAGAAGAATTTTTTTCTGAGGATTATATTCTTATGAAAAAGATGTACACAGGAAGATTTATTAAAGTTTCCGTTGACAGAAATATTTTAAGTAAAATTAAAAAGAATGATATATTATATGCTAATTTAAGGCAAAATCCTTTTTTTTCATGGGAATTTGTTGAGGTTTATAAATATTATCCGGCTAATGTAATGAAATATATAAAGAAAGAGAGTTTAATATGATTTCTGATATTTACAATGAGATGAGAGAAAATTCGGAGAGATTTTTTTCCGGGAGAAAAATTGTTTTTGGGGAAGGGATAGTAAACGCTGATATTTTGCTTGTTGGAGAGGCTCCGGGCGGAGAGGAGGAACGACTCGGAAGGCCTTTTGTCGGCAGCGCGGGAAAAAATCTTGATAAGTTTCTTGAGATTGTCAAGCTTGAGAGAAATAATATATATATTACAAATGTTGTTAAGCTGAGACCTTTTAAGCTTAGCCCAAAAACGAACAAGCCTGTAAACCGTCCACCAAATAAAGAGGAAATTCAATTTTTTAAAGAATATTTATATCGTGAGATTGAGGAAATAACCCCCAAAATTATTGTTACTTTGGGAAATACCGCTCTTAGAGCTGTTTTTAGAGATAATAACGTTATTATCGGAGATTATCATGGAAGATTATGGGATGAGGTGTTTGGTTTTAAAGTTTTCCCTTTGTATCATCCAGCTTCTGTTATTTATAAAAGGGAATTGGAAAAAGTGTATTTAGACGACCTTGCCAAATTAAGAGAAGCTCTTGATGATTTAAAATCAAAGTAAAGTAGTATTTTGTTTTACAGAAAAATTAAATTTATATTTATTTAAAAAATTTTACATAAGTTATGATAAAATATGAGGAATTCTTTGGAAGTTATAAAGAGACTATTAAAAACTTATGGTTTTATACTAATCTTATTTAAAAAAATGGACGGCGGAATAGGAAACAAAAAAATTATTTTCCTTGAAATTTACCAGACTGCCTCATAATCTTCTTTTCGACAGCCGGAACAGTCGGTTTTCGAGAAGGGAAAGCGCTGGCAGCGGTTTAGTGTGCCGTAAAATGTTTTTTTGTTTTTATGTATTTTTATTCAGTATTTAAAAAGAAATTAGAGCGTATCTGAAAACAAAATACGCGCGAAAAGTTATAAAAAATAAAACGAAACAGAAAGGCTTTTCTGTTTAATTGAACCGTTTTCGTTTATTTTTTAATAATTTTTTGGATATTTCGCGTATATAACTGATAGCTTATGATAGTTTTCAGATACGCTCTAGTATTAATAACCTTTTTATAATTTTTGTATTTTTATCGTGTTTCTTATCAACTGTTATTTATTTGCTGTATCTTGGTTATTTTTAGCGGCGGACCGTCAAGATAAACAATTTCGTCTGAAAGATAAAGAGCCTCATTATAATCGTGAGTCGTAAAAATTACGGTTTTGTTTTTTGTCTCGTTTTTTATGAAATTCATTATTTTTGTTTTTAAAGTTAAATCTATACCTTTAAAAGGTTCATCCATTATAAGAATATCGAAGCCGACACTCAGAGCTCTAGCTATGTTAAGCCGCTGTCTCATTCCTCCGCTTAAATTTTCAGGGTAATAAGATTGAAATTCCAGAAGTTCCACGGCATCAAGGTAATATAGGTATTTTTTTGAAACTATACTTATATTTTTGGCTACTGTAAACCATGGCAAAAGCCGTGTTTCCTGAAACACGACGGAGATTTTTTTTGTGATAGGATTTATTTCTCCATCATAATCTTTTATTATTCCGCACATTATATTCATAAGAGTTGTTTTTCCACAGCCTGATTTTCCGAAAAGACAGGTGGTTTTATTATCTTTTATCTCGATAGAGAAATTTTTCAGAACTTCAAAATTCTCAAAATTTTTGTTTATATTTTTCAATTTCAAGGTTTTTTCTCCTCATATATGGAAAAGTTTTTTCTATTATTTTTAACGAGAGTTTTTCAAAAAGCAAGCTTAAAATTATTATTACAGCCGTCCATAAAAAAATGTCCGACGTCTCAAGATAAGTTTTCGCGTCTTTTAAATTAGCGCCTACAGAGTATGACGGCGAACATAAAATTTCGGCTGTTATGCCCGATTTCCACGATAGGCCAAATCCTGATGAGAACGCCGTTAAAAAATAAGGAAATGTTGACGGAGCGTATATGTATTTTATTTTTCTAAGTTTCGAGAACCTGAAAACCGACGCCATTTCCGTTAGTTTTTTGTCTGTCTGCGCTATTCCTTTATATGTGTTTATATAGAATAAAGGCATAACTAAAAGAAAAGATATGAATGTAGGAATAAAAGCGGATTTTAACCATATAAAAACAAGTAGAATAATTGAAGCGGCAGGAACAGTTTTAGCTATTATTATAATTGGAGAAAAAAGCATATATAATAGTTTATTAAACGAGGCTATAACGGCAAGCGAAACACCTGTTATCATTCCAAAAAGAAATCCTGAAAAAATTCTTATAAACGAAAATAATATTGAATAATAAAATTCAGGAAGCTTTAAATATTCTATAAATTTTTTAAAAACACTTAAAGGAGATACTATAAATATCTCCTTGTTTACAAAAATATATATGAGCTGCCATATTGAAATCCAAAATAAAAAAATAAGTGTTATTTTTAATTTAGAAAATAATTTATATTTATTCATTTTATTTATCCATTATATTATATAATTAATGAACCGTTGATTTCTCAACGATTCATTAAGAAATAAATTTTAGTATTTTATTTTTTTACAGCGTATTTTTCTTTGGGAGTGTAAAAGAAATCATCTGCCGGTATTTTCCCGCCTATTGAATCGGGATTTGAGTTATATAAGACTGTTAAAAAGTTTGTTACAGAGGTTTTCATTTCTTCCCCGTCAATATATACGATATTGCAATTTGGTATAGCTTTCTCAGCTATATCAGCTTTTGGTATTATTTTAAATTTCTCAGCGAGTTTAGCTGTTTCAGAAACATTTTTTACGGAATACATTATTGAGTTGTAGTAATCTTGAAGAAAATGCCCGAAGACACGGGGATGTTTATCGGCATAGTCTTTTTTCACAGCTATACAGCCTGTGGTCATATCAGAATTTACGGTTTTTTTCCACTCATCGGTTATATTTAAGGATATCTTTAAATTAGGGTTTTTAGACATAGCTATAGAACATTGCGGCTCAGGTAACATACCTATAGAAATCTCACCCGCGGCCATTAATGAGGAGAGTTCCGAGGGCTCTTTATACTCTATTGTCACATTTTCAACGGAATTTTCTTTTAAAAGATGATTTAAAACATATTCCGGTACGGCGCCCTTGCTTGTGGCGTAAATGGTTTTGTTCGATAAATCTTTTATTGTTTTTATTGTGTCGCCGTTCTCAACAATATTCAAAGCGCCCAGAGTGTTTATCGCCGCTATTTGAACATTTCCGTTTGTTTTATTATATAAAACGGAAGCGAGATTTGTGGGAATCGCCACAATATCAACCTCATCATTTGTAAATTTAGCGACAAGCTCGTCTGTTGAATCGGTTGCTGTGAATTTATATGAGTTATACTCATAAGTTTCCTCTTTTTCCTCAAGCTCCATAAGGCGAAGCGCCCCGACTCCCGTAGGACCTTTTAACGTTCCTACTTTAACGGTTGAGATATGGGTAGTTTCAGTTTCGTTTTCGGAATTATTATACGCGTTATCGTCTATTTCGATTTGTATTTCCTCGTCTCCGAAGCAACCGGAAAATGACATTGTCATTATAGAAATCATTAAAACAGCGATTAATCTAAAAATTTTCATTTTTTCCTCCTACACTATATTTTATCTGACAAAAAAGCTATTGCCAATTAATGTTATTTATAACAATACGTAAAATTTTTAGCGCGACACAATAAAATAATTTCTTAACATATCAGATTTATTAAAGTTTGTTTATGCATTATTTTATTATGTCGCTGTAATAAAAATTAAATGTTTATATGTCATAAATGGTTTATTTTACAAATTTTAAATAAACTCTTAAAGTTATTTTAAATGTATATATAAATTTTGTCAATATTTTAATTATAAAAGATATTGAGGGTTAAACATTGAAGTAATTATCAAATTCGTCCTCAAGTTCCGCTGAATTATCACTTATTATAAGTATTACATAATTTTCCTTTGTTTTTAGAACATGTTCTTTTAATTTTTTGGATTCTTTTGTGTCATCTTCCCAGGTGGCTATTAATCCAGCAATTTCATTTCCGAGAGATTTCTCCACATTTTCAGCCGATGGGCCCCCTTTTGTTTTAGCCAAAATAATTCTGTCCGAGTTTTCATTATTAGTTAAATACGCAAATCCTTCTTCTATATCGTCGATTGCTAATCCGTATTTTTGGGCTGTTGTTATATCTTTTAAATTTTCCATTATGGAATTTTCAAAATCGGCTTTGGAAATTAAACTTGACTGAAGTTCTGAGAAATTTATATCAGAATTTTCATTGGATTTTCCGCATCCTGAAAACAAAGATACGGATATTAATAATGATAAAAATATTTTTAACATTTTTTTACCTCCTGTTATTCTTTTTCTTAAATAGTTTTTCTTGTAATTAAAAAAATATGTATTTTATATTCACTTACTTTTCTTCTTTTGAATATTTTAAACTATGGGGAAATATACTTTATACTTTCCTTTAAAGATTACGGTAATTTCAGTGCGAATTGAGGAAAGAAAAAAATATTTAACGTAATTGCTGTAAATTGATTTGAAAAAAACAAAAGGGCTTGATGAAAATTATTTTTACAAAGCGATAGACGGCGCAGACATAACTTATACCGATTAATTAAACAGCGGGAAAAGGATTTTCACCCGCGGGATTTATTTATTTTTAAGTTAATTGATTATATTTAAAATTCCGGAGAGGTACCCTCCGTTTATATAGATTTTTTTTTATTTACAACCGGTTGTGGATTTTTATTAATTTATCTGATATTATATAAGGAAACGCTGATTGACTTATAAATTAAAAATAATTTAAAAAAAGAGAAAGTATTCGACGTGTTTTTTTGAGAAAATATGCCGATAGCTATGGATTTTAATTTTAAAAATTATTTTTTAACGCTGTTGATCCGAAGTTTTAAGGAGGCGCTGACTGATTCGGGAGGGCAAATTATGGCTAAAGATAAAGAAATTAAAACGAATGCTATGAGATTTTTGGACAAAAATAAAATTAAATATGAAAAATTTATTTATGACTGCGACGAGTTTATAGACGGGACGGATGTGGCGAGAAAACTTGGACAACCTTTTGAGAGAACTTTTAAAACTTTAGTTACTGTTGGAAAAAGCGATAATTATTTTGTATTCGTTCTGCCTGTCGACAAAGAGCTTGACCTAAAAAAGGCGGCGAAAAGCGTGGGAGAAAAATCTCTTAGTATGATACCTGTTAAAGACATTATAAACGTTACGGGGTATATAAGGGGAGGATGTACTCCGGTAGGTATGAAAAAACGGTATTTTACGACGGTACACAAAAGTGCGGGTGATTTTGAGACAATATTCATAAGCGGAGGGAAAAGAGGGATTCAGATTGAGATTAACGCCTTTGACTTAGTAAAAGTTATACAGGGAAAATTTGACGATATTATCTTTTCGTAAATTTATAGCAATCCAATTTAAAAATGAATAAAAGGAGACGAGATAAAAATTATTTTCGCGGGGCGTTGAAAAGAGAGCGTAGCCGGAAGCCCGCGCCGACTGACAGAAGCGCGGCGAAAATAATTTTTAGCCGAGGAACTTGTTTATTTTTAGGTTGGATTGCTATAATTAGAGAGATTTTCTCTTTAGGAGAAGATAGCATTTCTAAAAAGTCTTAAAAAAAAGTTGAAAAATTAAGAGAATTGTGATACGGTGATACTATGAGAAATTTGACTTGTATATTTTTTATGGGCGATAATTAAAGAGAATTAATTTAAAAATAAAGAGAATTTCAGAAAAAATATTTTTGAGCGTGAAACGTGAGTTTCCGTTGAAATCAAAGGTGTCCTGCCTCTGTAGGTTATGAGTATTTTTGTGAAATTAGAATATGAATAGTCTTTGGCATGTCGAATATATAATAATGATTTTTACGTATAAACCGGAGGTGTTGTTTTTGGATAACGATTATGCTTTTGAGGAAAGAAAAAATAAAATACTTGGTTTTATAAATGACGAACGTTATACCCCTATGCGTAAGTCTGACATTGCTCTTATTCTTGAGGTGCCGTCAAGGGATATGTTTATTTTTGAGGAGGCAATTGACCGCCTTGAGAAAAGTGGCGAGATAATTATTACTAAAAAAGGGAAAATAATGACTCCTGAGCAGCTTAATATTATTTCCGGCGTTTTTACAAGCAACGCGAGCGGGTTTGGTTTTGTTATTCCTGATAAAGGCGCTGACGGCGATATTTTTATCCCGGCTTTTGCCGTAAACGGAGCTATGCACAAAGATAAGGTACTTTGCAGGATTATAAACACAATAGGTAAAAGGCCTGAGGGTGAGATTATTAAAGTTGTGGAAAAGGGTATGAATATTATTGTCGGGACTTTTGAGAGGGTAAAGGGCTTTGGTTTTGTCACGCCTGACGATAAAAAGATCCCTCAGGATATTTTCATCTCAAAGGAACATTCCAGAGGCGCCGTTTCTGGTCATAAAGTTGTCGTTAAAATAATTAAAACGCCAAAGGACGGAAAAAGCCCTGAAGGTATTATCACTGAGATAATAGGGCATATTAACGATCCAGGAGTTGATATTTTATCTGTTATTAAACAGTTTGAGCTTCCTCTTGACTTTCCGGACGACGTATATAAAGAAATCGAGAAAATTGACGACGAGATTGATTGCGGCTCATTAGGGGAAAGAAGAGATTTGCGTGATATACTTATGGTTACTATTGATGGGGAAGACGCTAAAGACCTTGACGACGCCGTTTCCATTCAAATTCTGCCAAACGGTAATTTTAAGCTTGGGGTTCATATCGCCGATGTTTCCGAATATGTGAAAGAAAACAGCCCTCTTGATAAGGAAGCTATTAAAAGAGGGACAAGCGTTTATCTTGTGGACAGGGTTATACCAATGCTTCCGCATAAGCTCTCAAACGGTATATGCTCGCTGAACGCGGGTGTTGACAGATTGGCTTTAAGCTGTATTATGGAAATCGATAAATGCGGAAAAGTTGTTTCTCACGAGGTTTGTCCATCTGTTATAAGGATTGACAAACGTATGAGTTATACTATTGTAAATGATTTGCTTACAAATGAGAAATCTGAGTATTTCACGGAATATGAGGATTTTATTCAAATGTTTAAAAATCTTGAGGGTTTAAGAAATGTTTTATTGGACAAAAGAGTAAAACGGGGAGCGGTTGAGTTTGATTTTACGGAAGCTAAAATTATTCTTGACAAAGAAGGCAAGCCTGTAGATATTAAACCGTATGAGAGGAATGTCGCCACAAGTATTATTGAGGAATGTATGCTTGTATGCAACGAAACTATAGCGGAGCAGTTTTATTGGCTTGAGACTCCTTTTGTGTTTCGTTCCCATTCCGAACCTGACAGCGAAAAAGTGCAGAAGCTTTCAGAGTTTGTGGCGAAGTTTGGATATAAAATAAAAGGCTCCTCAACTCATCCAAAGTCTTTCCAAAAGGTACTGGCCGAGGCTAAAGACACGCCGGAGGATATTATTATTAACAGGGTTGTGCTAAGAAGCCTTAAACAAGCGAGGTATACATCTGAGAATGAAGGTCATTTTGGACTCGCGGCTAAATATTACTGTCATTTTACCTCACCTATACGCAGGTATCCCGACCTTGAGATTCATAGAATTATAAAGGAATATTTAAGAGGGAATCTTAATGAGAAAAGGACTATCTCATTAAGCAAGAAAGTTACTGAAATCGCCAGAATCTCATCAGCGAGGGAGAGAGTGGCCGAGGACGCGGAGAGAGAAACGGACAACCTTAAAAAAGTTGAGTTTATGGCGGATAAAGTTGGGCAGGTTTTTGATGGTATTATATCAGGGGTAACTAACTGGGGAATTTATGTTGAGCTTCCTAATACGGTTGAGGGGCTTGTATCACTTAAGGATATGGAAGACGATTACTATATATACGACGAGGATAATTTGCGGTATATAGGAGAACATACGCATAAAGTGTACTCTCTCGGCGACAGGGTAAAGGTTAAACTTGTGAGAGCGGATTTATATGAGAGAAATCTTAATTTTAAGTTTGAGGAAAAAGAAGATGAAAATTGATGGATATTATAATCAAATAATCTGAGAATGAGCAAAAGTAGACAAGATAAAAATGATTTTCAGACGTCTATATTGCTTCTATTATCATTTATACGGCTTGATTATTTTTAAGTTGTTTGACTATAAATATTATTTATGAGGTTTGGGATGTTTTAAGGAGGAGTAACAGTAATGCTTTCTAAAATAATTTCCGGCGCTCTTACGGGAATAGACGGATATATAGTTGAGACGGAAGTGGACATAAGTTCAGGACTTCCTTGTTTTGAGATTGTCGGTCTTCCTGATTCCGCTGTTAAGGAATCCAAGGAACGGGTAAGAACAGCCATTAAAAACTCAGGTTTTGTTTTTCCCGTTAAAAGGATTACAGTTAATCTTGCCCCAGCTAACACGAGGAAAGAAGGCCCGTCTTTTGATTTACCTATAGCTATCGGGATATTAACTTGTATTGACGTGATTAATAATAATAAAACCAAAAATATATTTTTCGCGGGTGAGGTTTCTTTGGACGGTCTTGTTAAGCCTATTTCAGGAATTCTCCCGCTTATTTACGGCGCTTTTGAAAATGGCGTGAAAAAATGTATCGTACCTTTAGCGAACGCCGAAGAGGCGGCTTTGGTAAAGGGAATGGAAGTAATCGGCGTAAAAACTCTTAATGAGACTGTGGATTATTTTAACGGAAAAAAAGATATACCTCCTACTGTTATTAATTTTGACAAGCTTTTTTCAGACGACGGTGATTTTTATGAGTTTGATTTCGCTGATGTTAAGGGACAGGACAACGTAAAACGCGCTTTGGAAATAGCGGCGGCTGGGCTTCATAATATTTTAATTATAGGCCCTCCAGGGGCAGGGAAAACCATGATGACGAAAAGGCTTCCGTCGATATTGCCTAACCTTACGTTTAAGGAGAGTATGGAAATTACTAAAATATACAGTGTTTCAGGACTTCTTGGAGACAAAAACTCTCTTGTAAAAACAAGACCTTTCAGAGCGCCTCATCATACAATTTCAAATTCAGCTATGGTGGGAGGGGGACGTGTGCCTAAACCTGGAGAGGTGAGTCTTTCTCATAACGGGGTTTTATTTCTTGACGAACTTCCGGAGTTTAACAGAAACGTTCTTGAGGAATTGCGGCAGCCACTTGAGGATAGAAAGGTTACGATTTCAAGAGTGAACGGGACAATGACTTTTCCTTCCAATTTAATGGTCGCCGCGTCTATGAATCCCTGTCCGTGCGGGTATTATGGATATTCGGAGAAATGCGACTGCTCACGAGGAGCCGTACAGAAGTATCTTGGAAAAATAAGCGGGCCTCTCTTAGACAGGCTTGACATTCAGGTGGAGGCGTCCGCTGTTAATTATGAGGATTTGAGCGTTAATATAAAATCCGAAAGTTCTGCGGATATAAAAAAAAGAGTGATTGCCGCTCATGATATACAAAAAGAACGATATAAAAACGAGAATATTTATTTTAATTCAGCTTTATCCGCTGCCCAGATTGAGAGGTACTGCGAGCTTGGAAAAACGGAGAGAGAAATAATTAAAAACGCTTTTGAGCGTCTTAATTTAAGCGCCAGGGCATATCATAAAATATTAAAGATTTCAAGAACCATAGCCGACCTTGCTGGAAGTGAGAAAATAGATGTTTCTCATATCGCCGAGGCTATTCAGCTTAGAAATCTTGACAGAAAATTTATAAGATAAAGGTGGTTTTATTGTGTATACCGAAAATGATTATTTAATGTGGCTTTCATGTATTATAAATATCGGTACGGATAAGAAAAATTGCCTTTTGGATTATTTCGGCGAGGCGAAAGAAATATGGAACGCCGATAGGGATGAGATTTTAAACGTATTGAAAAATATAAAAGAAGAATGTTTACATACAATGTTTAAAACAAAAGATGAGAAACTGATGGAAAAAAGAATTTACGAGCTTGAGAGGGCGGGAATAAAATTTATTGGGGTTTCCGAGGATAATTATCCTGAAAAGCTTAAAGAAATTTATCAGCCTCCTATAGGACTTTATGTTTTGGGTGAGTTTCCAGATTTTAGTGTGCCTTCGGTGAATATTGTAGGTATGAGAAAACGCTCTATATATGGGGCTGACGTTACTTATAAACTAGCTAAGGAACTTGCTGAAAACGGCTTTATTATAATAAGCGGAATGGCGGAAGGCGTAGACAGCGACGCTCACAGAGGAGCTTTGGACGGAAATGGTATAACGGCGGCTGTACTTGGAAACGGTGTTGATATTTGTTATCCGGAATTTAACGGCAAGCTTAGGGAAAGAATAATAGAAAACGGATGTCTTATCAGTGAATATCCGCCGGGCACAAAGCCAAAACCTTATCTTTTTCCAATAAGGAACAGAATTATGAGCGGTTTGTCCGATGTCGTGGTTGTAACCGAGGCAAAGGAGCGCAGCGGATCTCTTATTACTGTTAGTCACGCTCTTGAGCAAGGGAAAGATGTTTTCGCTGTTCCAGGAAATATTACAAGTGACAGAAGCGAGGGGACGAACGAACTTCTTAAACAGGGGGCTTATGTATTGACAAAAACAGAGGATATTTTAGAGGTTTTTGGAATAGAACAAGGCGAGGATAATAAAATTAATAATAAAAAAATTACTCAGACTCTTGAAACCGATGAAAAATTAGTATATGATTGTATATGTTCGGATCCGATTTCGGTTGACGAATTGTTTATAAAAACGGGGAAAAATTTGAGTAATCTCCAATATATATTGACTATGCTTGAGATTAAAGGCGTTATCAGAAAGATTTCAGGCCAGAAATATATAAGAAGTTATTGATTTGCAGCGAATCAATAAAAGAGTGAACAAAGAGACTTTAATAAAAGAATAAACACTTTTTTGTGGTTGAAAGAATATTTTACAAATTATAAAAAATAAACAGGCTTTAAGTTTTTTTATTTTTTATGATTTTTAGTATGTGTTTTAGTTTTCAGACACGCTGTAAGGAAAATAAAAAATTATTTTTCAAAATTTTAATATTATTAAAAGTTTAAAATAAACAGGAGGGTTTATTTATGAGTGCCGTAAAAGAAAAAGATGCACTTATTGCTGAAGGTGATTCTCGAAAAGCAAAAACAAAGACAAAAGAGAAAGCAAAAAAAAATCTTGTTATTGTGGAATCTCCGGCGAAAGCCAAAACTCTTAAAAAATTTTTGGGGAACAATTATAAAATAGAAGCGTCTATGGGGCATATAAGAGATTTCCCGAAAAGCGAAATGGGCATTAATTTTGAAAATGATTTTGAGCCGAAATATATAACAATAAGGGGAAAGGGCGAGCTTTTAGCGAAGCTTAGAAAAGAGGTTAAAAACGCCAACAAGGTATATTTAGCTACCGACCCGGACCGAGAGGGAGAGGCAATAAGCTGGCATCTTTTATACGCCCTTAAGCTTGATGGGGAAAAGGCGTCCCGCATAACTTTTAATGAGATTACGAAAAACGCCGTTAAAAGGTCTATAAAAGAAGCGAGAGATATTGACATGGACTTGGTAAACGCTCAACAAGCGAGAAGAACATTAGACAGGATTGTAGGATATAAAATGAGCCCTCTTTTGTGGAAAAAGGTGAAAAAAGGTCTCAGCGCGGGACGAGTTCAGTCTGTCGCTTTACGTCTTATATGTGACAGAGATGAGGAAATAGAGAATTTTATTCCTGAGGAATATTGGACTATTCAAGGAAGCCTTAAAAATAAAAATGGTAAAAAATTCAAGGTAAGATTTTATGGCAAGAACAATAAAAAACTTGAAATTCACTCAAAAGAAGAAGCCGACGAGATTCTTAGCGGAATAAGAGGATATGATTTTATTGTAAACGAGGTTAAAAGGGGTTCGAGAGTTAAAAATCCGGGAGCGCCGTTTACGACCAGTACTCTTCAGCAGGAGGCGTCTAAAATTTTAGGATTTGCCTCAAACAAGACTATGAGAGTAGCCCAGCAACTCTACGAGGGTGTTGATATTAAAGGAGAAGGTACTGTTGGTATTGTTTCTTATATACGTACTGACTCTGTAAGGATTTCCGACGAGGCGTATGAGGACGCTAAGGATTATATTCTTTCTAATTTTGATGAAAATTATATGGAAAAAGAAAGAAAACAATATAAAGTTGGAGGCAGAGCCCAAGACGCTCACGAGGCTATTCGCCCCACATCTTCCATGAGAACTCCAAGTTCTATAAAAGAATCCCTTACGGGAGAGCAATTTAAGCTTTATAAACTTATTTGGGAAAGATTTATAGCGAGTCAAATGTCTCCCGCAGTATATACTACTATGTCGGTTAAATTAAGCGCTAATGGGTATTCTTTCAGAGCGAGCGGTTCCGTTCTTAAATTTGACGGGTATTTGGCGGTATATAAGAAGAATGAGGAAAAAGAAGAAGAAGTCACTATGCCGGAGGTTGAGGAAAATGAGATTGTAAAAAACGAGTCTATAGTGGGAGAGCAGCATTTTACGCAACCGCCAGCGAGATATACGGAAGCCATGCTTATTAAAACTCTTGAGGAAATAGGTGTAGGCCGACCTAGCACCTATGCCCCAACTATAAGCACGATTACCGCGAGAGGTTATGTTACAAAAGAAAATAAGGTTTTTTATAAAACCGAACTGGGTGAGATAGTAAACGACATTGTAAAAAATAATTTTGAAAATGTTATTAATGTAGATTTTACCGCTGACATGGAAAAAAAGCTTGACGAGGTTGAAGAGGGTAAAGTAGAGTGGAAAGAAGTTATACGCGAGTTTTATCCGCCTTTTGAGAAGATGATTGAGACTGCCGAGGAAAAAATTGACGCTGTTGAGATTGAGGATGAAAAAACTGATATTATTTGCGAGAACTGTGGCAGAAATATGGTTATAAAGTATGGAAGATTTGGGAAATTTTTAGCTTGCCCAGGTTTTCCGGAGTGTAGGAACACCAAACCTTTTTATGAGGACGCCGGTGTTAAATGTCCGGACTGTGGCGGGAAAGTTTTTATTAAGAAAACAAAAAAGGGTAGAAAGTATTATGGCTGTGAGAATTCTCCTGAATGCGAGTTTATGTCATGGAATAAGCCGACAGGTGATAAATGTCCCGAATGCGGAAGTTATTTGGTGGAAAAGGGAACAAAAAAATTAAGAATAGCTTGCTCAAATTCCGAATGCGGATACAGTGTCGAAAAGGCAGACGAGGAAAAAACGGAGGATTAATTATGGATAATTTAATTTTATCTCTTGATAAAATTTTAAAAAATATTCGTGGCTCTTTTTCCGAAAAAGACGTTTTTGACACTGTTTTTTCCGGTGTTTCTGATATGTTTAACGTTGAAATTGTTTTTATAGATTTCAGAAACAATGTTATAAAAAAATCAAGATGTGAGGATATAAACTCTTTATGCTTTGATTTTAAAAAGATATTGGTTAATTCATTTGATGAAATTATTAATGAGATAACAGAAAAAAGATATTCAGAGTATTATGTGAAAAATTTTTACGGCGTTATTATTCCTATTGTTTTTGTAAACAGAAACATGGGCGTTTTATTTGTTTATTCAAGTGAAAAATTATCCAAGGAATGCGAGGTTTGCCTTAAAAGCGTATGTATGTGGCTTATCGGAATGGTTTTTGCCTATGAGAAAGATTTTGAGAGAAAGAAAAACGAAAGCAGAGAAATCATAAGGGGCGCTTTCGGTGCTTTGTCATATTCGGAATTTGAGGCTGTTATCGGAATTTTCAGCGAGCTTGAAGGCGACGAGGGAATTTTGATTATGAAAAAAATTTCTGAGAAAATAAGCGTGACTCGTTCCGTTATTGTGAACGCTCTTAAAAAAATGGAAAGCGCTGGTATTATTGAGAGCCGTTCTTTAGGGATGAAAGGGACTTATATAAAAGTTCTTAATAAAGTTTTTCTTGAGGAAATTGAGAAAATAAAAAAATAATATGTTTATTTAAATTAGCGGCGTATAAAAAATTAATTAAAAAAGCGTATCTGAGAACCGTGTAATAGTTTTTACGGCTGTTACAAAGTTTTCAGATAAGTTTTAGCGCGTGTTTTTTAGGTTGTTATACTTTAAATTGATATTAATATTTAACCGTCGTTTATATAGACAAATATAAAATTTATCTTTTTTGAAAAAAAGTGAAAAAAAGGTGTTGACAACTATTAATTTGTGTGATAGAATATATTTTGTTGTTGGGAGAAAACAGTTTTTATGAAAAATATACGCAGTTGTGGCGGAACTGGCATACGCGCTAGACTAAGGATCTAGTGGTCCTAGACCTTGGGGGTTCGAGTCCCCCCAACTGCATCATATCCGCACGAGTGGCTCAGTGGTAGAGCATCGCCTTGCCAAGGCGAGGGCCGCGGGTTCGAATCCCGTCTCGTGCTTGTGTATTATAGGGTTGTCGCCAAGCGGTAAGGCACAGGGTTTTGATCCCTGCATTCGCAGGTTCGAATCCTGCCAACCCTGTTTTTAATATATTTTTTTGATGGGCTATCGCCAAGCGGTAAGGCAACGGATTCTGATTCCGTCATTCGCAGGTTCGAATCCTGCTAGCCTAGGTTTAATAAAAAGTACTGATATTTTTGTCGGTGCTTTTTATTTTTTTGTTTGAAAATATTTATAAGAAGTTGTTGGTCAGAAAAATTTTATTTTACTATTCGCTTGGGCAACAAGGGTGAAAGAGTTTTTAGTGGTTCAAAATTAAGTTTAAGCGGCTTACGTTTTTTTAACTCGCGTATTAAAAACGCTTGACCTTAGCTTTTTTCTTGACTTCTCCCTAAAGCTGATTTCATAGGATTTATACTGAAATATATTGACATTTTAAGAGTAGCATTATATACTTTTACTATAAAAAACAATTTAAAATTAAAATGGGCTTTTTACACTTTACTGATAAAGAATTTAGTGGCGATTTAATATAATATGACATATAATAAAGCGTATGAGGTTAGGATGATATGTTATGAGTATTTTTACATATGTTAGTGAAAATATAGTGTTAGTGACAATACTTTTTTTTGTGTCTCTTTTGACGGCACTGCTTTTTTTGTTGTGTATAAATCAAAATAGGAAATTAAAGAAATTACAGATATTATCAAACGGTGAGAAAAGTTTTTATAACGCGTTTACTTTAAATAACCTTAATTGTTATATGTTAATTCGCAAAGAGGATTTGAGGGTACTTTATATCAGTCCGAATTTTAAAGAAATGACTGGATTTGATGAAGACGTGATATATGATGATGTGGAAACCCTTAAAGAAGCTCTGAATAAAAAATCCGTTAGAAGGGTTATTAAAAATTTAAAGGAATGGGATAAAGTCAGTTCTTTGCGTATGGAATTTGATTATAAGGTTTGTGACAGCGAACAATATAAACGCGGGAAGGTTGTTTTAAACTATGATGAGAAAAATGACTGTTATCTTGCCGTACTTTATGACATTACCGAAGAACACGACACAATAAAAGGGCTTGAGGCTAAACTTGCGAAAGCTTATCAGGAAAGTCAGGCGAAGACGGATTTTTTGTCTAAAATGTCTCATGAGATTCGCACGCCTATGAATGGAATTTTAGGTATGCTTAATCTTGCCAAACGGCACTTAAAAAACCCTAAAACAACAGGTGAGTATCTTGAGAAAGCGGAAAGTTTGTCTCAATTTTTACTTACTTTGATTAACGATATTTTGGATATGTCAAGAATTGAGAGTGGAAAAATGGAGCTTGAGGAAGTTTCTTTTGATTTATTCGGCGTCGCTGATAAGCTCAACTCTATGTTTAAAAGCACTATTGAGGGAAAAGGAATCAATTGGGTTATAGAAATGCAGGATTTTGACGTTCGCTACGTTATTGGCGACGAGCTTCGTCTTACACAGGTTATTATTAATTTTATCTCAAACGCTCATAAATTTACTCCTGCGGGAGGAACCGTAAGTGTAACTTTCCGACAGATGAGTAAAATAGAGGGAAAACTTCATCTTATGATAAGGGTAAGAGATACTGGAAAAGGAATTAAAGCTAATTTCTTAAAAAATATTTTTAAACCTTTTGAGCAAGAAGAAGCTTCAACAGCTCGTAATTATGGGGGAAGCGGTCTTGGAATGGCCATCGCGGATAACATTATAAAGCTTATGGACGGACAGATTATTGTTGAGAGTGAGTTAGGAAAAGGTTCAGAATTTATTGTTTATATAAGTATTCCCATTGCTGAGGGTGAACAGAAATTGCCTGAGATATCCATTAATGAGAGTCAAAGTAATGATATGGATAAAAAGGAATATAGCGAGGCTATTAAACAGTTTAAATTGGAAGGTCTTCATTTGCTTCTTGCGGAGGACAACGATATTAACGCGGAAATCGCTATTGAGGTTTTAGGTATGGAAAAAGCTATAATTGACCGCGCGTGTGATGGTGAGGAAGCTCTTAAAATGTTTTCGGAGAGCGATATCGGAACTTATGACGTGATTCTTATGGATATTCAAATGCCTAATATGAACGGACATGAGGCGACCGCAGCTATTAGAAAACTGGACAGGGCGGATTCAGATGTTCTTATATTCGCAATGTCAGCCGACGCCTTTGTGGAGGATAAACGCCAGTCTTTAGCCGTGGGAATGAACGGGCATATATCGAAACCCGTTGATTTTGATGAGGTACGCCGTACGATTGGGGAGCATATGTATTCACGCGATGGAGGTAAAAAAGTATGAAAAAGCTGTTTAAAGAGAAAAAAAGAACGTTTATCGCTGGACTAATGGGAATGTTTATTGTAACAGCGGGAATTGCCGTCTTGGTGAATGCCTCAAGGCTTAATAAAGTTTTTAATCCACAGGATTTTGAGAGGTTTGAGAATGACATTTCTATCGGTAATGAGTATGATTTTGTTGCCGGAGACGGGAAGGCCTCTGATTTAGCGGATGACGGAGACGATGGAGAGGCTCGCTCTGATAAAGACGGACAAAACGCTACGCGGGTGGATGATGAGCGGTATGGAGGGTCTGATGAGAGAGGTAATATGAATCCAAACAATCTTATGCCGAATGATTTAAGTGATTCTCAGAATTTAAATCCTCTTAATCTTTCATTAAACAATAAATCAGATACGTCTCAGGTGAACCCAAACGCCATAGGAATTTCAGGAACAGATGAGGTAAATGGTATAGGGTTAAATTTTGTCCCAAACAATAGTACGTCGGCGGAAAGCGCCGTAAGCGACAGTAAGACTGATACAGTAGCCGAAACTGAGGTTATTGAAGGCGACAGCGATAATGGCTATAATGAAGATAATAATAAGAGCGGTCGTGAAAGCGAAAGAGGAAATGGGAAAACAGGCAATAGCGGCGAAGGCAACAGTGCTTCAAACGATAACAACAGCGAAAATAACAGTGGAAGCGAAAGCGGAGGGAACAGCGGCGGAGGAAGCGGCGGCGGTTCTAACGGAGGAAGTAACAGCGGAAATAATAACGGAAATAATAACAATAATAATGGCGGAAATAGTAACGGCGATAATAATGAGGACAATAATAATAAACCTACCGACTGGGAAAACGATCAAATGAAGCCCGGAGACTCAATTGTTACGGATGACGGAAAATTAATCTCACTGAAAGTAAGTACTCCAAAAGACTGGACATTTTATCTTGGAGAGTCTTATAAATCCGAAGGGGTTACTGTAACAGCTGAATTTCTTTCAGACGGTAAGGCTTTCAGTAAAGAAATTTCTTATGGGCATGATGGTTATTCAGTAAATATGTCCACAAAAAATATAGGAATTTTCGCGGCTGTTTTTGATTATAAAGGGATGACGACAAGCGCTGAATACAGGGTTTTATCTAATTATGTGACGCTTTACTATGGGGGGTATTTAAATGGGACATATTATTCGGCTGTGTATCCAGGAACTCCCGCGGAAAGCATTTTAGGAAACCTGGGAGAAATAAGCCCGCGGGTATATCCGACAAGCGGAGCTGCCGCTGATTTGACGGAAGATTATGGCAGAATGATTGCTTATCTAGGAGATTCAAGGCTGCAAAATACTTTTAGAAATACGTTGTCGGGAAATTATTATGTAACTGTATTTCCAGAGGAGGACTCATCAGGTTTTTTGACTACTATGCTTACGGGATTTCGCTATGTGTTAGGCAATAATCTTCAAGATAATAAATCTTATGTATATTATCCTATGAATAATTGGGCGGAAAATCAATCCCGCAATTTAATAAGTTTTGTTGAGAAAGTTCCTGAGGGGTGCAAAATAAAAAGAGAAATTAAAAACGAGGGTTTTTATAATTATACAGGCGATCAGGTACTTGTAGAATACACGGGTATAAACTCTAATTTTGAGGTGCCTATGGGTGTGACGAGTATTAAAATTCAGTCTCTGAATAAATCTGTTGTTTCTATAAATATTCCTGAAAGCGTAAAGGAAATTGATTATATAAGTTTACAGAGAAATTTTCCTAATTTGAGTATGTACAGCGCGTATGAAACGGGTGTGTATAAGGTAATTGACGGGGTTCTTTACAGTAAAGATGGAAAAACCCTTTTATCTGTTCCATCGGGAAAAACAGAGATTCGGGAATGGTCAAAGGATATTATTGAGATTGGAGACGGGGCTTTTAATGGAAGCGCCATAAAAACTCTTAATATACCTAATACGGTTATAAAGCTTGGAAAAGATTGTTTTAAAGACTCTTTTATAAATGAGATTTATTTTAGTGGTGAAAGTATACCAGTCGGAGTCAGCGGTATAGGGTACAATGGTAAAGTATTAGTACAGGATTCGGCTTATGATACTATTTGTAAGAATTGGGTTATCGCTTTATCAAATAATGACATTATAGTCGGCGTGAGAGATGAACAGGGAAATGAAATTGAGGAAAAGGCAGGTCTTTACCAATACGCTGATGGAAATATCGCGGTATACAGCGATAATACATCAACACTCGCTGGAGTTTCACCTTATATTTCAGGAAAGTACAGCGTTCCATCAGGAATTACCGCTATAGGAAGCGGAGCTTTCGTTTCAGCGGAGGGTGTGTATGAGATAGAAATTCCTAAAGAGGTAACAGAACTTAAAAGAGAATGCTTTGTGGATTTAAATGAGATAGAGTCTATTATTTTGAAAGGAGATTCTGTTATTATATCGGAAAATTTATTCGGAGAACGAACCGATGGAGAAAATATACCGAATATTAAAATTTATGTTCCGGAAAAATGTTATAATGAGTATATGGTAGATTGGAAAAATAAGCTTGATCCTGTTTACGGAGAGGGTACGGCGGAAAAATTACTTGTTAGAGGCGAGGATAACCTGATATACAGCGGTAATGCTAAATATCGGATAACAAATGAAAATGGCGAACGACAATATTCACTGATTAAGGTATACGATGATGAATGTACGTCATTTGAGGTGATGGATAAAACTACTGAAATCGAAAAAGGCGCTTTTTCTTACTGTGATAAATTGGAAATTGTGTATTTACCTAAAACGGTTAAAAAGATAAATAACGAGGCTTTTACGGGATGTAATAATCTTGAGACTGTTATTGTCAATACCAAAAATGTTTCAGGAGTATTGGCAGGGGAAGCGAATGTATATTATCCTGATGATATTTTAAGTGATTTTTTATATGAAAATGGTATTGTATATGGAATATCATCTGACGGTGTTTATACATTGCTTAATGTGCCGACTGATATAGAAGAATTTATTTTGCGTCCCAATACAGTATATTTAGCTGATAAAGCTTGCGAGGACTGTGATGAATTAACGTCTATAGAGTTTAAAGACAATAAGCTTAAAAAAATTGGCGAAAGTTGTTTTAAAAATTGCTCAAGTATTGAGAGTCTAAGTTTTAACGATGAGAGTAAGCTGGAGGAAATAGGTGATTATGGATTTTTTGGCTGTATAAATCTGCGTGAGATTAAGGCTTTGTCAGTTAAGAAAGTAGGAAAAGGAGCGTTTTATGATTGTGTTAATTTAGTAAGCGCTGAGTTTCCGTCTATTTTGGAAATAAGCGAAGAGTGTTTTTATAATTGTAAAAGTTTAAAATTTAAAGAGAGAAGTATAAACGTCGGAACCGCTATAGGAGACAGGGCTTTCGCCTATTGTACGTCAATGAGCGATATTGTGGATATGAGCGGGGTGACGAGAATAGGAGCGCAGGCGTTTATCGGCTGTTCTTCTTTAAAAAGCGTTATATTACCGGATACTTTAAAACATATGGATGAGGAGTGTTTTCGGGATTGTGTAATGCTGAAAACGGTTGATATAAACGGAGAATTGACAACAATCAGCAGATATTGTTTTTATGGCTGCAGAAATTTAACAGACATTGTTTTTGGGGACCGTATAAGGAAAACTCTTAAATTTGTTGGTGTTAAGGCTTTCGCTAAATGTTATTCATTGGAGGTTGTGGATTTTTCTGAGCTCTCTGTTTTATCTCAAATGGGAGAAAAGACATTTGGGGAATGTGAGAGTTTGACAACCGTTAAATTTCCAGAGTCTTTGATAAAGATTCCGAATCGGTGTTTTGAGGAGTGCTCAAATTTATCTGTTTTAACTTTGCTTTCAAAAGAACCGACAGAACTTGGTGAATTTGTATTTGGAGACGAGGTGTCGGCGTTTATTCATTTATGGGTACAAGATGATATTCTCAGCGATTACATCTCAGCGTATACACCTATATTGGACGAGGAATACGGAGACGGAACGACGGCGGCGATTCTTGGTGTGATTGACGACGATAAAGAAATTATACAAGGCGTGACATATATAAAGAACGAAGACGGGAGCTGGGTTTTAACAGATGTATCTCCTGATTTCTCAGGGGATTTTAAAGTGCCTAAGACTACGGTCAAAATTGCTGATGAGGCGTTTAAAAACTGTAAGGGACTTACCGGAATTGAAATATCGCAGGATTCAGAGGTTATTTTGGGAAATAGGTGCTTTGTGGGCTGTGATAATCTTAAAACGGTTTATTTATACGGAGATATACCCCAGTGGGGCGACGAGTGTTTTATGGACTGTGAGGGACTTGAAACGGTTATTATCGGAAGCAGTAGTAAAAGTATTGTGCCGAGAATCGGAACAAGAGCGTTCAAAAACTGTATTGGGCTTAAAGGCACAAGCGCCGTGACAATTCGTTCTCAAGTAAATTGTTTGGGTGAGGAGTGTTTCGCCGATTGTGTAAATCTTGTGGGCATTCCTATTAACACTATTATTTATAATAGTCTTGAAAAAGTAGAGGACAGGGCTTTCGCTAATTGCGCAGCTCTTACTAACGCCTTTATCTCAAACAAATATACAATTCTTAAAAGTATAGGTGAATACGCTTATTATAATTGTGATTCTCTTAAACAGCCGTCTATTCCCGATTCTGTTACGGAAATAGGCGAGGGCTGTTTCTCGGAATGTGATAATCTTATGTATGTCAGCGTTTACGGAGCTGTGGAAGAATATCCTAAGGATTGTTTTAAAAACTGTCCTAAGCTCATTCGTACGGGAGGAACGGCCAAGGCGTTCTCAAGTCTTAAACGAATTGGGCAAAATGCTTATGAGGGATGTAAATCTCTTGCCGTATCAGCGAACTGGCATCCGGGAAAATATGAGAATCTTGAGGAAATAGGTGAAAACGCTTTTAAAGACTGTTCATCTTTGACAGACATATATTTATCTGAAACTGTTCTAAAAGTCGGACAGGGAGCGTTTAACGGCTGTACGGGTATTACCGCGTTAGAGTTCCGTTCAGCCGTTCCTCCTGAAATAGGAATAATTGACTTAAATACGATGGCGACTAATTTTTCTATAAAAGTACCAGACAGTGGGGATAGCGGTGATATTATATACCTCGCGTATTTAGATAAGCTGACTGAACTTTTGGGCAGGGAAAACGCTTTAAAAATTTTAAATTCTGTTTCTGATGGGGCGGGAGACCGTTTCATTTTATCGGATGGAGAATTTAATTTAAATAATATACAGAAAATTCCTAATGAGGGAAGTTTGATGGAAGACGAAAAACAAGGCGTTAATGAAAATCCGAAAGAGCCTGAGAAAGATAAGGAATCAGAAGATATGGAGGAACCGAAAGAGCCTGAGAAAGATAAGGAATCAGAAGATATGGAGGAACCGAAAGAGCCTTTAGAAACAGAGGATTCTGAGGAAAATTCCACTGATGATGAAGAATTGGGATTTGATGACTTATCGGAAATAAATAGTACGGAAAATGGGGAAGGGGCGGAAATATGATTATAGAACAGTCTGAGCAGATTATGAAAGAAATAAAAAAAGTGTTTATAGGCAAGGACAATATTATTGAGAAAGTACTTATGACAATATACGCCGGCGGACATATACTTTTAGAGGACGCGCCGGGAGTAGGTAAAACTACACTCGCGTTAGCTTTTTCAAGAGCGTTGGGACTTAGCTATAAACGTGTTCAGTTTACTCCTGACACAATGCCTTCCGATATTACAGGTTTCAGTATATATAATAAAAATACAGGTGAGTTCGACTATAAGCCGGGAGCGGCGGATTGTAATTTATTTTTAGGAGACGAGATTAACCGTACTTCCCCAAAAACACAAGCGGCTCTTTTAGAGGTTATGGAAGAGGGCAATGTTACAGTAGATGGAGTTACTCATATTTTGCCTAAACCTTTTATATGTATAGCTACTCAAAATCATTATGGGTCGGCTGGAACCCAGGCTTTGCCCGATTCTCAGCTTGATCGTTTTATGGTGCGTTTAAGTATAGGGTACCCGGAAAGGGAAAATCAAGTAGATATATTAAAAAGCAGACACGGTATTGGCGATATTGATAACGTACGTGCTATGATTGGAAAAGATGATATAAGAGAAATTCAAAATTATTTATATGCTATTAAAATGACAGATGAGATTTTATATTATATTACTGATTTATGCGAGGCTACAAGAAAGGCGTCTATGGTTGAGCTTGGCGTTAGTCCAAGGGGGGCGAAAGCTCTCTCTAATATGGCGAGAGCGAGGGCTATATTAAACGAGCGAGATTTTGTTATTCCTGAGGATGTGCAGGCTGTATTTATTGATGTGTGCGCTCATCGTTTAGAAATGAAACCACAGGCTAAAATTGAGGGAATTACAGCGAGGGATATTCTAAATGATATTATAGGCAATGTGAAAGCACCCTCGCTTAGTAAGAAATAAGGGCATTATCTTTATTAAAAGGGGTTACCTCGGTAAGGATGACAGATTATGTGGAAAAATAGAGTATTATATATGATAATTGTGTTTGCGGCTTTAATTTCATATATTATGGCGGATAGAAAGGAACCTTTGATTTTTCTTTGCGTTTTGATTATAATACCGTTTACGATGATAATTATACAGTTTTGCGCCATGCGTTCGGTTTCTATTAAGTGTGAGGCGAAAGAAACATGCCGTATGGGAAGCTCAATACCTGTTATATTTACTTTGAAAAAGAATAACAGGATACCTTTAGGAATTATTTATGTAAGTGTTGTGTTTGAAAATCTTATGTTTGTTGAAAAAAAGATTGTGGAATTGAATCTTCAGCCGGGAGAGGAAAAGTTAATGACATTTGAGTATTCTCTTCCTGCGGATGACTGCGGAGCTTTAAAAATAAGTATATCTAATATAAATTATTATGATATGCTGGGATTGTTTAAATGGAAGGGAACTATTATGGCAGAAAAAGAAGTCAGGGTATATCCGCCCGAACTCCATTTGAATACAGAGCTATCACGGCGTCCGGAAACAAAGAGTTTCGGAGAGTTGTATGACCAATATAAAAAAGGGCAGGATGTAAGTGAGGTAGCTGATTTAAGGGATTATATTGATGGTGACAGCATGAGCGCTATTCACTGGAAGCTGTCCGGAAAGCTTGATAAAATGATTGTTAGGGAATTTGGAAGTCCATCTAATTATAATACGTTGCTTCTTTATGATATGATGAAAAAATCAGGCGATATACTCATTTCAAACTCACGCAATAACGGGGTTTTGGCTCTTACGGCAGCGTTAAGCTACAGTATGATGGAAATGGGCCTTGAGCATAATGTTGGAAGAATTTATATGAGGGAGCTTCAGACTGTTCCCGTTAATTCTTTTGGAACACATGAACAAATGGCTGAAAATCTTCTTTATACACCTATTTTGGAAGAGGAGGACGGAAGTAATTCTGTATTTGTGTTTCTTCGAGGAAATTATAGAAATGAATATACCAAAATAATATATATTACCCCGAATTATGATGAGGAGTCTCTCAAGCAAATGGCTAGCGGGGCTGACCTTATGGTTATTCATGTGGTTGAGGGCAGGGATTTGGAATATATGGACAGAAACGGATATACTATAATTCCTGTAAATGTTGATACTTATCAGAATAGGATACATAATATAGTATTATAAAAGGCGCGGAGGAAGTATGACGAAAATAGGCAAAATAAATTTATTAAGACAGAAAAATGATGATAAATATAATCATATTGGAAATACAGCGGAAGTTGTGCTAACTTTTTTTGTGCTGCTAGGATTTTTCTCGGCGCTTCGGGATGTTATGTATGCTTCTATAGTTTTGTGGGTGTTAATGTGTGTGTGCGTTTTAATATTAGGATTAAGGTATATTTCAGAAAGATTTAAAAAATTTGAGAAAGTTTTAAGTTTTGGTATTTATATTATAAGTATGTTGTGTTTTTTTATATTTTTCTTAGCCGCTGTCAGAGGATTTCTTGGAGCTGTGAACAGGTTTATTATTTTATGGAATTTTAGATTTGATACAGATGGGCGAATGTTTTCTGTAGGCGGCGACAGTGTATTTAATTCTATTGTGTTTTGGACGCTTGCGGCGGTTCCTTTAACATCTCTGCTGTTTACTTTGGTTAAAAAAAGGATGAGAGGATGTGTTATAACCGTTATTATAGCGGGGATGCTCTTTGGTTTTATTTTGGGACGTTCGTCTATGCTGATAAGCGTGGTTTGTATGATATGCGGAATTTTAGGTATTATTATTTTTTCACTTACCCCAAGGAGAAGAATAGGCATAGGCGGAGTGGTGTGCATATCGCTTACGTTTATTATGTTTGGGGGAATCTTTTTTTTGGCGAGAGGTTACAGCGGTTCTGAAAGTATAGCTTTATGGAAAGATGAAATAAGCAAGCAAATTGAAAAAATAAGGTATGGTGAAGATACTCTTCCGAAAGGAGAGCTTAAAGACGCGGATAGTCTTTTAAAAGGTGATGAGACTACATTAAAGGTTACTATGAGTTATCCTCAAAGTTTATATCTTATAGGTTTTGTTGGCGGCACTTACACAGGCGGTGAATGGAAAACCCTTAATAAAGAGGCTTATCAAAATGAGTATGACGGTCTTATGGAATGGCTTGAACAAGAGGGAATTTCACCTATGACCCAGTATTCTGTTTATAACAAACTGAGCGAGGAGGAAGAAGAATATGACGAAGAATACAACACAGTTAAAATTGAAAATAAAGGGGCGTATCGAAAGTTTATGTATCTTCCTTATTCTGTGGTTTCGTGGAGTGGGGGAAGTTCCGAAACTAAAAAAGACTGGCAAGTACAGTCTGATGGTATTTTTGGCGCAAGTGAATATGAGTTTGAAAATGTGATTGACGCTCCAAACGCTGACGGAATTATGACAGAGCCATGGATACAGTTTCCAAAAACGGAGGAACAAAGGAAGTACACGGGGGTCGAGTCGGTATATCACCATTTCGCTCAAGATAAGTATATGGATATAGATTATGAGCTTAAAACTCTGATATATAAAATGTTTTTTCCTGAGAATAATGGTGAGAATATGGATTTTAATGAGATTACAACACAAATCCGCACTGTTTTGCGCAAGGAAACACAATATAGGGAATTTCCGCCGGCTATGGGAAAAGGAAAAGATTTTATACGGTGGTTTTTGACAGAGGCGAAGAGCGGCAACGCGGTGCATTACGCTTCTGCCGCCGTAATGGCATATAGAGCGGCGGGATACCCGGCCCGTTATGTGGAAGGGTATCTTTGTCAGGAGGAAAAAACGCCAGTATCTAATGAAAATGGGGAGATTACGGCTATACTTACAAATAAAAACGCTCACGCTTGGGCGGAGATATATGTATCCGGAGTGGGCTGGGTACCTGTTGAGGTAGTTCCGGGGATGTATGTTGAGACTTATACAAATCAAATTGTTGAGGGAAAGCCAGCGTATCAGGTTAGTTCAAAGCAAAATGATGACGGTGTTGATGTTGATTCTGACGATATTGACGGAGAGCGAGAAGATGTCGATGAGGAGGAAACAGACAAAGGGCTTTCTTTTGGGGAAGTGTTTCCCGTGGGAGTATTGCTTATTTTATATACTTGTTTTTTCTTATATTTAATTTTGGAATCACAGCGTACTCTTAGAATTTTATATAAAAAGAAACTTGAACAACGGTTATGTAATGAAAAATTGGTTTGTTTATATGCTAACGAAATTCAGAAAACCTTACAATATGCGGGGGTTAAAGGAAATTATAATCATCCTTTTGAACTTACGAACAGTGTTGACAGAAAGTTTCGGGGAATCTCAAAAAACAGATATGAAAGAGCTATTTCCTTAATTCATAAAGTGAGATTTGGAGGAAAGGAACTTCGCAAAGACGAAAAGTACGCTCTTTCTTGTTTTGTATTGAAACTTAAAAAAGAACTTTATAAAAATAAAGGTTTTTTTGGAAGATTGAAATTACGGTATGGATATGCTGTTGAAAAGTAGTTTAAAATATTATTTTTGTTTTCAGCACTTTAAATATTTTTTGGACAATTATAGTTGATAAATTAAAAAATAAGTTAAGCGATGAGAATATTTTGTTTTTTAGTTTATAGACTATAAGAATTTATAAATGAGATTGGTGTTAAAATTTATTATACAGGCCTAATATTTATAATAGGGTGTATCTGAAAACTGTTTTAAGGTAAACAAATTTGTTAGAGTCAGGAATGGAAAACGCAGGTATAATCGAAGCTTATCTCAAGTTTTTCGTGATAAAGTTATGGCGAATTTAAGTATTTTATATAACCGAATGAGTTTTCAGATACGCCCTAATCTCATTTATAAAATATGGAATTAAAACAGCAATTATGAAAATAAAAAAACTATTTTGTGGTATGTTTATAGCTTTATAGATTTATAGTAATTGAAAAAAATTTTCAGTTCAAACCAATAAAAGGATTCCTTAGTATAAAGATTTTATTAAAATTTGCGCGTTTATTTTTTTTGCTTCGCTATAATATTGATATTAGTTTTGGTTTTTAATTTGTTCCTCGGAAATTAAAGGATAACATATAAGTGATGAACCATTTATATTTTCTTTGTACATATCAACTGACGTAATTTGATGATTTTCATAGGTTGTGTAGTAATAAATACATTTATCGGCGTTACAGCAAGAGGTATATATAGTGATTTCATAGTTTTCATTTCCTGTGTCGCAACACCCCTTAGTCTGATTTACAGTGCCGAGGATATGAAAAAATTGGCCGACGCTTTCCGCTTCCGAATCTCCTGAAACAGAATTCATTTTTGTAAAGACAACTCTGGCGAAGCGTGATTCTGACGATAAGTCGCCGGGAAGCCCTAAAGCGCCCATACCTTGGCTGTATGTTTTAAGAGGGAGTTTTTTGCAGAAGTTGTTTTGAGGAGCTTTTGCGGATAAGTTCATATAGTTGTTTAATTGGAACATTTGCTCGTTAAAGGGAGGGTTATTAGTCAGCGCTCCAGCCGGATTATTGTATATTTTAACCCCGTCTTTAACGGCCTCAACCGTGATTGCCTCATTTTTGTCGGCAATAAGCCAATGAAGCTCAGCTATGGGAAGATTGTCATTAAAACGTATTTTTGTTATATTGATTCTTTTGAGTATATATTTCGCTTCCTCTACGGAGGAACATTGACTCAAAATCCAGGGGATAAACTCAAATGGCGCTATATTATCTTTATTTTTATCCTCAAATTTATATTCAGCGTTGCCAACGAAGTTTAAGCCGATCATACCAAGTCCTCTTTCATTAATAGCGTCGTAGTACAGGGGATAATCGTTTTCAATATGAGCTATACCAATCATAGCGTAATGTTTTTCTACGGTTCCCATTTCTCGAAAATGAAATGGGTAGTTTCGGGGTGTTATTGTTATTTCTTCTTTATAAGAAAAATCATAATCAAGGGTTCTACCTATATAAAAACTTTTTGTTTTATAGGTTATTGCCGTACACATAAAATTCCTCCTTAATAAAACTTATTTTATTCTAAAATTTATAATAATATAGACTTTTAAAAAAATTTTATGATTTTAAACACGTAAAATATTAAAAATAATATTTCCTATTTTGTATTATCGCGATTAGCTATGTGAGCTCACGCCGAATATAAAAGCGCTGTAAAACGCTGTAGGCGTGTGGTATTTTTATGAAACAAAAATATGAAAATAGTTTTTAAGCGATTATCATATAATCTTAGACGCGTTTAAGTTCTATATAAATTTAATTATAATATTTAAAAAACATTTTATGTGTATAACTGAGTTAAAATGTGAAAAAATATTTTACTTTTTATAAATTCTCAGTTATATTTTGTTTTTAAGACATATTTTGGGTAAGTATTAAGATATAAATAAATTTGGGAAAACGATGATTAATTAAAAAATTATATTTAAACAATTAGGAAGCGTCAGCGATTTTTAAGCGGGGCGCTTATTTTTATACTAGGGAGTATCTGAAAACCATCATAAGCTATCAGTTATATAGGAGAAATATCCAAAAAATTATTAAAAAATAAACGAAAACGGTTCAATTAAACAGAAAAGCCTTTCTGTTTCGTTTTATTTTTTATAATTTTTCACGCGTATTTTAGTTTTCAGATACTCTCTAAGTGGGAAAGTGAACTTACACTGAATATAAAAGTATTGTAAAACCCTGTAGATTTGGAGTGTTTTATGAAATAAAAATACGAGTAATATTTGACTGTCATTAAATCAGCTGGTATTTAAATTTTTAGAGAAATGTCGAATTTAAACGGTTTTTGGAAGATTTTCCGAACGCTCCAAAAGGCTGTCCTAAGACAGCCCTATTTTATTAAGGAGAGAAAAAGAAATTATAGCAATTCCAATATAGATTGAGGAAAAAATTGTTCTACTCGAAATTTTTCAAATCATTCTATGATTTTCTTTACGCTTTTGAAGATTCGCGTGTATAAACTATTTTTTTGAAATTATCCTTATTTTAGAATTGCCGTGGTTTATAAAAGCAAATGCCCCATATGAAAGGGAATAACCTTAAAGAGTGAATTTCCTTTTTATTATGTATGGGGCATGAAAGGAAATTTATTGGATAAACATTTGAGTCCAATAAGTAGTACTTCCTGATTTTACATAACCTAAGCCCATGTCTGTAAAGTTTTTATTTAATATGTTCGCTCTATGGCCTTCGGAATTCATCCACGCTGTTACAACGTCAGCCGCTGTTTTTTGACCTTTCGCTATGTTTTCTCCGGCATATTTATAATTTATGCCGAATTGTTTCATCATATTAAAAGGTGAGCCGTATGTAGGCGATGTGTGGTCGAAATAATTTTTATTCTTCATATCCTCTGATTTTAATTGAGCGACATTTGATAAAGCTGTGTTTAATTTTAATGGCGGAAGTTTTTGTTTAGCTCTCTCGGCGTTTACGAGTTTAAGAACCTCTTGCGCCATATTTGCTTGAGCGTTGTTATTTACAGTTGTTGAGGTTGTTGTCTCGGCAGGCGGTTTTATTGATGGTTTTGTAACTGTTTCGGTAGTCGGCTTTGAGATAGTTTGGGTAGTTGTTTCCGTTGTAGCCTCTGTAGTGGGCTTAGCCGATGGTTTTGTAGTAATTTGGGTAGTCGTTGCGGTTGTTGTTGTACATGAAGTAGTGTTATTTTTACAAGTACAGCGTTTTTTTAAATTAGCGCAGTTATATTTTTGATTTTGAGATGGTATGTTTAAGTTAATAGAAGTTTTATTTTTTAAATTTATAGGGGCTGGGTTAAGCGTACGCGCATATACGCTTGTTGAAGATAACGCCAAAACAGAACAAAATATAGTTAAAAACTTTTTCATAATAAACAGTCCTTTCAAAAATTTATTTTTACAGAAACAGTGTTATAAAAATGTTTCTAAAATGTTTCTGTCTATGCGTATATATTACAATATCTTTAAAAAAATATAAAGTATAAGTTACTTCCATATAATCAATAATTAATCAAAAGATGATTTTATTGGTTTTTATACAGTAACTTTTTATTGAATAAGTGGGGTTTTTTAAATAAATGGTAAGTTTTGCTTATACATAAAAACAGAAAGCGATATTACAAAAGTTGTTTCGTAATATCGCTTTCTTTAAATTTATTTAATATATACACAGAGCTGACGAAAGGAAATTAAGATTTTTATTTATTATAGCGAAACAATAAAATGAGTTCAATATTAAAGAAATAAGCTGTAAGCGACTAAATAAGTCGGCCGTTTTTTAAGCGGGAGCGTAAGCTCACACTAAACATAAAGGTGTTGTAAAGCGCTATAGGTTATGAGTATTTTTATGAAATAAAAATACAAACCGTTTTTGATTTGTCGTTTATATGGCTGTGAAACTTGGTTTTAAATTTTTAAACCGAGTAATGTATTTAAACCCTGATTTTACGAGCATTTCATACGCCACCTCAAAATGATCGCCTACATAGTCGGGAGTATGAGCGTCGGAACCGATAGTTATTATTTCCCCTCCTAATTCTTTATAGCGTTTTAGTATATCGTATTGAGGGTATGTCTGATTTAATTTATATCTGTAACCGGAGGTGTTTATTTCTATTCCTTTGTTTTTATTTATAAGAGTTTTTAAAACCTCATCTATTAAATCGCTGTAATCACGATATTTTAGTGAATTATCTTTATATATTCCATAACGGCTTATAAAATCAATATGACCGTACACACAAAATTTATCGATTGTATTAATATTTTTTAGCATTTCGGTAAAATATAATTCATAAGCGGTTTTTTTGTTCATTCCATCAAAAAAATTATCAAAGTAAAGGTCTTTTTTACAAACTCCATGGGATGAACCTATTATAAAATCGAAGTCATAAGAGGTTATAAAACTATTTATTGTAGCCGCTATTAAATTTTCAAGCCCTATTTCAACACCCAATACCATATTTATTTTAGTTTTGTATTTTTCCTTTAGTATATTAAATTTATTTATTAAATCATCGTAATGAGGGGGATCATATTTTTCGTGATAGTCTACGTGGTCTGTTATAGCTATCTCATCTATGTTTTTTGAAATAGCGGAAAGTATCATATCTTCCATATCAGCGTCGCTGTCGGAAGAATAATTTGTATGAATATGGTAGTCGATTTTAAACATGTTATTTTCTCCTTCTGTTTTTTATAATACTAATATATATTTAAAAAAATGTAAGACAATTTAAAAATTTCAAGTAAAATAGTTTTGAGTAATTTATAATTTAAAGATAGCGTATATATTTTAAACTCTTTTATATATAGTTTTTGGATAGACTTTAAATTTATTATTTTAACTTTATATTTGAGATTAGTTTATGAAAATATATTTTATAGTCAATAAACTTGAAAATAAGCAAAAGGAGGCGAGATGAAAATTATTTTCGCAAGGTGTGGAATGGAAGGTATAGCCATAGTGAAAAATAATTTTAAGCCTCCGAACTTGTTTGTTTTTAAGTTCATTGACTATACACAAAGTTTATCACTTGGAAATTAGAATAACGTTTTATATATTATAGCATAAAAATGAGACGATATGCCATTAATATTTTAAAAACTATTTTTTTTTACATATTATTACCATAAGACTTGCTTTTAATGTTTGGGATATGTTAAAATAAGATTATAGAAACGCCGTTTATTTTATACCGTTTAAAATATCAATAAAAGTTTATTCGTTTGGACTTTTATATAAATTTTTATTTACATATTACGGCAATTCAATTTAAAATAACCTTAAAAGCGCGGGAAGAGTCACGAGGCGCTTTGAGAATTTTGAGTGAAATAAATTTTTTACTCACTCTATATTAGAATTGCTGTAAACGATGTTTAATATTAATTTTTTACGGTTTTAATTAAAAATTTTTTTCTTTCTCGAAATTATTTATATAGGTTTTCGAGAAAAATAATCCATAAGAGCCGGATAATCGAAAATATATTGGAAAAAGTTTATTAATGCTATTTCATACAATTAATCGGCTAATCGGCGATTTCTTGAAATTAAAATTTTATTTTTCAAAGGTACGCAAGTTTTTGCGTAAGAACTTTTTTAAAACTTAAAACATTAAAAATTATGCAAACAGTTGTTAAAATTAAGCTATATAGTTTTTTTATAAATTTTTTTGTTGATTATTTAAAGAAGACTTATATTTGAAAAAAATTATTAATCAAATTATTTTAACGATTATGGCGTGGTTTTATATAAGCTCTTTGGTATATTTGAGAAATGTTTTAAAATATGCTGATTGAATAGATTTGTCAGAGCGGGGAACCGGAAAATAATGTGATAATTCGAGGTTATCTCAGGTTATTTTTGTGGTTTTAACTCTATTACGTAGTTTTTATGCTCGCTCTGATTAAAAGTCTGTGAAGTTTTTAAAACCTATGATAAGTTTTGAAATGTTCTGTAAACAAAAGTTATTTTCTTTTGAAAAAATTACCCCTTTTTTTCTCTATAATCTTAAAATGAATATAACAGCCGCAATGGCGGGGAGGATGAAAAATGGACTATTTTAGTATAGTTGTAGCGTTCGCTGGAGGACTTGGTTTATTTCTTTACGGAATGAATATTATGGCGTCCGGCTTACAAAAGTCGGCGGGCAACAAAATGAAGAAGCTTTTGGAAATGCTTACTAAAAATAAATTTTTAGGGGTTCTTATAGGAGCTTTCGTTACGGCGATTATTCAAAGCAGCTCAGCGACCACGGTTATGGTTGTGGGATTTGTAAACGCCAGCCTTATGACGCTAAGTCAATCTGTAGGAATTATTATGGGAGCTAATATCGGTACCACAGCTACAAGCTGGCTTGTTTCAAGCGCTGAGTGGGCGGAATATTTGAAGCCGGAAACTTTAGCGCCTATCGCTGTGGCTGTAGGCGCCATGATGCTTATTTTTTCCAAAAAGAACACTATAAAACAAATAGGCGAGATTATTGTAGGATTTGGTATTCTTTTTATTGGTATAAAAATGATGACGAGCGGTCTTGGACCTTTGAGTCAGTCACAGTTATTTAAAGACGCTTTTAGGGAGCTTGGCGAGAATCCTATTTTGGGGGTTCTTGTGGGTACTGTCGTTACGGCGATTATTCAGAGTAGCTCGGCTTCTGTTGGTATTTTGCAGTCGCTCGCTTTTTCTGGAATAGTTACATGGAATTCAGCTATTTATATTATAATGGGACAAAATATAGGAACTTGTGTAACAGCGATGCTGTCAAGTGTGGGAGCGTCTAAAAACGCTAAAGGCGCCGCTTATATACATTTATTGTTTAATGTTATAGGAAGCGTGTTTTTCAGCCTTCTCGCTTATATTTTCTTTGAGTTTATAAGACCTGATATAGGGACGCATTCGATAAATCTTCTTGAGATAAGTATCGCTCATACAAGTTTTAATATCGCCAATACGGTAATGATGTATCCTTTCAGCGGTATTCTTGTTAAAATCGCCGAGAAGATCGCGCTTAGAGGAAAAGCCGCTGAGGATGAGTCAGAATTAATTCATCTTGACGACCGTATTATGGAAACGCCTGTATTCGCTATTCAAAACTGTTTAAAGGAAATTGTCAGAATGGGGTACATGGCTTATGACAATTTTAAGCTCTCAATCGATTTTCTTATGACCAAAGACGAGGAAAAGGTGGAAAAGATTTTTAAACGGGAAAAAAATATAGACAAGCTGCAAAAAGCTATTACTCAGTACATGGTTAAGCTTTGCAGCACAAATATAAACGAGTTGGAAAAGAAAACGATTACCTCTCTTTTTCATACAGTAAACGATATTGAAAGAATTGGAGACCATAGTGAGAACATAGCGGAGGTCACTCAGTTTATGATTAGGGAAAAGGTTAGGTTTTCTGACGTTGGACGCAGAGAGATGTCTGAAATATGCGAGGCGTCAATCAAATGTGTCAAAAACGCCATTTTAGCTCTTGAAAACAGAGATATTGATAAAGCTGAGGAGGTTGCAAAAGGAGAAGCCGAGGTTGATTGTATGGAAAAAGAATTTCGAGCGAGGCATATTGAGAGGCTCGCCAAGCTTGAGTGTGATACCACGACGGGGGTAGCGTTTTTGGATACATTGACAAATTTAGAGAGAGTTTCAGACCACGCGTTAAACGTTGCCCAAAGTGTTATGAAAAGAAAATAATAAAAAATTTAAAAAAGATAATGTTATAATATTGTCAAAGTTAAAATTTTATTTTATAATATATTAATGGGAATATTAAACAAACCCGATAATGTTATTTAAGATTATAAACGGGAGGGATTGTTTGTCTGTTTATAACCTTTAACAAGGTTTCTCCGAAAACGAAAATATATGGCTAAAATTATAAAAAGCGAAAGCGGCTTAAAACGATTAATTTTATTATTGATTTTTAAAATTGAGAAGTTGCTTGTTTTTAGAGATTATGGAAATTCGCGGAATTTTTAGCTTGAAATAAATAATAAAATAATTTCATGATATGTATGTTTTATTATTTTGCTATAGTGATAAGTTTTCGGAAGTGCCCATATTTTATAAGTTGTTTATAAAAAATTTATATTTTAAGTAGTAAAAACATAAAAAATAAATATGTTTTTATTTCTTAATAAATACCGAAAGGAGAAAATAGTTTTATGTTAAACAAAAAAACAGTTGATGATTTACAGGTTAAAGGCAAAAAGGTTTTAGTAAGATGCGATTTTAACGTTCCTCTTAACGAGGGTGTTATTACGGATGAGAATAGAATTGTAGCGGCTTTGCCAACAATTAAAAAATTAATCGGCGACGGCGCTAAAGTTATTCTTTGCTCTCATCTTGGAAAACCGAAGGAACCTACCCCAAGCGCTTCTCTTGAGCCTGTGGCAAAAAGACTTTCGGAAAAACTCGGTAAAGATGTTGTTTTTGCCGCTGATGATACCGTTGTTGGGGAAAACGCTAAAAAAGCTGTCGCTGAAATGAAAGATGGAGATGTTGTTTTACTTCAAAATACAAGATTTAGAAAAGAAGAGACAAAAAACATTGATACTTTCAGCGAGGAGCTCGCTTCTTTAGCTGAAGTTTACGTAAACGACGCTTTCGGTTCTTCTCACAGAGCGCATTGCTCAACTGTGGGAGTTACAAAATATATTAAAGAATCTGCTGTCGGCTATCTTATGGAAAAAGAAATTAATTATCTCGGAAATGCCGTTAATAGTCCAGAAAGACCTTTTGTGGCTATTTTAGGAGGCGCTAAAGTATCTGATAAAATCAACGTTATCAATAATCTTCTTGACAAAGTAGATACTTTGATTATCGGGGGCGGTATGGCGTATACTTTTATGAAAGCGAAAGGCTATGAGGTCGGAAAATCCCTTCTTGAGGAAGACAAAGTTGAGTACGCTAAAGAAATGATGAAAAAAGCTGAGGAAAAAGGCGTGAAGTTCCTCATACCAATCGATACGGTAGTTGGTTTGGAATTTAAAAACGATACGGAATTTAAAACAGTTGATTCCGACAAAATGGAAGCCGACTGGCAGGGATTTGATATTGGCGAGAAAACAAGAGAGTTATTCTCAGACGCTTTAAAAGACGCTAAAACAGTTGTTTGGAACGGACCTATGGGGGTTTTTGAGTTTGAGAATTTCGCTAAAGGAACTATAGCTGTGGCGAAAGCTTTAGCCTCAATAGACGCTACTACTATTATTGGAGGGGGCGATTCCGCGGCGGCTGTTAATCTCCTTGGTTTCGGTGACAAAATGAGCCATATTTCTACAGGCGGAGGTGCTTCTCTTGAGTTTCTTGAGGGAAAAGAACTCCCGGGCGTTGTCGCTGTAAACGATAAATAATGTTTATGTTAAATCATGGTAATTTATTTTTGAGATCATAAACGCTTTTTAAAGATGAATGAGTGGAAATTAATATAAACCCTATATTTTTTCGGAGGAAAAGTTAAAATATAGGGTTGAAAATTAAGTTTTATTTTTTACGAAAAGCTGTTTAATATTGTTATAAAGTTAAAATATAAAGCGGCATAAATTTATAAATATAAGCTTTGATGTTTTTGTTAAGCGTGTATACAAGAAAGTTCTATGATTTTAGGTTATTTTAGGAGGTTTAAATTATGAGAAAGAAAATTATCGCCGGTAACTGGAAAATGAACAAAACCCCAAAAGAGGCTTTGGAGCTTGTTCATAATTTAAAGAATAAAGTTGATACGGATAAAGCGGATGTTGTTTTTTGTGTTCCCGCTATTGACATTATTCCTGTTGTTGACGCTCTTAAAGGAACAAATATTTCCGTGGGAGCTCAGAATATGCATTTTAAGGACAATGGGGCTTTTACTGGAGAGATTTCAGCGGATATGCTTATTGAGGCCGGCGTGAAATATGTTATTATCGGACATTCTGAAAGAAGACAGTATTTTAACGAAACAGATGAGACGGTTAACAAAAAGGCTTTGCACGCTATTGAAAAGGGTTTGACTCCTATTATTTGTGTTGGCGAGACCCTTGAGCAGAGAGAAAAGGCGATTACTGTTGATTTTGTTCGTATTCAGGTTAGATCAGCTCTTAAAGATGTTAGCGCTGAACAGGCGCGGCACGTGGTCATCGCTTATGAGCCTATTTGGGCGATAGGAACGGGTGTTACCGCCACAAGCGAACAAGCTCAGGAAGTTTGTGCCGCTATAAGAGAGGTTATAGGCGAGATTTATAACGACGATGTGGCGGACGAAGTTCGCATCCAGTATGGCGGAAGCGTCAACGGTTCTAATGCCGCTGAATTGTTCAGCATGCCGGATATTGACGGCGGGCTTGTCGGGGGAGCAAGTCTTAAAGATGATTTTGGCGGTATAGTTAATTATTAGGAGAATGTATTATGGATAAAAAAGTAACTGTTTTGATGATACTTGATGGGTTTGGAATAAATGACAAGGCAGAAGGAAACGCTATTAAACAGGCGAAAACCCCGAATATTGACGCCATGATTGAGAAATATCCTTTTGTCAAGGGCTACGCAAGCGGTCTTGATGTTGGTCTGCCTGACGGTCAGATGGGAAATTCAGAGGTAGGGCATCTTAATATGGGTGCGGGGAGAATAGTTTATCAAGAACTTACTCGTATTACAAAATCGATTTCGGACGGTGATTTTTTTGAAAATCCCGCTTTGCTCTCAGCTGTTGAGAACTGTAAGAAGAACAACTCTGATTTACATTTATACGGTCTTTTGTCCACAGGTGGTGTTCACAGTCATATTGAGCATGTATACGCTCTTTTGAAACTGGCTAAAATGAATGATATTAAAAATGTTTATATTCATGCTTTTCTTGACGGACGAGATACTCCTCCATCATCGGGAAAGGGTTTTATTGAGAGTCTTGAAAGCAAAACTCATGAAATTGGCGTTGGAAAGATCGCCACGATTTCCGGAAGATATTACGCTATGGACAGGGATAAAAGATGGGACAGAGTTGAAAAGGCTTATAACGCCATGGTTTTTGGCGAGGGAGAGACTGCCGAGAGCGCGGAGAGCTGTATGACGGCAACATACGCTAAAGATGTTACTGACGAGTTTGTGGTTCCCACGGTTATTCTTGAAAACGGTCAGCCGGTCGGAAAAATAAAAGAAAACGATTCAATTATTTTCTTTAATTTCAGACCAGATAGGGCGAGGGAAATCACAAGAGCTTTCTGCGACAAGGAATTTGAGGGTTTTGAGAGAAAAAATGGATTTTTTAAGGTTCAATATGTTTGTTTCACAAATTACGACGTAACTATTGAGAATAAGGAAGTAGCTTATAAACCTCAGGTACTTAAAAATACTTTGGGAGAGTACATCTCAAATCTTGGTCTTAAACAAATGAGAATCGCCGAAACGGAAAAATACGCTCATGTTACTTTTTTCTTTAACGGCGGTGTGGAAGAACCGAATAAAAATGAGGAGAGAATTCTTGTTCCATCCCCAAAAGTAGCCACGTATGATTTACAGCCTGAGATGAGCGCTTACGGAGTTACGGAAAAGTTAATTGAGAACATACTTAAAAATGAGCAAGACCTTATTATTATAAATTACGCTAATCCTGATATGGTTGGACACACAGGAATTATGGGCGCCGCCGTTAAGGCTATTGAGACTATTGACGAGTGCGTTGGAAAAGTTCTTGACGCTTTGTTAAAGGTGGATGGTCAAATGTTTTTATGCGCAGACCACGGAAACAGCGATCAGCTTATTGATTATACGACAGGGCAGCCTTTTACCGCCCATACAACTAATCCAGTACCGTTTGGTCTCATTAACTGTGATAAAGGGAAAGGGCTTAAAGAGGGTGGAAAGCTTTGTGATATAGCCCCAACGTTACTTGAGATGATGGGACTGAAGCAACCTGAGGAAATGACGGGTCAATCGCTTTTAATTAAATAAATGGTTTATCGTTAAAATTTAATTTTCATGTAAAATATTATTGACATATAGTATTTTTAAGATTATTATATATATTATAAAAAAGTTTACAATTTTGAAAGGAGTTTACAAATGAAAGGTTATATTGAAATTTTAGAAGTTTTCGCGAGAGAAGTTCTTGACTCAAGAGCGAATCCTACGGTTGAGGTTGAGGTTGTTGTTGATTTAGACGGAGCTCAGTCTATGGGTCGCGCGGCTGTTCCTTCCGGAGCGTCAACAGGCGAGCATGAGGCTGTTGAGCTTAGAGACGGCGGGGACAGATATATGGGAGCCGGCGTAGCTAAAGCTGTAGCGAACGTTAACGACATTATAGCTCCTGAAATTGAGGGTATGAACGCTCTTGACCAAGTAGCTATTGACAATAAAATGATTGAGCTTGACGGGACTCCTAACAAAGCTAAACTTGGCGCGAACGCTATTTTGGGTGTTTCAATGGCTGTAGCTAAGGCTGCCGCTGAGGCGTTAAATGTTCCTTTATATCAATATCTTGGGGGATTCAACGGAAAAACTTTGCCTGTTCCGATGATGAACATTATGAACGGCGGCAAACATGCCGACAACACTGTTGACTTCCAGGAATTTATGATTATGCCTGTAGGCGCTGAAAGTTTTAAAGAAGCTTTAAGAATGTGCGCTGAAATCTATCATAATCTTAAAAAAGTTTTGAAAGGAAGAGGTCTTTCCACAGCTGTCGGCGACGAAGGCGGTTTCGCTCCTGATCTCGCTACTCCGGAGGAAGTTATTGACGTTATTCTTGAAGCCACTGAAAAAGCGGGATATAAACCGGGTGAGCAAATTAGAATCGCTATGGACGTAGCTTCTTCTGAGTTATATGATAAGGCTGACGGAAAATATCACTTCCCTGGTGAAAGCCAAATGAAAGGCAAGGAAATTGTAAGAACAGCTCAGGAAATGGTAGACTATTATAAAGCTCTTTGCGATAAATATCCTATTATTTCCATTGAGGACGGTCTTGATGAAAACGACTGGGAAGGCTGGAAACTTCTTACTGACACTATAGGAGATAAAGTTCAGCTTGTTGGCGACGATTTATTTGTTACAAATACTGAAAGACTTAAAACAGGTATTGAGAAAGGTGTAGCTAATTCTATACTTATTAAAGTAAATCAGATTGGTACTCTTACTGAAACTTTTGACGCTATTCAGCTCGCTAACAGAAATAATATGACCGCTGTTGTTTCTCACAGGTCAGGAGAGACGGAGGACGCTACTATCGCTGATATAGTTGTCGCTGTAAACGCGGGACAGATTAAGACAGGCGCTCCCGCTCGTTCCGACCGTGTAGCTAAATACAACCAGTTATTGAGAATTGAGGAAGAGCTTGATGATACAGCTCAGTATCTTGGACTTGGAGCTTGGTTTAATTTAAAATAATTTAGTTTCTGCCGCAAAATATATTATTTTGCGGCAGTTTTTTAGAGAAAAGGTTAGAATTATGGAGTATAGAATAATAGATATTAGTATGCTAAATGAAATGGCCAATCTATTTATTGATAGTTGTACTTGTGAACCATGGCTGGAGTCATGGACAGAGGATACCGCCGCGAAAAGGCTTGAGCGGAGTATAAAATCTGAAATTTCTTATGGAATACGCGCTTATCGAGGCGATAATCTGGATGGGTTTATTTTGGGAGACTTTGAGCGGTTGTGTAACAGAATGGAGTTTGTTATATAAGAGTTTGCGGTAAAAAATTCTATGAGAGGGCAAATAATAGGCTCTAAATTAATAACAGAGTTTGAGATGATAAATAAGGGAAGTTGAGAATATTACTCTTTTAACTATAAAAGGTAATATGACAGAACATTTTTATCAAAAGAACGGTTTTAATTTCAATGAGAAAATAGTGTTTATGAACAAAAAGCTGTAATTCTCAATTTTCTATAGATAAATTTTTGAGGGGAACGCTATGTTATCAGAGTCAGCGAAAGACGGTAATATAATTTATGTTTCCTCAAAATATATGCATTCCCAGATATTATTTACAGTAAGTTTCCCACAACGGAATATATTGAGACAGTTAAACTGGAGGATGACACTCAGAGAATTATGAAAGCCGTATCATTTGGGAATTATCGTTTGAAAATAGATGAACGAGCGATTCCGGAAAATTCGGGTATTTATATTATTACGAATGGACAAGCGGGCAAGTACCCGGAGTTTGGATATAATGTAAAAATTTTTGACCATGTAAGAGTGTCTGTAAAAAAGAAGCTGTGAACAGAATAATATAAACGTGTTTAAAAATTAAAACACGGATGAAAATATAATTTATTACGGAGGTTTTTATTATGGATAAAAAAGATTGTTTGTACTGCGGGAATAAGGAAAAACTTGACAGCCTTATGATTTATATAACAGATTTGGGAGTTTCCAAGCTCTATTTATTTAAAGAGCAGACTTATTACGGAAGGTGTGTTATGGCGTATAATGAACACGCCGTTGAGCTTACAGAGCTTGACGATGATAAGGCGGATCTTTTTATAAAAGATATGCGAAGGGTTGGAAAAGCTATAAATAAGGCGGTTAATCCAGCGAAAGTCAATTATGGCATGTTTAGCGATACTTTACCCCATCTTCATGTCCATATTGTTCCTAAACAAAGAGACGGATATTCTTTTGGCGGAACTTTTGATATGAATGTCAATCCGCCCAAATATCTTTCAGAGGAAGAATATAAAGAGATTATTGAGAGGATAAAGGATAATTTATAATTTTCAAATTAACGAACAATGTTTTCAGAGGATTATTAAACGTCTGAAAAGAATATGGTTTGGTTTATGTTTATTGAACAGAGTTTATTAAAGAGCCGTCGTCATTTTAAGAAAAGCGGCGGTTTTTTTATTATTTGGGGGGAGGAGATGTTTATGGTTATTGGAGCTTGTACGGTATATATGACCGCAGAGTGGGTATTTTCTTTAAAGGACAAAAGAATGATTGTTAAAAGTATTATTGAGAAGGCGAGACATAAATTTAATATATCTATCGCTGAGGTTGATAGGCAGGATTTTCATAAAAATATAGTTATTGGATTCGCTTGTGTGACTAATGAGAGTTCACATGCTAATAGTATTATTGAAAACGTTATTAAATTCATTGAAAACAACACGGATGCTGTTATTGATGATATTGATATTGAAATATTGTGAGATTTATTACATAAATATTTTTAGACAGATATACGTATAAGGGAAAACTATTTAATTGAGAAATATAGTCAATGGGTTTAAAAGGTAAAGGTAGGAGTATTTTAGAACTATTTTAAGTTTATTGATTATTATAGCAATCCAACCTAAAAATAAACAAGTTCCGCGGCTAAAAATTATGCCGCGCTGCTGTCAGTCGGCGCAGGCTTCCGACTACGCTTTCTTTCCAGCGACTCGCGAAAATAATTTTTATCTTGTCTCCATTTGTTCATTTTTAAATTGGATTGCTATAAAAAGTTTAACGTTGTTTGAAATGGTTTTATTTTTGAGAAATACAGCTTTTATATTGAAAAATTTTGAAAAAATCTATGGACTTGATAAAAAAGTTATGTTATAATCATAAAATGTATAATATTCTAAGGAGGATTTTTTTTAATGAGTACAGTAGAAAATATTGATGTAAATAAAATTAAAATTACTTTTTCGGTTTCCGCCGATAGGTTTGAGGAAGGTATGAAATATTCATACAATAAAAATAAAAATCGTATAAATGTTCAAGGTTTTAGAAAAGGCAAAGCTCCTAGGAAAATTATTGAGATCCAATATGGCAAGGCGATTTTTTATGACGACGCTTTTAATTTTGTTCTTCCAGAGGCTTATGAGGCGGCTGTTAAAGAACATAATCTTGACGTTGTGTCAAAGCCTGAGATAGACGTTGATGAAATTTCCGATACAGAAGGCGTTACGTTTACGGCTGAGGTTTATGTAAAACCTGAGGTTAAAATTGATGATTATAAAGGATTATCTTTTACGAAAGAGGAAGTTAAGGTTGATGATGAAGATGTTAATTCACAAATTGACGCGGTAAGAACAAAAAACGCGAGAATTTTAAGTATTTCTGACAGGCCTATTCAAAATGGAGATATCGCGGTTATAGATTTTGAGGGATTTTCGGAGGGAGTCGCTTTTGAGGGAGGAAAAGGCGAGGATTATGAACTTGAGATAGGTTCTCACTCGTTTATCGACAACTTTGAGGAACAACTTATCGGAAAGAATATAGGCGATGATGTCGAGGTAAACGTTACATTCCCAGAGGAATATCATCAGAAAACTCTTGCCGGAAAACCGGCTTTATTTAAAGTTGAGATTAAAGATATTAAATTTAGGGAGCTTCCGGAGCTTGACGATGATTTCGCTCAGGATGTTTCGGAATTTGATACTCTTGATGAATATAAAAAGGATATTATGGCTAAACTTTTAGTGAGAAAACAAAAAGAGGCCGATGATAAGAAACAGGAAGAGCTTCTTGACGCTTTAGTTAAAAAAGCGGAAATGGACGTTCCGCAGGTTATGATTGAAAACGAAATCGACAATAAAATAAGAGAATTTGAGGCGGGCATTTCAAGACAAGGTTTATCCCTTGAGATGTATTTGCAGTATATGGGACAAAGTATTGAAAATATGAGAGAAGCTTATAGAATTGTTTCCGAGCGTCAGGTTAAGAGCAGGCTTGTTCTTGAGGCGATTGCTGAAAAAGAGAATTTTGAGATTTCAGATGAGGAAATTGACGAGGAAATAAAGAGAGTAGCTTCCGCGTATGGCATGGAGGTCGACAAACTTAAGAAATCCATGAGAGATTCAGACAGGGAGGCTCTTTCTAAAGACGTTAAAGTTCAGAAAGCTCTTAAACTTGTTGTTGACAGCGCTGTTGAGTCTTAATTATAATCAAGGTCTGTTTGAAAGACTTTAAAGCGCTTAAATATGTTTTCGATGTTACACTTTGTTTAATTTTATTGATAATGAGATTTTGAGTATTCCTGTAAGAATTAAACTTTGTCTAACGACAAAATTTATACTTATCCGCCAATTTAAAGTTTCCGAACAAGTTTATTATATTTCCCTCACTTTAATGTGAGGGGATATTATTTATGAGGAAGGCTGTTAAATATTGCCGTTTCAATAGAGCGCGCTTTTGTAGGAAATTTATATATTTCGGCGGATTTTACTTTTTGAGTATATTTTTTGTATCGCACAGCGGACTACTAAATATTTTTTGTAAAATTATTATTATATGATTTTAACAACCGCTGAAAAGTTTTCATATACGCTTTAGCCGACGATATTGTTTAAAATTTAGAAATCGTTTTTGTCAATTTAGTATTCATGTATTCTATATTTATAGTTTTTGTCTATCTTTTAAGGAGGTTTTTTTATGAGTTTAGTACCTATGGTTGTTGATCAGACAAACAGAGGCGAACGTTCTTATGATATTTACTCAAGACTTTTAAAGGACAGGATTGTATTCTTAGGTGAGGAAGTGAACGATGTTTCCGCTAATTTAGTTGTCGCTCAGCTTTTATTTTTGGCGGCGGAGGACCCGGAAAAAGACATAAATCTTTACATTAACAGTCCAGGGGGGTCTGTTTCGGCGGGATTCGCTATTTATGACACGATGCAATATATAAAACCTGACGTTTCTACTATTTGTATCGGTTTAGCGGCCAGCATGGGAGCTTTTATTTTATCCGGAGGGGCGAAAGGAAAGAGATTTGCCCTGCCTAATTCTGAGATTATGATTCATCAGCCTTTAGGAGGAGCGAGAGGACAGGCGACGGATATTCAGATTCAAGCGGAACAGATTTTAAAAATTAAAAAGAAAATAAACCATATGCTTTCTGAAAATACTGGTAAGCCTTTAGACGTTATTCAAAATGATACGGAAAGAGATAACTATATGTCAGCCGACGAGGCGAAAGAATATGGGTTAATTGACGCGGTTATAAGCAAACCTCAAAATTAATAAGGAGTTGAAATTGTGGCAACTAAAATTGACAGCAAAAAAGGTGTAAGATGTTCTTTCTGCGGAAAGTCGGAAGAGCAGGTTAAAAAAATTATCGCCGGTTCGGGTGTTTATATTTGCAACGAATGCATCGATTTATGTTCGGACATTCTTGAGGAAGAGTTCGCTAATGATTACCAATTTGAGGATTTAGACCTTAATTTACCGAAACCTCAAGAACTGAAAGCGGCTTTGGACGAAT